>NZ_JBJGZO010000031.1:0-54857 GCF_054050575.1 Blastococcus sp. SYSU D00868
CGCCCCACCCCCGCCCAGGTCGCCTACAGCCCCACCCGCGACCCCACGTGCCGGCATCCCGGGGCCGCCATCCGGGCCGTGTGGGCGGAGGCCGACCACGACAGCCCGCACCCCGCCGGCGCCGGCGGGGGCTCGGGCCGGGTCGACCCCCGGGGTGTCGACCGCGGCGGTCCGCGCGTCCATCGGGCTCCTCCCCCGCGTCAGCCGGCGGCCGTCGTGCCCGCGGGGGCCGGAGCGGTGCCCGCGGTCTCCGACGGGACGGGCTCGGGAGCCGGCGGCTCCGCCGTCCCGCCGCCGGTCGGACCGCCGGGTGTCTCGCCGCCGGTCTCCCCGCCGGTCGCCGGCGGCTGGGTCGTCCCCCCGCTCGGCTCCGACGGGGCCGGCGGCGCGGTCGTGTCCGGCGCCGGGCTGGTCGCGGTCTCGGCGGGCGCCGTGGGCTCGGCGGACGTCACCGGGTCCGGCGCCTGGTCGGCGGGCGGGGCCGGCGCCTCGTCCGCCGGCTCCTCGGCCGGGCCGGACGACGGATCGGGATCGACGGGCGCCGAGGCGCCGCCGCCGGTCCCGGCCGGGGCCTGCGGGGCCTCGGGCAGCGCCTCCTCGGGCGGGGCGACGGCAGCGGTCACCCGCACCTCGTCGCCGGCGTCGAGCCGGGTGCCGGCCGGGTCGAGCGCGGTCACCGTGCCGGGCGGGTGGTCGCCGGTCACCTGCTCGACGCGGACGACGGTCAGGCCGAGACCGGTCAGCTCGCCGGCCACCTCGTCGAACGGCCGGCCCACGTACTGCTCGGCGGTGAGCACGACGCCGCGGTCCGCGGCGGCCGAGGGCCGCTCGGCGGCATCGGCGCCGGGCCCGGCGGCCGGGCCGGCCAGCGCCAGGGCGAGCGCGCCGGCGCCCACGAGCAGCACCACGAGCGGCAGCAGCAGGAGCAGCGTGCGCCGGCGCCGGGCGGGCCGCCCGGAGACCGGCGAGCGGGACGCCCCGGCCGGGCGGGGCAGCCGGGCGGGCCGGGTGTCCGACGCCCGGGCAGCGCCGGGGATCGCGAGCCCGGGCGAGGAGGCCGTCCCGGGCCCCACCGTCTCCCGCACGGCGGAGAGGAACGCGGCGCCGTCGGGGATGCGCTCCCCGGGGTCCTTGGCCAGCGCCGACCCGATCAGGTCGCGGACCTCCTCCGGCAGCTCGGCGGGGAGCGGCTCGGGGTCGGCGACGACGTGCTTGAGCGCGACCGTCACCGGGTTGGTGCCCTCGAACGCCGCGTGCCCCGTCAGCGTCTCGTAGCCGACCAGCCCGAGGGCGTAGACGTCGCTCGCCGGGGTGGCCGGCTCCCCCTGCGCCTGCTCGGGGGACATGTACTGCGCGGTGCCGACCACCTGGCCGGTGCCGGTGAGCGGCACGCTGTCGGCCGAGCGGGCGATGCCGAAGTCGGTGAGCTTCACCGCGCCGTCGGGACGGACGAGGATGTTGGACGGCTTGACGTCGCGGTGCACCACCCCGCGGCGGTGCGCCTCGGCCAGGCCGGCGGCCGCCTGCTGCAGCACCGACAGCGCGTCCTCGGGGTCCATCGGCCCCTCCGCGGCGAGCCGGGCCGACAGCGGCGCGCCCTCGACCAGCTCCATGACGAGGAAGGCCAGGTGCTCGCCGGCCTCCTCCGGGCAGGCCTCGCCGTAGTCCAGGACGGCGGCGATGTTCGGGTGGTTCAGCGCCGCCGCGTGCCGGGCCTCGGCCCGGAAGCGCTCGACGAACGTGGGGTCGTCGGCGTACTCGCTGCGCAGCACCTTGACCGCGACGTCGCGCTGCAGCACGACGTCCCGACCGCGCCAGACCTCGCCCATGCCGCCTGCGGCGATGCGCTCCTGGAGCTCGTACCGGCCCCCCAGGAGCCGTCGTCCCTGCTCGACGGTCGTCACTCCGAATCACCCTCGTTCCCCCACCGCGGGCCTGCTCCCGCGCCCTCCTGAGGGTTCCCGCCCCAGCGGCCGTCACACCCCGATCGGCCGATCGGGAGCCGGATCGGTGCGGACCGTCACTCAGCGCGAGGGCTCGGGCACCCGGCGGCTGAGCTTGCGCCACAGCCAGCCCGAGGCCACCCGCCGCCCGGTGACCAGGTACTCCGGGACGGCGTCGTCGAGCAGCGTGGCCTCCAACGCCCGGCGGACGGCGGGGCGGCCGGCGAACAGCAGCTCGTCGCCGGGCCCGAGCACCACGTCGTCCTCCGGCGCGAGCAGGTGCTGCGCGCCCTGCTTGAGCACCAGCGGCACCGCGGCCAGCCGCCGGTCGCGGTCGACGGGGTTGCGCAGCAGGTCGCCCAGGGTGAGCCGCCCGCCGGCCAGCCAGCCGCCCAGCGACGGCGCCTCCGCCTCGTCCAGCCGCACCTTCCACAGCGGGTCCAGGTGCCGGCCGCAGTCCTGCAGCAGCCGCTCGGTCACCCCCGCCGCCCAGGCGTCGTCGCGCTCGAGCAGCCCGCGCAGGAAGCGCCAGAGCAGCGGCGTCGACAGCTGCGCGTACGCCTCGTGCGCCACGACGGCGGTGGGCACCAGCAGGGCGTCGACCTCGAGCGCGGCGAACAGCGGGTCGCTGGCCGGCGAGTTCTGCCGGGCGGCGACGAACACGTCCGGGGCGATCCGGCGGGCCTCGGCCACCAGCGACATGTTGGTGATGTCGTCGTCGGTGCCGGCGACGAAGCCGACCGCGCCCACCAACCGGGAGTCGCGCAGCACGTCGGGGTCGGAGGCGTCGCCCACCACGGTGGGGTCCTCCCCGTCGGTCGGGGTGGGGTCGATCGTGACGACCTCCAGGCCCTCGGCGCGCAGGTCGCGGGCGAAGTGCCGGCCGAAGCTGCCGTAGCCGGCGACCACCCACCGCCCGGGCGCGGGGGCCTCCCGGCGCTCGGGCAGCTCGGCGCCCGGCCCGCTCTCCAGCCAGGTGGTCAGCTGGAAGGACGCCGGCGCGCGCAGCGCCAGCCGCAGCCGGTCGCCGAACCGGTCGAACGGGTTGATCACCGTCGGCGACCCGAACGCCCGCATCCGCTCGGCCACCACCCCGGAGGTCGTCCGGGCCACGACCGGCAGCTCCGGGCGCAGCAGCGCGGTGCTCATCACGACGGCGAGGTTGGCCTGGTCGTCGTTGGTCAGCGCGACCACGCCCTCGCACCACGGGTGGTCCAGGCCCGCGACGACCAGCGCGTGCAGGTCGCGGGCGTCGCCGACCAGGCCGGGGACGTCGGCGTGCGAGGTGTTGAGCTCCAGCACGTCGATCCGGCTCTCGTCGCGGTCCACGACGGTGAACCGGCGGCCCAGCGCGTCGAAGGCCTCGCCCAGCTGCTCGCCGGTCTGCCCGTAGCCGGCCACCAGCAGGAACGGCTCGCGCAGCCGGGCCACCTTGCGGGTCACGTGCCCGGTGGTCAGCGCCCGGCGGAAGGCCCGGTCCTGCAGCAGGGTGAGGACGGCGCCGATGGCGTAGGCCCAGCCGACCACGGTCAGGTAGATCGAGCCGGTGACCCACAGCCGCTGGGCGTAGGTGAACTCGTTGGGCAGCTCGCCGAAGCCGATCGTCGTCGCCGTGTAGCTCATGAAGTAGAAGGCGTCGAAGACGCTCATCCGGGCCGGGTCGCCCTCGGCGTCCTGGCCGGGGACGAGGCTCAGCCCGACCACGCTGACGGTGAAGACGAGGATCAGCGTGATCAGCGGCGCCCGCAGGCGGCGCAGCACGACGAAGACCGCGCCGGACTCCTGGGCGCGGGCGACGGCGGGGTGCCGGCGGCGCATCCGCCGGTGCGGGGGCGTCCCCGACCCCGACGGCGCCCCGGTCAGCAACCCCCAGAAGGCCCGCAGCACCCCGCCCACGACGGACCGCCTCAGCGCCGCTGGAACGAGACGGTCTCGACGATGAGCAGCACGAGGGAGACCACGTTGGCCAGCAGGGCGCCGCCGGAGAGGGAGACCACGCTGGAGGTCGCCTCGGCGGTCAGCCCCTCGGTGCTGACGTGCTCGGCGTAGACGTAGACGACCGTGGCGGCGATGAGCTGCAGGTCGGCGACCAGGCTGGTGGCGAGGTGGACGGCGCCGATCTGCGTGCGGTCGCCGAACTTGAGCACCGTGGCCACGAGGTTGACCACCACCGCGGCGTAGAGCTCCCACCGGTTGTGCACGGCCGGGTCGTCGATGTCGCCGATGAAGAACCCGAAGTTCAGGGTCGCGGCGAGCAGCACGAAGAAGCCGAAGACCACCTTCTCGAGGTTCATGCGGCGACTCCCGGGGGCCTGACCTGGACCGACGCCGACCGTAACGCCGCGACCGCGGCCCCGCCGGTCGACGCCGGGCCCACGGTCCTTCCGCCGCGGCGCGCACCGGGCCACCCTGTGGGGGCATGACCTCCGCCGACGCCGTGTGGGTCGAGGACATGCCCGCGACCTACGACCGGCTGCTCGGGCCCGCCCTCTTCGCCCCGTTCGCCCGCGAGCTGGCCGGCCGCGCGGCCCGGCTCGGGCCGGCCCGCGTCCTGGAGGTCGCCGCCGGCACCGGGATCGTCACCCGCCAGGTGTGCGCGGCGCTGCCCCGGGCGTACGTGCTGGCCACCGACCTGAACCCCGCCATGGCGGCCCGGGGCGCGGCCGGCGTCCCCCGGGCGCGGTGGGCCGTCGCCGACGCCCTCGCGCTGCCGGTGGCCGACGCGGCCGCCGACCTGGTCGTCTGCTCCTTCGGCGCGATGTTCTTCCCCGACCGGCCGGCCGCCTACGCCGAGGCGGCCCGCGCGCTGGCGGCCGGGGGCACGGCGCTGTTCACGATCTGGGACGACGTCGCGCGGTCCACCCTCCCGGCGGCGCTGCACCGGGCCGTGGCCGCGGTCGTGCCCGACGACCCGCCGGACTTCGTCGCGCGCGTGCCGCACGGCTACGCCGACCCGGAGCGGATCGCCCGCGACCTCGCGGCCGGGGGCCTCGACGCCCGGCTGGAGACGGTGCGGCTGGTCGGCGAGACCGCGTCGGTCGCCGAGCTGGCGGAGGGGTTCGTCCGCGGCACCCCGCTGCGCGCGGCGCTGGCGGGCCACGGCGAGCTGGCCGACATGGTCCGCGCCGTCGCCGCGCACATGGCCGCCGAGGTGGGCGAGGGACCGGTGCGGGGTGAGGTCACCGCGCACGTGGTGACCGCGACGCACGCCTGACCCCTCGGCCGGCCGGGGTTCCGGACGACCCGGTCCCGGAATCACCCCCGCGGGGGATGGAGAGCCCGGCGCCGCGGGCCGACCACTCGGGCATGAGGAAGATCATCACGTCCCTGTCCCTCCTCGCCGCGGCCGGCACGCTGGCCGCGTGCGGCGGCTTCGACGAGCTCAGCGGCCCGCGGGTCAGCCCCGACAACCGGTACGTGCAGGTGCTCCGCGACGTCGAGCCGGACGAGCTCGCGCCCACGGACTGCGAGATCGTCGCCGACAACGCCTCCTTCCTCGGCATCGACACCTCCGAGGTCACCGACCTCCAGGAGGAGCGGTGGCAGCGGGAGTGCGAGGCCTGGGTCGTCTGGGTGAACGCGCACGGCGGCGACCAGCGCTGATCCGCTGGCAGGAATTCGACGGGTGCTGGCACCTCGGCCACTGGTCCGCGGGCGGGCACGGGCGGCAGGCTGGCGGCCGTGGACACCGCACGCCTGCCCGCCCTGGACCACCTCGCCGCGCTGACCGGCGAGCAGGACGCCTTCGCCGCGCTCGCCGCCCGCGCCCCCGCCGACCTGCCGGTGCCGACCTGCGGCGACTGGACCGCCGCCGTCCTGGTGCGGCACCTGGCGACCGTGCACCGGTGGGCCGCGCTCGCCGCCCGCACCGCCCCGGCGGAGGAGCTGCCCGACATGCGGCCGCTGTGGCGGTCGACCGGGCCCGGCGACCACCCGGCCGCCGCCGCGGAGCTGCGCGCCGCCCTCGACGACCCCGGCCGCCCGTGCGTGACCCTCACCGGCCCCGGCACGGTCGCCTGGTGGACGCGGCGGCAGGCGCACGAGACGCTCGTCCACCGCCTCGACCTGGCCGCCGCGCTGGGCGTCGGGGCGCAGGTCGACCCCGCCGTCGCCGCCGACTGCGTCGCCGAGGTGGTCGACACCATGCAGCCCCGCCAGGAGCGGCTGGGCCGGATGGCCCCGCTCGCCCACGGGCTGCGGCTCACCGCCCCCTCCGGCAGCTGGACCCTCGGGCCGGACCCCGCGGCCGAGGTGGCCGGGCCGGAGGAGGCCCTGGCGCTGCTGCTGTGGCGGCGGGCGGACCTCGACGACGACCGGCTCACCGTGACCGGCGACCGCGCCGCGGCGGCCGCCGTCCTGGCCCAGCCGCTGGTGCCGTGAGCGGCCGGTACCCGCTGCGCTCGGTGGTGGCCGTCGCGCTGCCCGGCGTCTCGCCGTTCGAGCTCAGCGTCGTCTGCGAGGTCTTCGGCATCGACCGCACCGCCGACGGGGTCCCGGCGTTCGACTTCGCCGTCGTCGCCGACGAGCCCGGCCGGGTGCCCACCTCGATGGGCTTCGCGCTGGACGTCGCCGACGGGCTGGACCGCGCGGCGGAGGCCGACCTGGTCGCCGTCCCCGCGCGGCCGCTCGGGCAGACCGCCCCCGAGGGCGTCGTGCGGCTGCTGCGCGAGACCGTCGCCCGCGGCGCCCGCGTGCTGTCCATCTGCAGCGCGGCCTTCGTGCTCGCCGAGGCCGGGCTGCTGGACGGGCGGCCGTGCACCACCCACTGGATGAACACCGCCGAGCTCGCCGAGCGCTACCCGACCGCCCGGGTCGACCCCGACGTGCTCTACGTCGACGACGGCGCCGTCGTCACCAGCGCCGGCACCGCGGCCGGGATCGACGCCTGCCTGCACCTGGTCCGCCAGGCGCACGGCGCCACGGTCGCCGCCCGGATCGCCCGCCGGATGGTCGTGCCGCCGCACCGCGACGGCGGTCAGGCCCAGTACGTGGCCACCCCGCTCCCCCGCGCCGCCGACGACGACGTCGCCGCGCTGCAGGAGTGGGCGCTGGCCCACCTGGACGAGGACCTGTCGGTGGAGCGGCTGGCGCGCAGGGCGCTGGTGTCGCCCCGCACGCTGGCCCGCCGCTTCGCCGAGACCTGCGGGACGACGCCGGCCGCCTGGGTCACGCGGATGCGGCTGCAGCGCGCCCGCGAGCTGCTGGAGAGCACGACCCTGCCGGTCGACGCCGTCGCCGCGGAGGTGGGCTGGGGAACCGGCGCGGTGCTGCGCCACCACTTCGGCAAGCTCGGGACGACGCCGCTGGCCTACCGGCGCACCTTCGCCGGCCCGGCGGCGGTCCGGGAGTCGGCGTGATCCCGCTCCTCGACGAGGTGTGGACGGCGCTGGGCGGCGGGGCACTGCCCGCGCCGGTGACCGTGCGCGGGAGCACCGGGCTGGCCGGGCCGCTGGCGGCCGGGGAGCTGGCGCTCGCCTCCGTGGCGGCCCAGCTGCTGGCCGCCCGGGAGTGCACCGGCGCGGCCGCCCCCCTGGAGCTGGACGCCCGGCACGTCGGGCTCGCCGTCCGCAGCGAGCGGTTCGTCACCCGCGGCGGGCGGCCGGTCGGGCCGGGGTTCGCCCCGATGTCCCGGTTCTGGCGCACCGCCGACGGCTGGGCGCGGCTGCACGCCAACTACCCGCACCACCGCGCGGCGGTCCTGGCGGTGCTGGGCGAGCGCGACCCGGACGCCGCCGCGGCCGCGATGACCGGGGCCGAGCTGGAGGAGGCGGTGGTGGCGGCCGGCGGCGCGGCGGCCGCCGTCCGCACCGAGCAGGCCTGGCGCGCCTCGGCACCGGGCCGGGCGGTGGCGGACCTGCCGCTGCTCACCGTCGGGCGGGCCGGCGACGCCCCGCCCCGCGACGTGCCGCCCGGCGGGCCCCGGGTGCTCGCCCTGACCCGGGTGATCGCCGGGCCGGTGGCCGCCCGGACGCTGGCCGCGCACGGCGCCGACGTGCTGCGGCTGGAGAGCCCGCGGCTGCCCGAGGACCCCGGGACCCTCGCCGACACCGGCTCCGGCCAGCGCACCGCGGTGCTCGACCTGGCCGCGCGCAGCGGGCGCGCGACCGCGGAGGAGCTGCTGGCCGGCGCCGACGTCCTGCTGCTCGGGTACCGGCCCGGCGCGCTCGAGGCCCTCGGCCTCGACCCCGCCGAGCTGGCGGTCCGGCACCCGCACCTGGTCGTCGTGCGGCTGTCGGCCTGGGGCACGACCGGCCCGTGGGGACGGCGCCGCGGCTTCGACTCGCTGGTGCAGGCGGCGACCGGGATCGCCGCGGTCTGCGGCCGGGACGGCGCGCCGGGGGCGCTGCCGGCGCAGGTGCTCGACCACGCCACCGGGCACCTGGCGGCCGCGGCGGCGCTGCGCGCGCTCGCCCGCCGGCGCGCCGGGGGCGGCACGTGGTCGGCCGAGCTGGCGCTGGCGCGCACGGCGGCGCGGCTGCTCGCCGCCGGCCGCGTCCCGGACCGGGCCGGGGACGCCGATCCCGACCCGGCGCCCCACCTGGTCGAGCTCCCCGCGGACGGCGGCGCGGTCACCGTGGTCGCCCCGCCCGGCAGCCCGCCCTGGGCGCACGGGGCGGTGGCGTCCGCGCCGGCCTGGCGCTGAACCCCTCGGCCTCACCGGAGCCGGTCGGTCGCGATCCGCTCGCCGACGTCCTCGAGCAGCTCCGCGGCGCGCCGCATGCTGCGCGCCGGGTCGGGCTCCAGGTCGGCGAGCCGGTACACCCCGGCCAGCCCGGCGTCGCGGGCCTGCGCCTCGGTCAGGTCGCAGCGCCCGGCCACGGCGACCACCGCCGCACCGGCGGCGCCGGCGGCCGCGGCCACCCCGAGCGGGCCCTTGCCGCGCAGGCTCTGCGCGTCCAGCCGGCCCTCCCCCACCACCACGAGGTCGGCGCCGCGGACCGCCGCGGGGAAGCCGGTGAGCTCCAGCAGGAAGCCGATGCCGGGCACGATCCGCGCGCCGAGCAGCGCCGCCGCGCCGAAGGCCAGCCCGCCGGCCGCGCCGGCGCCCGGCAGGTCGCGCAGGTCGCGGCCGGTGGCGGCGGCGGCGACGTCCGCGCAGCGGGTCAGCGCCCGCTCGAGCAGGGCGACCGTGTCCGGCCCGGCGCCCTTCTGCGGGCCGTACACGGCCGCGGCCCCGGCCGGCCCGGTGAGCGGGTTGTCGACGTCGCAGGCCACCAGCAGCTCGGCGTCGCCCAGCCGCGGGTCGAGGCCGCCGGGCTCCAGCCGGTCGAGGTCCAGCAGGCCCGCGCCGCCCGGGCCGACCGGCGTCCCGCCCCCCGTCCGCAGCCGCGCGCCGAGGGCGGCGACCGCGCCCGCGCCGCCGTCGGTGGTGGCGCTGCCGCCGACACCGAGCACGACCCGCCGCGCCCCGGCGTCCAGCGCGGCGGCCAGCAGCTGCCCGACGCCGGCCGTGGTCGCGGTGCGGGCGGTGGCGTCGTCGGGCGGGCCGGGCAGCCGGCCGAGCCCGGCCGCCGCGGCCGCCTCCACCACGGCCGTGTCGCCGCGGACGGCGAACGCGGCCTCCACCGGCGAGCCGAGCGGCCCGGCGACGCGGGCCGGCACCGGCGCGAACCCGTGCCGCAGCACCAGGTCGACGGTGCCCTCGCCGCCGTCGGCCACCGGGTGCTCGACGACGTCCGCGTCCGGCGCCCCCCGGCGCAACCCGCGGGCCAGGGCGGCGGCCGCCTCCGCGGCCGTCAGCGACCCCTTGAACGAGTCGGGGGCGACGAGGACCCGCGGGCGAGCTGCCATGGCCCCAGCCTGCACCCGGCCGACCCGGCAGGATGTCCGCGTGGACCTGGGACTGGGCGGACGGCGGGCGATCGTGACCGGCGCGAGCCGCGGCATCGGGCTGGCGGTCGCCGAGGCGCTGGCCGCCGAGGGCGCATCGGTGGCGCTGGTCGCGCGGGACGCCGCCGGGCTGGCCGCGGCCGCCGACCGGGTGGCCCGCTCCGGCAGGCCGGTGCTGCCGCTGTCGGCCGACACCACCGACGACGCCGCCGTCCGGGCGATGGTGGACCGGGTCGTCACCGAGTGGGGCGGGGTCGACGTCCTGGTCAACTGCGCGGCGCGGCCCGCCTCCGCCGGCCCCACGCCGCCGCTGGGCGAGCTGACCGACGACGCCGTCCGCACCGAGCTGGAGACCAAGGTGCTGGGCTACCTGCGCTGCGCGCGGGCGGTGGCGCCGCACATGGCCGCCGCCGGGTACGGCCGGATCGTCAACGTCAGCGGCCTGAACGCGCGGCGCACCGGCTCGCTGGTCGGGTCGGTGCGCAACGTCGCCGTCGCCGCGATGACGGCCAACCTCGCCGACGAGCTGGGCCCGGCCGGGATCACCGTGACCTGCGTGCACCCGGGGACGACGGTCACCGAGCGCACCGCCGCCGTGGTCGCAGACCGGGCCGCGCGCGACGGCGTGGGCGAGGACGAGGCGGCCCGGCGGCTGGCCGCGGGCACGAGCATCGGCCGGCTCGTCACGGCCGCCGAGGTGGCCGACCTCGTGGTCTTCCTCGCCTCGCCCCGCAGCGCCGGCGTCACCGGGGAGTCGATCGCCGTCGGCGGGGGCAGCCGCGGCGTCATCCACTACTAGCCGACCCGCTCCAGGAAGCCCAGGGTGCGCGCGGTGAGCATCCGGGCGGCGTCCGGGTCGTAGCCCGGCAGGCCGGGGTCGGCGAACAGGTGCGCCGTGCCGGCGTAGAGGTACAGCTCGCCGTCCGCGGCGCAGGAGACCAGGGTGCGGGCGGCGTCGAGGTCGCCCTCGCCGGCGAAGACCTCGTCGCCGGCCATGCCGTGCACCTGGACGGGCACGTCGGCCGGCCAGCGGTCGGCGAAGGCGGTGGCCGGCACGCAGCCGGAGTACAGCAGCGCGCCGCGGGCGCCCGGCCGGGTCTGCGCCAGCGCCTGCGCGGGGAGCACGCCGAGGGAGAAGCCGGCGTAGACGCAGCCGCCGGGCAGCCCGTCGACGGCCCGCCGTCCCCGCGCGACGACGGTGTCGAACCCGATCTCCCGCGCGTGCGCCGACCCGCTCGCGAGGTCGGCGAAGACCCGGCCGTCGAACAGGTCGGGGGCGTGCACGGTGTGCCCGGCGTCCCCCAGCGTGCCGGCGAACGCGCGCACCCCGGGCGTGAGCCCGTGCACGGAGTGGAAGACGACGACCTCGGCCACGGGAGGACCCCTCTCTGCCCGGACCAGCATGCCCGTCCGGTTGGATCCCCACCCAGTCGATCGAGGAGCTGGGATGCCGGAGCCGGGGACACCGCTGCGGGAGCTGGGCTTCCTGACCATCGGGTCGTTCGACCCGGCCGACCCCGGGCCGGGGCACGAGACGACGCTGCGGGTGGTCGAGCTGGGCGAGCGCCTCGGCTTCGACAGCGCCTGGTTCCGCCACCGGCACCTGCAGTACGGCATCTCCTCGCCGGTCGCGGTGCTGGCGGCGGCCACCCAGCGCACCCGGCGGATCGCGCTGGGCACCGCGGTCACCCCGCTGGGCTGGGAGAACCCGCTGCGGCTGGCCGAGGACTGGGCGACCGTCGACGTCCTCTCCGGCGGGCGGCTGAACCCCGGCGTGAGCGTCGGCCCGCCGATGCACTGGGACGACGTCCGGGCGTCCCTCTACCCCGACACCGCCGACGCCGAGGACTTCTCCTACGAGCGGGTGCGGCGCCTGCTGCGGTTCGTCGCCGGGGAACCGGCCGGCACCTTCTCCGGCCGCGAGGGCGTGGTCGAGGAGTTCTCCGACCGGGTGCAGCCGCACTCGCCGGGGCTGCGGGCGCGGATGTGGTACGGCGGCGCGGGGCTGCGCTCGGCGGTGTGGGCCGGGGAGAACCGGATGAACCTGCTGACCAGCTCGGTGGTGCGGTCGGGGGACGTCGACGGGGTGGACCCCACCGACTTCGCCGGGCTGCAGGCCGCGCACCTGCGGGCCTTCCGGGCCGCGCACCCGGCCGGCCGGGCCTCGCAGGGCCTGGTCGTCATCCCCACCGACGGCGCGACGGCCGACCAGCGCGCCCGGTACGAGGCGTACGTCGCGGCGCGGACCCCGCGGACGACGGCGCCGCAGGGGCCGGGGCGGATGCTGTTCGCCCGCGACCTCATCGGGCCGGCCGAGGCGATCGCCGAGCAGCTGTACGCGCACGCCGGGTTCCGGGAGGTCGACGAGGTCGTGTTCGCCCTGCCGTTCAGCTTCGCCGACGCGGACTACGAGCAGATCCTCACCGACGTCGCCGGCCGCCTCGGCCCGGCACTGGGCTGGCGCCCGGCGGGCTGAGCGCCGCCCGGGGGGGCGCCGCCCCGGGTGAACCGCCGGGGGCGCCGGCGCCGAAGACCGACTGGTCGCGCGGCGCCCGCCACCTCGGGGGGCGGCACCGCGCGCCGGGACGGCGCGCCCGTGGGCCCGCACGCCGTCCGCGGCCCGCCCGCGCTCCCCCTCGCGGGCGGGCCGCTCCCCCTGCCGTCCCGCCGCGGGCCCACGCCTCCGGCCGGCCCGCCCCGGCCACGCTGCGGGCGGTTCGGAACCGCTCAGCCCGCGGCCTCGCGCCGCTTGCGCCGCTCGTCGTCCCACGCGATGACCGTGGCGACGGCGAACCTGCCCGCGGCGGCCACGGCCCAGCCCCACAGCGGCGAACGGCGGGGCAGGACGACGAGGGACGGGACCGCCGCGGCGCAGACGGGCAGCACGGCCGCCGGTCCGAGGACCAGCGCATCCGAGGCGGCCGCGGACCGCGCCCGCCGGCCCGGCCGCTCGGGTCCCTCGACCTGCTCGACCGCCAGCGCGACGGCGAGCAGCGCCGCGGTGGTCGGGCCGAGGTGGACGCCGCGCCTCCCCGCGGCCGTGCGGAGGACCGGCACCAGCCACTCCGCGGGCGTGCTGGCGGCGGAGACCACCGAGACCAGCAGAGCGCGGGCCAGGAGCACCCGCATGCGCGGGGTGTCCCAGCCCTCGAGATCGTCGGGCACGCGGCCAGCGAACCACCGGCGCGTTCCTCGCGGGGACCTCGCGGTCGCCTTGCGGAGACCCTGCGGCGCGGTCGGCAGAGTCCTCCCTGTCGCCGGGCCACGGGGGACCGGCGGCGAGAGCACGGGGGAACGAGCCCCGCTCACGGGCCTTCGGGGGAAGGGCCGGTGAGCGGGGCTCGGCTCGTTCCCGCCGCGCGCGGACCCGTCGACGTCCCCGGCCCGCAGGGCGGATCATCCCGGCCGACGGACGGGAGGTGCCGTGGAACCGCTCGAGCTGCGCCCCGGGCTGGCCCTGCTGCCGGTCGGCGGGCCGCTGGCCGAGAGCGTCGTCCCGCCGGCGGTCGAGCACCGCGTCTACGTCAACGTCGGGCGGCCCTACCGGCTGCTGGAGACCCTCGGCGACGCCGAGACCGCCACGCCCGGCCTGCCCGGGGACGTCGCCGTCGTCCCGGCCGGCCTGCCGTTCGCCGTCCGCAGCCTCGACGGGGTCCCGCAGCCGGTCACCTCCCTGGTCGTCACGGTGGCGCCGGCGCTGCTCGACGAGGTCCCCGCCGGCCGGCGCCTGGAGCTGCTGCCCGTGGTGGGCGCCCGCTCCCCCGCCGTCTCCCCGCTGGCCGGGCTGCTGCACACCGGCCTGGCCGACCGCAGCGACCTCGGCCGGCTCGCCCTCGACGCGCTCGCCACCGCGCTGGTCGCCGCGCTCGCGCGGGACCACACCGCCGTCCCGCCGCCGGCCGCCGAGCCGCGCGGGCTGTCCCGGGCCCAGCTGGCGCGGGTGACCCGGCACGTCGAGGACCACCTCGCCCAGCCGCTGACCGTCGCCGGGCTGGCCGCCCTCGCGCACGTCAGCGAGTTCCACTTCAGCCGGCAGTTCCGCGCCGCCACCGGCAGCAGCCCGCACCGGTACGTGCTCGGCCGCCGGGTGGCCCGCGCGCGGGAGCTGCTCGTCGGCACCGACGTGCCGATCGCCGCCGTCGCCGCGCGCTGCGGCTTCGCCGACGCCGGCCACCTCACCCGGCACGTGCGCCGGGCGCTGGGCGCGACGCCGGCCGCGGTCCGCGCGGCGGCCCGGGGGCGCTGAGCAGGGACGTCCACGCGCGCAGCAGGAACGTCCACGACCCGGCGGGGTGGCCCCGGCCAGCCTGGGTGCACCACCGATCGAGGAGGATCCCGATGGAGACCACCGAGCAGGACCTGACGCTGGTGCGCGAGGTCTACGACGCCTTCGGCCGCGGCGACGTGCCGCGGATCATGGCGCTGTTCGCCGAGGACGGGACGGTCGTCCAGTCGCCGGGGCTGCCCTGGGGCGGCGCCCACACCGGGCACGCCGGGCTGGGGCACTTCCTGACCACGCTGGTCACCCACCTGGACTCGCACCCGGAGACCGAGCGGCTGTTCGCCGACGGCGCCGGGCACGTCGTCCAGGTCGGCCGCACCCGCGGCACGGTGCGGGCCACCGGGGCGCCCTTCGACGTCCCCGAGGTGCACGTGTTCACCCTCGCCGGCGGCCGGGTGACGCGGTTCGAGGCCTACCTCGACACCCCGGCGATGCTGCGGGCGCTCGCGGCGCCGGCGCCGGCAGGCGCGGCCCGGTGAGCGCGGCCCGGTGAGCGCGGCCGGGTGAGCGCCGCCCGGGCCGCCGCGCTCAGAGGCTGACCGCGACCGTCGCCGCGAGCTCCCGGACCGCCTCGAGGTCGGCCGGCCCGGGGGCGCCGGTGAGGCTGAGCGGCGCGGCGACCTGCTTCCACCGCAGCGCCCCGGTCACCTTCGCGATGCTGCTCAGCGCCCCGGCGGTGTCGTCGTTGCCGTGCACGTACACCCCGAACGGCAGGCCCACGGTGGCGTCCAGGCAGGGGTAGTAGACGGTGTCGAAGAAGTGCTTGAGCGCCCCGGACATGTACCCGATGTTGGCCGGCGTGCCGAGCAGGACGCCGTCGGCGGCGAGCAGGTCTGCCGCGCCCGCCGACAGCGCCGGCCGCACCTCCAGCTCGGCCTCCTCCACCATCGCGGCGCCCTCGCGGACGGCCTCCAGCACCGCCTGCAGCGCCGGCGACGGGGTGTGGTGGACGACGAGGAGGCGCGGCACGCGGCCATCCTGCCCCGCCGCCGAGGGGCCGACGCCGGTCAGACGGGGTCGGGCGCGAACTGGGCGCGCGCCGCGGCCACCGCCCCGGCGACCTCCTCGGCGGTGGCGGTCCCGCTGGCGGTCACGACCCGCTCCCACTCCTCGACGGTCGCGGCGGACAGCGCCCGCACCTCCGGCGTCGACTCCCACGCCCCCGGGTCGCCCACCTCGGCGCCGGCCAGGTGCAGGCCGAGGCCGACGATCGACACGTCCCACCCGGGCCCGACGAACAGCGCGCCGGCGCCGCTGCCGGCGAAGGCGACGGGCACCGTGTGCTCGAGCTCGAGCGTCGTCGACTCCCCCGTCGCCGACAGCCGGACGGTCACCACGCTCTCCGGCGCGCCCCAGCTCACCCGCAGCAGCCGTGGCGGCTCGCAGGCCAGCACGTCGCCGCCGGCGTTGCCCTCCACCGAGAAGGAGCCCCCGGGCCGCAGGTCGCCGCTGACCGGGCCGAACCAGCGCGCCAGCCGCCCGGGGTCGGTCACCGCGTCCCACACGTCGTCGGCCGGGAACGGATAGCTCCGCCGGACGACGACGGACACCAGCTCACCGTCGTCCCCGGGCCGCCGCTCCACCGCGCGGGTCGCGGCGCCGAGCTCGTCGATCAGGTCCTTCACGTGTCCTCCTCGGGATCGGCCGCCGGGGACCCGGACGGCGGGGTGGTGGCGGCGCGCCGGCTCCGCGCGCCGCGGGCCAGCTCGGTGCCCAGCGCGTCGAGGCGCTGCTCCCAGAACCGCCGGAAGCGGTCCAGCCACTGGTCGACCTCGCGCAGGCGGGTGGGGTCGACCGCGTACAGCCGGCGCGCACCCTCGGCGCGCACGGTCGCGAAGCCGTTCTCCCGCAGCACCCGCAGGTGCTGCGAGACGGCCGGCTGGGAGATGCCGAACTCCTCCCGGACGACCGCCGTGACCGCGCCCGCGCTCTGCTCGCCCGCGGCGAGCAGCTCGAGCACCCGGCGCCGGACCGGGTCACCGAGGACGTCGAACGCGTGCACGGCTTGTATATAAGCAGAGACGGATATAAGCGTCAACCTATATTAACCCCTGCCTTGGGCACCCGGTCCGGGCCCGTGCAGGATCGCCACCCGCCGGCCTCACATCTCGGCCGCCTGCCCCGTCAGGGAGGTGAGACCCCGGAACCAGGAGGACCACCATGAGCACCGCTGCCACCCGCGTCGTCGTCGTGGGCGCCGGCTACGCCGGCCTGATCGCCACCAACCGGCTCCTGGGGTCGCTCTCCCCGGCGGAGCGCCCGGCGGTGGAGGTCACCGTCGTCAACGCGCGGCCCGACTTCGTGGAGCGCGTGCGGCTGCACGAGCTCGCGGCCGGCTCCCGCGAGTCGGTGAGCCGCCCACTGGCCGGCCTCCTGCACCCGGACGCCGAGCTGGTCGTCGGGTACGCCGAGCGGGTCGACCCGGGTGCGGGCACCGTGCGGGTCGCCACCGCCGACGGGATCCGGGCGCTGCCGTTCGACCGGCTCGTCTACGCCGTCGGCAGCACCGCCGCCGCGCCGGTTCCCGGCGCCCGCGAGCACGCGTACCTGCTCGGCGACCTCGACGGCGCGGCGGCCGCCGCCACGGCGATCCGCGCGGTCGGCTCCGGCGTGCGGATCACCGTTGTCGGCGGCGGGTTCACCGGCGTCGAGGCCGCGGCCGAGGTCGCCGAGCGGCACCCCGACGCGCACGTGCGCCTGCTGGCCGCCGGCCCGCTGGTGCCGACCATGCGGCCGGCGGCCCGCCGGTCGCTGCTGCGCGCCCTGCGCCGGCTCGGCGTGGAGGTGGCCGAGCGGACCGCCGTCGCCGCCCTGGAGGAGGGCAAGGCGGTGCTCGCCGACGGCCGGGTGGAGGCCTTCGACGTGTGCCTGCTCGCGGCCTCCTTCGACGTCCCCGGCCTGGCACGCGACAGCGGGCTGCCCGTCGACGACACCGGCCGGCTGCTGGTCGACGCGACCCTGCGCAGCCCCGCCGACCCGCGGATCGTGGGCGCCGGGGACGCCGTCGCCGTCGCCGGCCCGGCCGGGGCGCACCTGCGGATGGGCTGCGCGATGGCCCTGCCGCTGGGCGGCACCGCGGCCGCCACCGTGCTGGCCGCCCTGCGCGGCGAGGAGCCGCGCCCGCTGTCGGCCGGCTACCTGGTGCAGTGCCTGAGCCTGGGCCGCCGGCGCGGCTACGTGCAGGTCGTGCGCGCCGACGACAGCCCGCGCGCTCTGCACCTCGGCGGCCGCGCCGCGGCGACGGTCAAGGAGCAGATCTGCCGGATGGTCGTCACCGCTCCGGCCGCCGAGGCGACCCGCCCCGGCGCCTACCGGTGGCCGGGCGGCCCGCGTCGGGGGGCCGGGGCGTGACCGCGGGCGGGGCGGGCGGCGTTCCCGCGGCCGGCCGGGAGCGGCTGCAGGCGATCGCCTACCGGATGCTGGGCAGCACGCACGACGCCGAGGACGCCGTCGCCGAGGCGCTGCTGCGCTGGCACCGGCTGCCCGAGGAGGAGCGCGCGGGCATCCGCGAGCCGCTGGCCTGGCTGACCACCGTCGTCAGCCGCGTCTGCCTGGACACCCTGCGCTCGGCCCGCGCCCGCCGCGAGGAGGCTGCCGGCGCCTGGCTGCCCGAGCCGCGGCTGTCCGATCCGCTGGCGCCCGGCGGCCCCGTGGACCCCGCCGACGCGGTGACGCTCGACGACTCGGTGTCCTTCGCGTTCCTCGTCGCCCTCGAGCGGCTCAGCCCCGCCGAGCGGGTCAGCTTCCTGCTGCACGACGTCTTCGGGGTGCCGTTCGGCGAGATCGCCGAGGCCGTCGGGCGCACCCCGGCGGCCTGCCGGCAGCTGGCGGCCTCGGCCCGGCGGCACGTGCGGGACGAGCGGCGGTACGACGTGGCCGGCGCGGAGCGCGACCGGGTGGTCCGGGCGTTCCTCGACGCGTGCCGCGGCGGCGACCTGGCCCGCCTGGTCGCCCTGCTGGACCCCGAGGTCACCTCCGTCGCCGACGGCGGCACGCAGATCCGGGTGGCCCGCCGGCCGGTGGTCGGCGCGGAGACCGTGGCCCGCTACCTGCTCGGGGTGATGGAGACCCAGCGCCGGCACCTGGCCGTCGAGCCCGAGGCGACGGTGGAGCCGGTGAACGGCCGCAGCGGGGTCGTCATCAGGGTGGGCGGCGTCGTGGTCGGCACCATCGACCTGGCCGTCCGCGACGGTCTGGTCACCCGCCTGTACCTGCAGGTCGACCCGGCGAAGCTGCCGAACTGACGACCCCGGCCGCCTCGGCGACCAGCTCGTCCAGCACCCGGCGGACGACGAGCCGCTCGGCCGCGTCGGGGCGCAGCAGCGCCTCCACGAGCCGCCCGGCCCGCACCCCGGCCAGCGGCAGCAGCCGCACGCCGGGGTGGCTGCCGCCGGTGTGCCGGGGTAGCAGCGAGACGCCGTGCCCGGCCGCGACCAGCGCCTCGACGACGGAGAAGTCGTTGATCCGGTGGGCGATCCGCGGCGGGGCCCCGGCCGCGGCGGCCACGGCGTCCAGCACCGTCGCGACGGGGAAGCCGGCCCGGACGGCGATCCACTCCTCGTCGACCAGGTCGCCCGGCCGCACCGCGTCCCGCCCGGCCAGCGGGTGCCCGGCGGGGACGGCGACGTCCAGCGGCTCGCGCAGCAGCGGGACGACGCGCAGCCGCGACCCGGCGCTCGGCCAGCCCGCCCCGCCGTCGGGCCGGTGTGCCACGACGACGTCCACCCGGTCGGTCAGGCCGGGGAACTCGTCCTGGGCGACGTCCTCGTCCGAGCACTCCAGGTCGATCCCGCCCAGGGCCCGGACGCGGGTGAGCAGCCCGGGCAGCAGCAGCTGGGCGCCGCTCTGGAAGGCCGACACCCGCACCGCGCCCTCGGGGCGGTCGAGGAAGACCGCGCAGGCGGCGCGGGCGCGCTCCAGCGCCACCGCCACGTCGACCGCGGCGTCGGCCAGCGCCTCCCCCGCCGCGGTCAGCCGCAGGCCGCGGCCGACCCGCTCGGTGAGCGGCACGCCGGCCTCGCGGGTCAGGGCCGCCAGCTGCTGGGACACCGCCGAGGGCGTGAGGTGCAGCACCGCGGCGGCGGCGCCGACCCCGCCCTGGCTGCGCACCGCCCGCAGCGTCTCCAGCGCCCGCGCGTCCATGCAGTGACGCTACAACGATCCGTAAGAACTGTTCGCTGGTGCTGCACGGTCACCGCGGCGCAGGCTCGGCCGCGTGCCGACCCGTGACCGCCTCCTCGCCCTCCTCGTCGCGGTCGTCTGGGGGCTGAACTTCCCGGCGATCCACCTCTCGCTCGAGCACTTCCCGCCGTTCTTCCTCGTGGCGCTGCGGTTCGCGCTGATCGCCGTCCCCACCCTGCTGCTGGTGCCGCGGCCGGACGTGCCGCTGCGCTGGCTGCTCGGCTACGGGTTGGGCTTCGGCGTCCTGCAGTTCGTCTTCCTCTACGCCGCGATGGACGCCGGCATGCCCACCGGCCTGGCCTCGCTGGTGCTGCAGTCGTCGGCGCCGTTCACCGTCGCGCTGGCCGGGCTGCTGCTGCACGAGCGGCTGACCGCCCGGCAGCTGGCCGGCACCGCGGTGGCGGTGGCCGGGCTGGGCGGGATCGCCGTGCACCGGGCCGGGCTGGACGGCGGCGCCACCCTGCTGCCGGTGGTGCTGACGCTGTGCGGCGGGCTGGGCTGGGCGCTGGGCAACCTGTGCAACCGGCAGGCCCGCGCCGCGCAGCCGTTCCGCCTGACGCTGTGGATGACCGTCGTCCCGCCGCTGCCGATGCTCGCCGCCTCGCTGATGGTGGAGGGGCCGGCCCGGATCGGCGGCTCGCTCACCGGGCTGGGCAGCCGCGAGGGCCTGCTCGCGCTGGCCGGCCTGGCGTTCACCGTCGCCGTCGCCACCCTCGGCGGCTCCGGCATCTGGACGGCGCTGATGAGCCGGCACCCCTCCGGCGTGGTGGCGCCGTTCTCGATGCTGGTGCCGGTGGTCGGCACCTCCTCGGCGTGGCTGCTGTTCGGCGAGGCGACCCCGCCCGTCGAGCTGGCCTGCGGCGCCGTGGTGGTCGCCGGCGTGCTGCTCGGCTCCCGTCCGCCGCGGCCCGCCGTCCCGGTCCCCGGGAACCCGGGCGACGCCGCCCGGGTGCACACGGCAGGATCGAGGACGTGACGCACTCGCCGACCGACTCCGACACCGGCCAGACGCAGCGCCCCACGCCGCCCCCGGCGATCTCCTTCGCCCGGGGCGCCCCCTCGACCGACATCGTCGACGTCGACGGCCTCAAGCAGGCGGCAGTGGCCGCCTTCGAGAACGACCCGGCGGGGGTCACCGGCTACGGCACGGCGATCGGCTACGTGCCGCTGCGCCGCTGGATCGCCGAGAAGCACGGCGTCCCGGAGGACCACGTCCTGGTCACCAACGGCTCGATGCAGGCCGACGCGTTCCTGTTCGACGAGTACGTCAGCAGCGGCACCTCGGTCATCACCGAGCGGCCCACCTACGACCGGACGCTGCTCGGCCTGCGCGAGCGCGGCGGCGAGGTGCACCTGGTGACGCTGCAGGAGGACGGCATCGACGTCGACGAGGTCGAGTCGCTGCTGGCCGGCGGGCTGCGCCCGGCGCTGGCGCACGTCATCCCCAACTTCCAGAACCCGGCCGGGTACACGCTGTCGCTGGCCAAGCGCGAGCGGCTGCTGTCGCTGGCCCGCGAGTACGAGTTCCTGCTGTTCGAGGACGACCCCTACGTCGACGTCCGGTTCACCGGCGAGCCGCTGCCGCGGATGCTCGAGCTCGACGGCGGCCCGGACAGCTCGAACGTCGTGTACGCGTGCTCGTTCTCCAAGACGGTCTGCCCCGGCATCCGGGTGGGCTACCTGGTCGGGCCGCCCGGCGTGATCGACCGGATCCGGGTCCGGGCGACCAACACCTACATCGCGCCGAACATGGTCGCCCAGGGCACCGTGTACCAGTACGTCACCGGCGACCGGTTCCCCGCGGCGCTGGAGCGGGTGAAGACCGCGCTGGCCGAGCGGGTCGGCGTCCTGGACGAGGCGCTGCGCCGGCACCTGCCGCAGGCGACCTTCCGCCGTCCCGAGGGCGGCTACTTCCTGTGGGTGAGCCTGCCCGAGGACGAGGGCCACGACGTCGCGGCGATCGTGCGCGAGGCCACCGCCCGCGGCGTGACGATCGTCCCCGGCACCGACTTCCTGCTCGAGGGCGGGCAGAACGCCTTCCGGCTGGCCTACTCCGGCGTGACCGCTGACGTCATCGACGAGGGCGTGCACCGACTGGCCGAGGCGGTGGCCGCCGCCCGCGGCTAGCCCGACAGCGCCACCCGCAGGTCGGCGTCCGTGGCCGCGCCCAGCGCGGCCCGGACGCCGGCCAGCGTCACCTCCACCGTGCGCGGGGTGAGGAAGAGGGAGGCGGCGATCTGCCGGGCGTCGGCCCCCTCGGCGGCCATCGCCGCGACCCGGCGCTCGGTGGCGGTCAGCCGCCGGGTCGCCGGCCGCGGCGGCGGGACGGCGAGGCCGGCCGCGGTCAGCGTCGCGGCCACCTGCGCGCGCACGCCCTCGGCGCCGCAGTCCTCGGCCAGTTCCAGCGCCGACCGCAGCAGCGGCGCGGCCTCCTCGGCGGGCACCAGCCGGGCCAGCGCGGCCTGGGCCCGGGCGAGGTCGAGCCGGGACTGGGTGCCCGACAGCACCCGCACCGCCTCGCGCAGGTCGGCCGCGCCGGCCTCGCCGCGGGCCTCGCCGAGCAGCCACAGGGTGCGCCCGACCCAGCGGCGGGCGCCCCACGCGCGGGCCAGCGCCGCCTCCTCGGTCATCAGCGCCACCGCCTCCTCGCGGCGGCCGAGCGCGGTGAGCGCCTGCGCCCGCAGCGACCGCCACGGGGCCCACACCGGGTTGGCCACGGCCGACACCTCGAGGTGGTGGGCGTCCAGCAGGGCCAGGGCCTGCTCGGGCCGCCGCTCGGCGAGCAGCACGCCCACCTCGGCCTCGAGGTTGAGCCGGGAGCCGTCGCCGATGCGGTTGCGCCACCGGACCGACTCCAGGAAGGCCCGGGCGGCGGCGGTGTCGCCGCGGTCGAGCAGCACCCACACGAGGAACGCCTCGCCGTAGCTGATCCCCACCGCCGGGGCCGCCCACCGGGCGCTCTGCTCGTTGGCGGTGCGCAGCGACTGCTCGGCCTCGGGGAGGTCGCCGCGCCACCACTGCGCGTGCCCGCGCCACAGGTGCGTGGCCAGCGCCGCGAACAGCGACCCGCGCTCGTGCGCGTCGGTGAGCGCGGCGTCCCAGAACGGCTCCATGTCCTCGTCGGCCATGTCGAGGATGAACGGCGCGATCACCCAGAACAGCCCGGGGTCGGCGGCCTGCAGCACGCCGTCGGCCAGGCCGAAGTGGGCCAGCTCCACGCAGCGGGGCAGGTCCCGGTTGCCGACGACCAGCTCCCACGCCGTCGCGACGGCGAGCATCCGGGCGCCGGGACCGGTGCCGACCGGCTCGCCGGCCGGCTCGGCGCCCCACACGGCCGGGTCCACGCCGTGCATGTAGCCGCCGACGCGGGCCAGCGCGCGCAGCGCCTGCCGGACGTCGACCAGCTCCTCGGGCAGGTCGGCGGCGGCCGCGGTGGCGAACGCGGTCGCCTCGCCGCGCGGACCGGCGAAGATCAGCGTGTGCGCCAGGACGACGGCGATCTGGGCGCGCACCGCCACGTCCTGCGCCAGCGCGTGCGCCTGCCGCAGGTGGGTGATCGCGGCCAGGCCGTCGGTCAGCGTCTCCAGCAGCCCCAGCTGCAGCAGGGTCTGCGCCCGGTCGTCGGCGGTGGCCAGCTCGTCCAGCACGCGCACCAGGTAGGGGACGGCGCTCTCCGGGGCGCCGCGGTCGGCGGCGATCGCGGCGGCCCGGTGCAGCGCCTCCACCGCCCACTCCTCGCCGCGGGCCGGCACCTGCAGCAGGTGGGCGGCAACCTGCTCGGCGCTGGCCCCGCTGTCGGCGAGCACGCGGGCGGCGCGGGCGTGCGCCAGCTCCCGCTGCCCCGGGGGCAGGCTGCGGTAGACCGCGTCGCGGACCAGCGGGTGGACGAAGCCCAGCGGCAGGTCGTCGCGGAGGATCTCCCCCTCGGCCAGCCGGTCGACGGCGCGGGCCGCGGCGTCCTCGGCCAGCCCGGCCAGGCTGGCCACCACGGGGATCGCCGCGCCGTCGCCGAGCACGGCGACCGCGCGGGCGACCGCGCCGGCCGCCTCGTCCATCCGGCCCAGCCGCATGAGCACGATGCTGGACACCGCGCGGGAGCCGATCGCGGTGACCGTGTCCGCCGACGCGCGGTCGGGGCGGACGCCGTCGGCCTCCAGCGCCCGCAGCAGCTGCCGCAGCAGCAGCGGGTTGCCGCCGGTGGTGCGGGCGCAGGCGGCCACGAAGTCCGGCGCGGCGTCGTCGCCGAGCCGCCGCCGGACCAGGTCCTCCACGCCCTCCCGGCTGAGCGGACCCGGCTGGACGGCGACGGTCGCCGGGTCGTGCGCGATCTCGTCGACCAGCGTGGGGTCGGCGGGCGGCTCGCCGGTGCGCAGCGTGGCCGCCAGCAGCACCGGCAGCCCCTCGAGCCGGCGCACCAGGTAGGCCAGGAAGCGCAGGGACGCCGAGTCGCACCACTGCAGGTCGTCGACGGCGAGCACCACCGGCCCCTCGGCGGTCAGGTCGACCACCAGCCAGTACAGCGCGTGCAGGACGGCGAAGGAGGCGTCGGCGCGCTGCTCGGCGACGGCCGGCCCGGCGTCGGCCGGGGCGTCGAACACCGAGGCGGCCGCGGCGGCCGGGCCGCCGAGCAGCCGGGCGCGGCGGGCCGGGTCCACCAGCAGCGGCTCGAACAGCTGCCGCACCGCGCCGTAGCCGAACTCGCGCTCGAGCGCGCTGCCGCGGGCGGCCAGCACCGGGGCCCCGCCGGCGGCCCCCATCCGCCGCGCCTCGGTCAGCAGCCGGCTCTTGCCGATCCCGGCCGGCCCCTCGATCAGCGCCACGAGCCCCTGGCCGGCCAGGGCGTCGGTGACGCAGGACTGCAGCCGGCGCAGCTCGGCGTCGCGGTCGACGATGTCCTCCCCGGCGGGGCGGCCGGGCCCGGCGGCCGCGCGGCCGGGCGCCGGCGCGGGTGCCGGTGCGGGCGGAGCTGCGGAGACGGCTGCCGGGGCGGGCGCGGCGGCCGGGGCCGCCGGCGGGCGCGCCGCGGGGCCGGCCAGCGCCGGGTCGTGCGCCAGGATCTGCGCCTCCAGGTCGCGCAGGGCGCGGCTGGGGTCGACGCCCAGCTCGCGGGCCAGCACGGTGCGGGCCCGGCGCAGCGCGGCGAGCGCGTCGCTCTGCCGCGACGTCCGGTACAGCGCGAGCGCGAGCAGCCGCCAGCGCTCCTCGCGCAGCGGCTCCTCGGCGGCCAGCGCCTCCAGCCGCGGCACCAGCACGGCGGCGTCCTCGGTCTGCAGCCGGGCGGCGAGCAGCCGCTCGGTGGCGACCGCCCGGAGCTCGGCCAGCCGCGCGCTCTCGGCGTCGGCCCACTGCTGGCCGGCCCACTCGGCGTAGGCCTCGCCGCGGTACAGCGCCAGCGCCTCGGTCAGCAGCGCGGCCGCGCGCTCCGCCGGCGCCGCGACCCCCTCGCCGACCAGCCGCTCGAAGCGCCAGGCGTCCACGGCGTCGTCCGACAGCCGGACGGCGTAGCCGACCCGGTCGCGCACCAGCAGCCCGCCCCGCTCCCGCGCGCCGCGGCCGGGCTCGAGGGCGCGGCGCAGGTGCGAGACGTAGGAGTGCAGCGCGGCGGTCGCGCTGGGCGGGGCGGCGTCGCCCCACAGCAGGTCGACCAGCCGCTGGGCCGGCACGGACGCGCCGCGGGCCAGCAGGAGCAGGGCGAGGACGCCGCGCTGGCGGGGGCCGCCCAGGTCGACGTCGGCGCCGTCCCGCTCGGCGGTGAGCCCGCCGAGGACGCGCACCGCGAGCGCGCCGGGCTCCGGAACGACGGGATCCACGCGCGGAACCGTAGGCGCTGGCCGGGGTCCGGCACAGCACCTGCGCGCCCGCGGGGTTCACTCCCCCGGGCGCAGCTGCCCGTACCAGCGGGCCAGGTCCGGCAGCTGGTGGTGGGCGTTGAGCCCGCTGGGGTTGGGCACCACCCACGTCTCGACCCCGCCGAGCGGCTCGGGCTGGCGGCCCAGCGCGGCGCGCGGCCGGCCGGTCGCCAGCCGCCAGGCCGTCACGCCCAGCACGGCGAGCACCCGCGGCCGGTGGACGGCCACCAGGCCGGCGAGCGCGGCCAGCCCTTCCCGCAGCTCCGCCGGGGTCAGCTCGGCGGCGGTCCGGGTGGGCCGGTCGGCGATGTTGGTCGAGCCGAGGCCGTACCGCAGCAGCTCGCGGTCCTCCTCCGGCGCGAGCCGTCGCGGGGTGAGCCCGGCGAGGTGGATCGCCGGCCAGAACCGGTTGCCGGGCCGGGCGAAGTGGTGCCCGACCGCGGCCGAGGTGAGCGACGGGTTGATCCCGCAGAACAGCACGTCCAGGCCCGGTGCGACCACGTCGGGCAGCGGTTTGCGGGGCGGCACGGTGGGAGTCTGCCCGCCCGGCTACCGTCGGCCGGGTGGGCGAGCGCTGGTTCGAGGACTACCCCGTCGGCTCCACCGGCGAGTACGGCCCGCTGCGGGTCGCCGAGGACGACGTCGTCGACTTCGGGCGCCGGTACGACCCGCAGCCGTTCCACGTCGACGCGGCGGCGGCCGCCGCGGGGCCGTTCGGCGGGCTGATCGCCAGCGGCTGGCACACCTGCGCGCTGATGATGCGGCTGCTGGCGACCGAGTACCTGTCGCCGGCCTCCAGCCTGGGCTCGCCCGGGGTGGACGAGCTGCGCTGGCGGGCGCCGGTGCGGCCGGGCGACGAGCTCACCCTGCGGACCACCGTCGAGGAGGCCCGCGTCTCGCGCAGCAAGCCCGACCGCGGGCTGCTGCGCACCCGGGTCGAGCTGGTCGACGGCGGCGGCACGGTGGTGCTGTCGATGGTGGCGATGAACCTCGTGCGGGCCCGTCCCGCCGCCTGAACGACCGCCCGATCGGGGCCCGCCGTCGGCCGGGTTGCACCGACCTGGCACCGTCGTCCCGGGGTGGATCCGCGCACGGGCGGGTAGTGCACCCCGGAAGGTCTTCGGAGAGCAGGAGCGCAGAGGATGCCGCAGGGCACGGTCACGTGGTTCAACGCCGAGAAGGGCTTCGGGTTCATCGCACCCGAGGACGGTGGGGACGACGTGTTCGTCCACTTCTCGGCCATCGAGGCCTCGGGCGGGTTCCGCAGCCTCGAGGAGGGCGAGCGGGTCGAGTACGACGCCAGCCAGGGGCAGCGGGGTCCGCAGGCCGACCGCGTGCGGTCGCTCGGCGGCGGCGGTGGCGGCGGGGGCCGCGCGGGCGGGGACCGCGGCGAGCGCCGGGAGCGCGGCGAGCGGGGAGCCCCGCGCGGCGGCGGAGGCCGGTCGCAGGGCACCGTCGCCCGCTTCAACGCGGAGAAGGGCTTCGGGTTCATCGAGCCCGACGAGGGCGGGGACGACGTCTTCGTGCACTACTCGGCCATCGACGAGTCCGGCTTCCGCTCCCTCGAGGAAGGCCAGCGGGTCGAGTACGACGCCGTCCGCGGCCAGCGCGGCCTGCAGGCCGAGGCCGTGCGGGTCATCGGCGGCGGGGGCGGCGGCCGGGGCGGGCGGTCCGAGCGCGGCGGCCGGGCGGAGTACGGCGGCGGCCAGGGCGGCGGCGGTCAGTACGGCGGCGGTCAGGGCGGCGGCCGGGGCGGCCAGGGCGGCCGGGTGCAGGGCACCGTGGCGCGGTTCGACGCCGACAAGGGCTTCGGCTTCATCGAGCCCGACGACGGCGGGGACGACGTCTTCGTGCACTTCTCCGCGATCGACGAGTCCGGCTTCCGCTCGCTCGAGGAGGGTCAGCGGGTGGAGTTCGACGCCGTCCGCGGCCAGCGCGGCATGCAGGCCGAGGGAGTCCGGGTCGTCGGCGGTGGCGGCGGGGGCGGCCGCGGCGGGCGCCCCGCCGGCGGTCAGCGCGGCGGCGGCTGGCAGGAGCGGCCGGCGCGGGGCGGCCGCGAGGAGCGCCCGGCCCGGCGCGGCGGCGGGGGCGGCAACCGGGGCCAGGGCACGGTGAACTGGTTCAACGCCGAGAAGGGCTTCGGCTTCATCACCCCCGACGACGGCGGCGACGACGTCTTCGTGCACTTCTCCGCGATCCCCGACCGCGGCGGCTACCGCGAGCTGCAGGAGGGTCAGCGGGTGGAGTTCGAGGCCAGCCGCGGCCAGCGCGGCATGCAGGCCGACTCCGTCGAGCCGCTCTAGCCGCTCGACAGCCGGGCGGCGACGCGGGGCCCCAGCTCCGCGGTCGCCGTCCCGGCGGCGGCCGAGGCGAGCACGGCGCCCCACGCCAGCGGGTCCAGCGGCGTGCAGCCGAAGAACCGGCTCAGCCCCGGGGTCTGCACGACGGCGACGAGCACGGCCAGCGACCCCGCCGTGGTGGCCAGCACCAGCGGGCTGCGCCGGCCCGACCACGCCGTCTGCCCGAGCTGGGTGGTGATCAGCGCGGCCAGGCCCATCGTGCCGGCGCGGCCGCGCGGGCCGGTGAGCCGCCCGGTGACCCACGCGCCGGTCGCCCCGACGGTCGTCGCCGCGCCGCGGACCAGCACCGCCCGGCGGACCTGCTCGGTGAAGCCGCGGTGCGGCCCGGCGGCCAGCACGGCCGCGAGCGGGTGCCCGGCCAGCGGGCCCTCGCCCTCCTCGGCCGCCCGCCGCGGCGCGGCCACCGCGACCGCCAGCGCCGGGAACATGTCGGTGAGCAGGTTGACCAGCAGCAGCTGCCGGGTGCCCAGCGGCGAGCGGCCGCCGACCGCCGTGCCCAGCACGGTGAAGGCGATCTCCCCCGCGTTGCCGCCGACCAGCACCGACACGGCCTCGCGCACCCGGCCCCACATCGCCCGGCCCTCGGCGATCGCGTCGACCAGCCGGGTCAGGTCGGCGTCGGTGAGCACGAGGTCGGCGGCGGTGCGCGCGGCCGGGGACTCCGCGCCGGCCACGCCGACGCCGACGTCGGCGAGCCGGATCGCCGCCGCGTCGTTGACGCCGTCGCCGGTCATGGCCAGCGTCGCGCCGGCGCCGCGCAGCGCCGCTACCAGGGTGACCTTCTGCTCCGGGGACAGCCGGGCGAACACGGCCGACTCGCGGACCAGCCGGCGGCGCTCCTCGTCGCCCGCCCGCGCCAGCTGGGCGCCGGTCACCACCCGGTCGGCGTCGGGCACGCCGGCCCGGGCGGCGATGGCCGCGGCCGTCTCGGGGTGGTCCCCGGTCGCGACGACCACGCGGACGCCGGAGGCGCGCAGCTGGGCCACCGCCTCGGCGCTGGAGTCGCGGACGGTGTCGGCGAGCCCCACCAGGCCGCGCACGGTCAGGTCGCGGGCGGCGTCGGCCAGGTCGTCGGGCACGCCGTCGACCCCGCGCTCGGCGACGAGCAGCACCCGCAGCCCCTCCCCGGCCATCGCCTCGGCCTGCTCGCGGACGCCGGCGCACGCGCCGCAGCGGCGCAGCACGACCTCCGGGGCGCCCTTGACGACCAGCCGGCCGTCGCGGACGGCGGCGGAGAAGCCGCGGCCGCCGGCGAAGGGCAGCGCGGCCTCGGGGTCGCCGTCCGGGCCGACGCCGCGCTCGGCCGCCGCCTCGGCCACGGCCCGGTCGGTCTCGTGCGCGTCCTCCTCGCCGGGCGGGACGGCGGCGGCCGCCATCGCCAGGACGTCGTCCTCCCCGGCGCCGTCGAGGCCGGCCACCCGGACCAGGCGCAGCCGGTTCTCGGTCAGCGTGCCGGTCTTGTCGAAGCACACGGTGTCCACCCGGCCCAGCGCCTCCAGCACCCGCGCGCTGCGCACCACGGCGCCGCGCGAGGACAGCCGTCGAGCCGCGGCCTGCTGCGCCACGGTGGCGACCAGCGGCAGCCCCTCGGGCACCGCGGCGACGGCGATCGCCAGCCCCGCCGACACGGCCTCCCGCAGCGGCCGGCGCCACGCCAGCGACAGCGCGGTGACCAGGCCGCCGCCGGCCAGCGTCCACGGCAGCACGGAGCGGGTGAGCTCGGCCAGCCGCGCCTGCACCCCGGCCGGCGGGGCGGCGCCCCCGGCGGCCCGTGCCGCCCGGCCGGCCTGCGTGGCGGGGCCGACGGCGACCACCACGGCGCGGGCGCGGCCGGCGACCACGGTGGTGCCGTCGAAGAGCATGCCGGTGCGGTCGGCGACGTCGGCGCCCGGCGTCGGCTCGACCGACTTGGTCACCGCCAGCGACTCCCCGGTCAGGTTCGACTCGTCGACCTCGAGGTCCTCGGCCTCCAGCAGCCGGGCGTCGGCGGCCACGACGTCGCCGGGCTCGACCAGGAGCACGTCGCCCGGCCGCAGCGCGCTGCCGGGCACCTCCTCGGCGCCGCCCTCGGTCTCCCGCCGCGCGCAGACGTCCTGCTCGAGCAGCAGCGACTCCAGCGCGGTCTCCGCGCGCAGCCGCTGCAGGCCGGAGAGCAGCGCGTTGCCGACGGTGACGCTGCCGACCAGCACGGCGTCGGTGGCCTCGCCGAGCACCGCCGTGGCGGCGGCGCCGGTGGCGAGCACCGGGGTGAGCGGGTCGGCCAGCTCGGCGACGACGGTGCGCGCGTACCGCAGCGGCGTCGCGACCCCGGGGACGGCGGCCGCGCGGCCGGCGAGCGCACGCACCCGCGACGGCCGGTCGTCGGCCGCCCGCTCGGCGCCGGCCAGCCGGCGCCGCACCTCCTCGGCCTCCAGCGCGTGCCAAGGCGTGTGCACGGTCGGCGGCGGAGGCGGCCGGCGGGCGGCCCGCGCGGCGGTGACCGAGCCGTCGAGCATGGTCCAGGTGGTGGCCGACTTGCCCGGGGTGGTGGCCCGCGGCTGACCGGTGTGCGCCCCGCCGACCGCGGCCAGCAGCCCGCCGAGCACGTTGCCGGAGATCGCGGTCTCGACCGCGCGGCGGCTCAGCGCCCGGGCGTCGCGGGTGGCGGCCACGATCCGGCAGGCGTCGTCGAGGCCGGGGCCGGTCACCAGGTCCGCGCCCCAGGCCGGGGCCCGGCCCGCGCGCACCGGGGCGACGGCGACGTCGGCGGCCTGCAGCGCCGGCCCGTCGGTGGCCGACACGAGCAGCACGCCCGCCCCGCCCCCCTGCAGGCGGCGGACGGTGTCGAGCAGCGGCTCGCCGGCCGGCGCGACCTCGTGGGCGGCCGGGGCGAGCTCGGCGGTGCCGGGGTGCTCGGGGAGCACGACCCGCAGGCCGGCGGACGTCGCGGCGTCCAGCAGCGCCTCCGCGTGCGGGTCGAGCTCGCGGGCGACGACGACGCTGCCCACGCGCCGCCCCCGCACGGTCAGCACGTGCCGGCCCGACGGTGGGGCGTCCTGGCGGCCGAGCAGGCGGGTGGCGAGGGTCCAGACGGCGGCGTCGTCCCAGCCGTCGTCCCCCTCGGCGGTGGCCTCTGAGGTGGCTTCTGCGGTGGCCTCGACGACGACCGGCGGGCCCGTGCAGAGCGCGTCGGGGTCGAGGACGGCGACGTCCACCCGGTCCAGCCGCCGGTAGGCGGTGCCGTCCATGGGCAGCACGCCGCGGCGGCACAGCAGCAGGTCGAGGGTGGCCGCGAACGACGTCCGGCCGGAGGTGGCGGCCTTGGGGGTCAGCGCCTTGAGCATGTCGGCCGAGCGGCCGGGCCGGCGGGTGAGCGGCACGAGGGCGAGGGCGCCGGCCAGCGTGGTGGGCGCCAGCCGGTCGCGGTAGGTCTCCACCGGCCCGCGCGGGAGCGGCCGCGGGCGGGGGCCGGGCGGGGCCAGCGGAGCGGCGGCGTCGTCCTCGGGCTCGGGGCGGCACAGCTCGGCCTCGCGGGCCCGCCACACCTGCCGCCGGGCGCGCACCGCGACGGCCTCCTGGACGGCGGCGACGGCGTTGATGGCCGGCACGGTGGGGCTCTGCGCGAGCGCGTGCAGCAGCGAGCCGGTCCCGGCCAGCGCGAGGTCGGCGCCGACGCGGCCGATCCGGTCCGAGAGCGCGCCGCGGACGCGCGGCTGGGACTCCAGCAGGGCGAGCACCAGGGTGGCGTGCCGGGTGAGCGCCGGGACCGGCAGCGCCCTGCCCAGCAGCGCGACCCCGACCCCGGCGCCGGCCACGGCCGCGCGGGCGACGGCGGCCAGCAGCGGCTCGAGGTCGGCGGGGTGGTCGGGGGCGTCGGGGAAGACGCCGGTGCCGCCGCGGGCCTGCTCGATGGCGGCGACCGCGCCCACGACGTCGTCGACCGACACCCGCCGCTCGTCGAAGGAGACCAGCACCCGGCCGACGACGTCGTTGACCGCGGCCCACTGGACGCCCTCGAGCCGCTCCAGGTGCCGGCGCAGCGCCGAGCGGACCTCCGGGGCCTGCTCGGCGGCGGGGGCGGCCAGCTCGACCTGCGCGTGCCCGTGCTCGGCCCAGACGCGGCGGGTGTGCCGGGCCAGCGGCGGCTCGAAGAGGCCGTGCAGGGTGGCGCCGACGCCGTCCCGGACGTGCCCGTCGGGGAACGGGTCGGCGCCGGTGACGACGGTGCCGGCGGCCCGCGCGACGGGCAGCGCGGCGCGGGCACCGGCGTGGGCCGCCTCCCGCGCCAGGCCGGCGGTCGAGCTGACCGCCTCCGTCGCGGCGCGGGTCAGGCGGGTGGTGGCCCGTGCCGGCCCGGTGAGCAGCCCGACCGTGCCGACCGCCGGCACCGGGGCCGTGGTGGCGCCGGTGGCGACCGCCCGGGCGAGTCCCGCCAGGGCACCAGGGACGGCGATCGTCGTGCGCAGCAGCCCCATGGCACCCCCCGGGCGGAACTGAGGTGAGACGGAACGCTACGCCCGACCGCGGCGCCCGGCCTCCCGGCGAGCGCCCGGTCCGGCCGGCCCCGTCCCGCCGTCCCGGCCATTGCGGGCGTTCCTCGCGCCTCACGAGTGCTGCAGGACCCGCGAGGCGCGAGGAACACCCGCAACCAGGCCCGCGCGGACGAGGGAGGATCGAGCGCGTGCCCGATCAGCCCGACAGCCCGCTGGTGACCCTGCACCTGTGGGGCGTGTCCGGCCGGGGCGTCGGGCGGGCGGTCGGGCACATGGCCACCGACCGGGCCCGCCTGCGCCGCGTTCCCGGGCTGCGCTTCGCCAAGCTGCTGGGCACCGGCAGCGGTCGCAGCTTCACCGTGCGCGACGCCGACCCCCGGCGCTGGGGCCTGCTCGCCGTGTGGGACGACGCGGCCGCCGCGGCGGCGAGCCCGGTGCCGCCGGGCTGGCGGGCGTTCGCCGACGAGGAGTGGTCCGCCCGGCTGCGGCCGCTGAGCGCGCGCGGGCTGTGGTCGCGCCGCGAGCCGTTCGGCCGGCCGGCGCCCACCCGCTGGGAGGGGCCGGTCGCCGCCGTCACCCGCGCCCGGCTGGTGACCCGCAAGGCGGTGCGCTTCTGGTCCGCCGTCCCGCCGGTCTCGGCCGACCTGCACCGCTCCCCCGGCCTGCGCATGGCCCTCGGCATCGGCGAGGCACCGCTCGGCCTGCAGGGCACCTTCAGCGTGTGGGAGTCCGGCGCGGCGCTGAACGCCTTCGCCTACGACCGCGCTCCGCACGCCGCCGTCGTCGCCCGCACCGCCCGGGAGGGCTGGTACGCCGAGGAGCTCTTCGCGCGGCTCGCCGTCCTCTCCACGACCGGCACCCTCGGCGGCCGGGATCCCCTCAGCCCGCGAACGTGAGCACGTCCTCCAGCGGACGGCGGTTGGTCGACGGCGTCCGGTCGCTGGTCGGGTAGCCCAGCCGAAGCAGCATCTGCGGGTGCCCGATCAGCGACAGGCGGGTGCGCAGCTGGGAGCGGGTGGCCGGCCAGTCCAGCGCCTGGGTCAGCGGCGAGGCGGCGAGCCCGGCCACGGTGGCCCGCAGCAGCACCTGCCCGAGCGCCCGGCCGGCGGTGAGCCAGGCGTCCGGGTCGTCGCTGTCGGTGCCCATCAGCACGACCGCCGGCCGCTCCACCGCCGGCGGCGGGGCGTCGGGGTCCTCCGGGTTGTGGAAGCGGGACCGGTCGGCCGGCCGGGAGCCGACGACGAAGTCGCGGATCAGCCAGTTCGACGGGCGGGTCGCCGGGTCCTCCTCGGGCACCGCGCCGACCGGGATGCCGTCGACCGCGGCCGGGTCGGTGCGCATCCACTGCTGCAGCTCCGCCACGTACTCGGGCTCGGCCTGCTCGATCTCCTCCGCGCGGGAGACGAGGAACGCGGTGGCGACCTCCTCGTCGGACTCGGTGATCGGCTTGAACCACACCGAGTACGTCGCCGCGGCCCGCTGCAGGTCGTCGACCACCTCGGCCGGCACCGCCTGCGGCCGGAAGGGGGCCCGCTCGGTGTGCCGGCTGGCGATCGCCGCCCCCACCGCGCGGTCGTCGTCGGTGACCTCCCGGGCGCCGGTCACGGTGAGCGTGGCCAGGAGGTCGGGGTCGGCCGGGTCGGGCAGCAGCTCGACCGCGACGTCCGCGCCCTCGGCCCGCAGCGCGACCAGCGCGAACTCCACCGCCACGCCGCAGCTGATCACCCGCTGCCGGCCGCTGCGGTCCAGGGTGTGCAGCGCCCGGGCGGGGTCGGTGCGGACGTCGAGCCGTTCCCCGCGCACCGCGAACGACCAGGGCTGGGTGTTGTGGATCGACGGCGCCCGCGTCGCGGCCTCCACCACACGGCTCCACTGCTCGCGGTCCACCGGTCACCTCCCGTCCGGCCCCGTCCGGGGCGCGTCGCTGCCGGGTCCCTGCCTACCCCATGCCGCGGGGACCGGCAGCAGCGCGTCCGGGAGGTGGCCCACCCCGCCGCTACGGCGTGGGCGTGCGGTGCGCCGCCTCCTCGGTCCGGGAGCCGCGGGGGTGCGGGATGTGCGGGAGGTGCGGGAGCCGCACGGTCCGGTGCGCCGGCGCCTCGGGCCGGCCGGGGCGCCGACGGTGCCGCCCGGCGCGCAGCGCCCGCACCGCCACCGCGGGCCGCATCAGCGCCGGCGGCGGGTCGATGAGGTTGGCGACCCGCAGGAACGCGGCGCCCACGTCGCCGTCCACCTCGGCCGCCGCCTGCACCCGCGCGACGTAGGCGTTGACGGCGCGGACGCGCAGCGGGCGCGCCCCGGGCACCGGCGGCAGCCGCAGGTCCGCGCCGGCCGCGATGTCCCAGGGCGCGTCGACGGCGCGGGCCGCGCCGCGCCAGAAGGCCCGCGCGAGGGGGTCGGCCCCCTCGGCCACCAGCCGGCGCAGCAGCAGCGCCTCGACCGCGGCGACGGTCATGCCCTGCCCGTAGACGGGGTTGAAGCTGCTGAGCGCGTCGCCGGTGACCAGCAGCCCGCGCGGGCAGCGGTCCAGCTTCTCGTAGTGCCGGCGCACGCTGGAGTGGAACCGGTACGGGCGCGGGGCCTCCAGCGGTTCCCGGTCGGCGACCAGCTCGCACAGGTCGGGGACCGGCAGCCGCGTCAGGAACTCCCGGAAGGCGTCGAGCTCGACCGGCGCGGCCTCGCCGGCGTAGCCGCCGGCGGCGAGCTGCCAGCGGTCCCCCTCCATCGCCAGCGCGGCGCCGAAGCGCGGGGCGGCGGCGGTCGCCCCGACGACGCAGGCGAGGTCGCCACCGAGGTCCCCGGGGCGCCGCGGCAGGATCCACGTCGTGTAGCGGACGTCGACGACGACCCGGGACTCCGCCGGCGCCGGCCACCCGTGCTCCGCCAGCCAGGTCGGGGTGTGCGACCCGCGGCCGGAGGCGTCGACCACCAGGTCCGCGGGGAGGACCTCCCGGCGCCCGTCCCGGACGACGTCCACGCCGGTCACGCTGCTGCCGTCGAGGACGAGGTCGGCGAGGTCGGCGCCCTCGCGCACCTCGACGCCGGGCAGGGCGCGCACCCGGGCCCGCACCCGGTCCTCGAGCAGCGGACGGCTCACCGCGATGCCGCGCAGGCCGATCGGCTCCTGGCGGAGCAGGTGGCCGTCGTTGTACCAGCGGACGTCGGCCTGCATGTCCCCCGTGGTGGCGCCCCGCGCCACCAGTTCGTCGGTGAGCCCGGGGAACAGCTCGTCGAACACCTCCCGCCCCCGCGCCAGCACCCCGTGCGGGTGCCGGCCCTGCGGCACACCCCGGCGCGCGACCGGGGTCCCCGGCAGCCGGTCGCGGTCCAGCACCGTGACCCGCGCGTGGCTCTCGCTCAGGACCCTGGCGGTCAGCAACCCCGCCATGCCTGCCCCCACGACGACGGCACGTCCTCCCCCGGTGGTCATGGCCCCTCCTCCCGGTCCGTGGCCGAACGCGGGCGACGCTGCTCCTCGTCCCGCCCGGGGCACAGGGCCGTCGGGCCCCCGCCGGGAGGCGCCCACGGCGGGGAGACGGGACACACAGGTGCGGCTACTGCAATTTTGCAGTCCCTGCACCTATCCTCGACCGGTGACCGCCGGCCTGCGAGAGCGCAAGAAGCTCGCCACCCGCCTCGCGCTGCACCAGGCGGCGCTGCAGCTGGTGGCCGAGCGGGGCCTCGACGGCGTCTCCGTCGACGACATCGCCGCCCGCGCCGACGTCTCCCCGCGGACCTTCTTCAACTACTTCCCCGCCAAGGACGACGCGGTCCTGGGCTTCGACACCAGCGGCGCCGCCGGGATGGCCGAGCGGTTCACCGCCCGCCCGGCCGGGGAGTCCGCGCTGGCGGCGCTGCGCACCGTGTCGGTCGAGCAGGCCGCCGAGATGGCCGAGGAGCCGGCCGGGCTCTGGCCGCTGCGGCTCACGGTCATCGAGGCCCAGCCGGTGCTCGTCGCCCGCCTGCACGCCGTCTTCGGCGCCTCCGAGCGCGCGCTGGCCGAGGCCATCGCCGTCCGCACCGGGACGGACACCGGCGCCGACGCCTACCCGACCCTGCTGGCCGGCGTCGCCGGCGTCGCCCTGCGCACCGCCCTGCACCGCTGGCTGGCGTCGGACTTCACCCGGTCGCTGCCCGAGCTGGTCGGCGAGGCGTGGGACGCCCTGGCCGCCGGGCTGCCCGACCCCCGCCCCTGACCCGCGCCCCGTTCCGTCGCGGCTCCGCCGCGCGCCCGCTCCCGCCCGACCTCCCCGAGGAGACCCATGCACGCCCCGCCCGCCGCCGACGCGGCCCCGATCGTCCTCACCCGGCGGCGGATCAACCTGATCTTCAGCGCGCTGCTCGCCGGCATGCTCATGGCGGCGCTGGACCAGACGATCGTCGCCACCGCGATGCCGACGATCGTCGGCGACCTCGGCGGCGTCTCGCACATGGCCTGGATGACGACGGCCTACCTGCTGGCCACCACCCTGGTGATGCCGCTGTACGGGAAGTTCGGTGACCTGTTCGGGCGGCGGACGCTGTTCCTCGTCGCCATCGGCCTGTTCACCGTGGCCAGCCTGGGCGCCGCGCTGTCGCCGGACTTCACCTGGCTGGTGATCTGGCGCGGGGTCCAGGGGCTCGGGGGCGGCGGGATGATGATCCTGGCGCAGGCGATCATCGCCGACATCGTCCCGGCCCGGGAGCGGGCGAAGTACATGGGCCCGATCGGCGCCCTCTTCGGGCTGTCGGCGGTGGCCGGCCCGCTGGTCGGCGGCTTCTTCACCGACTCGGCGCTGTTCGGCTGGCAGTGGTGCTTCTGGGTGAACGTGCCGGTCGGCCTCGGCGCCTTCGCGATCGGCTGGTTCGCGCTGAGCCTGCCCCGCAAGCGCAGCACCACGCCGCTGGACTGGGCCGGCATCGTCACCCTCTCGGCGACCACCACCTCCCTCGTCCTGTTCACCGACTTCGGCGGCAGCGACGGCTGGACGGCGCCGGGGACGCTGTGGATGCTGGCGGCCTTCGTCGTCTCGGCCGTCGCCTTCGTGGGGGTCGAGCGGCGCGCGGTCGAGCCGATCATCCCGATGACCCTGTTCCGCAACCGGACCTTCGTCGTCGCGACGGCGCTCGGGCTGGCGGTCGGCCTGGGCATGTTCTCGGCCATCGCGTTCATGCCGACGTTCCTGCAGATGAGCTCCGGGCTCTCGGCGGCCGACTCCGGCCTGCTCATGCTGCCGATGACCGCCGGCATCATCCTCACGATCCAGGGCTCGGCCGGCTTCATCATGCGGACCGGCCGCTACAAGGTGTTCACCGTCGCCGGCGTCGGCGTGATCCTCGCGGCGCTGGTCTGGATGACCACGCTGTCGGGGCGCACCTCGCTGTGGACCGTCGGCGCCATGTTCTTCCTGCTCGGCGCCGGGCTCGGGCTGATCATGCAGAACGTGGTCCTCGCGGCGCAGAACGCCGTCTCCGCCGACCAGATCGGGACGGCGACCTCGACGAACAACTACTTCCGCGAGGTCGGCGCCACGCTCGGCGTCGCCGTGTTCGGGACGCTGTTCACCAGCCGGCTGGCCGACGAGCTCGTCGAGGCGCTGTCGGGCAACGGGCAGCAGGCGGCCGAGGCGGGCATCACGTCCGCCGAGAGCCTGACGCCCGCGGCGGTGCAGGCCGCCGGCGACCCGCTGAAGACCGCGATCGTCGACGCCTACGCGCACTCGCTCGCCCCGGTCTTCTGGTACCTGGTGCCGATCCTGGCCGTGGCCTTCGTGCTGGCCCTGCTGCTGGAGGAGATCCCGCTCTCCGACACGGCCGGCATGGTGGCCCGCGGCGAGGCGGTGTACGGCGGGGCCGACGAGCCGGGCGCCCAGCCCGTCGCCGCGGTGCGCGCGGACGGGACGGCGGTCGTCGTCGTCCCCGACCCGGCGGCGGACGACGACCCCCGGGACGCAGCCGCCCGCGTCTGAACCCGCGGAGGGGATCCGTCGGCGGGAGGCCGACGGATCCCCTCCAACGGTCAGGGACCGAAGTACAGCCGGACGGCGGTGCCCTCGGGACCGGTGGCGACCGCGGCGTCGTCGGCGAGGCTCCAGGCCAGCCACATGCCCTGCGGGCCCTCCTCCGGGTCCGGCGGCACGTACCCGAGCGTCGCGTCGGCCAGCCCCGGCCCGGCGTCGGCGACCTCGACGACGAAGACGTCGCCGTCCAGCCAGGTCGCGAGCTCCGCGAACGGGGCGACCGCCAGCGCGTTGAGCACCAGCTCGTGGCCGGCCAGGACGACGTCGCCGACCAGCGCCCGCCGGTCGTCGGGCACCGCCGCGCACAGCAGCCGGCGCGCCTCCCACGGGGTGGTCAGGGTGTGCACGGTGGCGCCGGCCGGGCGGTCGCCCCACGCCGGCTGCGCCGAGCGCAGGAAGCGCTCCGGCTCCTCGTACGCCGGATCGGCCACCGGCCCTCCCTCGCCCCAGGTCAGCGGGTGGGTGCGGGCCACGTCGGCGAGCACCGCCTCGGGCAGCCGGCGCCGGTCGTGCAGGCACAGGCTGTAGTAGGGCATCGCGTCGTAGCAGCGGTTGGCCACGGCCTCGAAGCGGCTCCACTCCCGGCCGTCCTCGCGGGCCAGCCACACCGGCTCGGCGGCCAGCCGCCAGCGCGGCGCCGCCGACCGCAGGGCGCGCAGGTCGCGGTCGTAGGCCTGCAGGGTGCGGTGCCCGCCCTGCCACCAGGTCTCCGCGGCGGCGAAGACCTCGAGCCGCGACAGGTCGGTCCCCAGGTGCGCGGCGAGCAGGCTGCGGACCCGCTCGCCGGCCACGACCAGCACCGGCTCCCCGCGGGAGAAGCCCTCCAGCACGAAGGGCACGACGCGGCGCACGAGCTCGGTGTCCGTCCCGAAGACGAACCCCTCGTGGGCCAGCCGCGTGCCGTCCCACCCGCCGGTCGGCCGGACGAGCGTCACGCCGGCTCCGCCGGGCCGGCGGACAGGCCGAACAGCGCCAGGCACCGGGCCGCCGACCGGCGTGCCCCCACCAGCCGCAGCCGCACGCCGCGCGCGGCCAGCCGCCGCGCCACCCCGGCGATGGCGCGGGCCCCGGCGACGTCCAGGAACTCCAGGTCGGCGAGGTCCAGCTCGACCTCCCCGCGGGCGTCGGCGACGACGTCGGCCAGGGCGCGGGCCACGTCGGCGGCCACGCTGACGTCGACCTCGCCGTGCAGGGACAGGCGGGCGCCGCGGCCGGACAGGTGCGCCAGCGGGTACCGGCCGCCGTGGTGCTGGCCCGGGTGCAGGACGGCGAGCGGGCCGACGACGTCGTCGCCGAGGGCGGCGTCGTAGAGGCACAGCGCTGTCATGGGGAGGCTCTCCATGAGTTCGTCGGCGAGCTGCTCGTAGGCGTGCAACCGCCGGCGGGCCTCGGGCCCGCCGCGGGCGAGCGGGGTGACGTCGGCGGCGACCCGCAGCCCGGTCCGGCCGCGGGCGAGCGCCGCCCGGGTCTCGGTGCGGTAGCTCTCCACCTGCGCGGCCGGCTCCAGCCCGGCGGCCGGGGTGTAGGCGTCGGCGGTCGTCCGCAGCTCGAGCTGCCCGCCGGCCAGCAGGGCGTCCCGGTCGGGGAGGCCGGCCACGGCCCGGTCGACGTCGTCGCGCGACTCCCCCACCACGAGCAGGTGCTCGCCCAGGCGCCGCCCCTCCTCGAGGTAGGGCAGCACCGCGGCGGCCAGCTCGTCGGCGCCGGCGTAGCTCCAGCAGAGGTGGTCCCCCGGTCGCAGACCGGTGGGCGTCCCGAGCCGCCGGGGGGCCGTCACCCCCGCGACGCTACTCCGGGCGCGGCCGCGCGGGGAGGGATCCGGCCGGAGCCGGTTCCGGTGCGGCCGCCCGGGCACCGGTCGCCGGCCGCAGCGCGGCCCGCCAGCCGTACGCGCCGGTCGCGGCCACGGCGGCCAGCAGGACGACGTACGCCCACAGCCAGGGGTCGGCCGGGTCGAGCTGGGACCGGTACCGGACCAGCACGAGCAGCTCGAAGACGCCGAAGGCCGTGTAGGTCACGGCCGCCACGAGCAGCTCGCCGAGGTCCCGCTGCCGGATCGCCAGCGCCGCGGCGATCCCGAAGGCGACCAGCCAGGCCCCGGTCACCATGGCGCTGAGCGGGGTGATCTCCCAGGGCCAGAAGCCGGCGATCCGCTCCACCACGTGGTGGACCGTCAGGCCGCTGAACAGCAGCACCGCACCGGCCGCGACCAGGACGGCGCCCTGCACGGCGAGCAGCACGGCCACCCCCCTCGGCATGGGCCGGCGCAGCTCGGGCAGCTCGGTGCGGCGGGCGTCCTGCCGGAGGACGACGGCGACCCCGGCCACCGGGACGACGACGTAGACGCCCAGCCACAGCCAGGCGGAGAACCGGGCGAGCGCGCCGCCGTCGGTCAGGTGCAGGCGGTGCGCGTGGATCAGCGAGGCGATCAGGACCAGCGCCGTGTACGCGGTCACCGTGACGACCGGTACCCGGACGTCGCACCAGCGGTCCCGCCGCAGCGACAGCAGCGACAGCACCAGGCCCGCCGCGAACCCGGCGCCGAGGAAGGACGCGGTCAGCTCCGACCCGATGCTCCAGGCGAAGTCCTCCCGGGCCCGGCCCGGGAAGAGCAGGAGCGGGACGACGGCGAGGGCGGTGAGGCCCGCGAAGGCGGACAGCAGCCACCGCGTGCCGGCCAGCAGCCGCTCGCCGGGCTCCGGCCCGGCGGGAGGGGGGAGGGCCATGCGCGGTACCGCCGCTCGTGCTCGGTACGGGTCGGGACGATCCGGCGCCGCGGCTCGGCGACCACTGGGCCGCAGCGCCCCCGAGGCTCCTCCTCGGCTCCCGGGCGGACAAGGGGGCATCGGACGCCGGCCACCGGCCGCGGGTTCACCCGCCGAGCACCAGGTAGCCGGCCGCGAGCAGCCCGAGCAGCGTCGCGAGGCCGGCCAGCAGGGCGGCGGGCCGGCCGGGCCCCGGCACCCCGGCGGCCGCCTCGCCGGCCAGGGAGCGCGCCGCCGCTTCGCCGCGCCGCCGCGCGGTGCGGAACAGCAGCGCGGCCAGCAGGCCGCCGGCCGCCACCAGTGCCCAGGAGCCCGGGCCGGAGCCGGGGGCGAGCAGGCGCGCGGCGACGGCCGCGCCGGCGGCGACGCCGAGGGCCGTGCGCCGCCACGCCAGCGCCGTCCGCTCGGCCTGGGCGCCGGAGTCGGGCGTCACCCGAGCGCGAGGCCGACGAGGAGCAGCGCCGCCGCGAGCGTCGTCCCCAGGGCGACGACCGGGCCGAGCACCGAGGCCGGCAACGGCCGGGCCAGGCGCGCCGCGCGCTCGACCGCCGCCCACCGGCTCCAGGCCAGGGCCGGGGCGAGCGTCCCGAGCACCACCAGGACCAGCGCCGCGGCCAGGCGCAGCCCGCCGGCGACCGGCACGTCGAGGGCCTCCAGCGCCACGCCGCCGGCGGTGAGGGCCAGGCCGGTGCGCACCCACGCCAGGAACGTGCGCTCGTTGGCGAGGCTCACGCGGGCGTCCGGCTCCGACCCCACCGCGTACACCGACCGCGGGAACCGCCGTTCGGACCCGCCCGGTGCCACCGCGTCATCGTGCCGCACCCCGCGGGGGCCTCGCCGTTCCCGTCCATGGCAGACGCCGCCGCGGCGGGCGATGCTTCCGACGCCAGCCGCCGAGACCGCCAGCCTCTCCCCGGTCCCGACGCGTCGACCGCGTCCGCTCCGGGCAGCCGACAGGAGCCCCCGTGTCCGATGCGCACGTCCCCTCCCGGGTCCCCGTCCTGATCGCCGGCGGCGGACCCAGCGGGCTCGCCGCCGCCATCGAGCTGGGCCGCCGCGGCGTCGAGGTGCTCGTCGTCGAGCCGCGCGCCACGCTCGACCCGCTGCGCCCGCGGGCCAAGACCACCAGCGTCCGCACCATGGAGCACCTGCGCCGCTGGGGGCTCGCCGACCGGCTGCGCGCCCGCGCCCCGCTGCCGGTCGCCCACGCCCAGGACGTCGTCTTCGTGACCGGGCTCTTCGGCTCCGAGATCACCCGCTTCCCCGAGGCCTTCGGCCTGTGGACGTCGCCACGCCCGATCGCCGCCGAGTCCGGGCAGCAGGCCCCGCAGCCCGAGGTCGAGCAGGTGCTGCGCGAGGCCGCCGCCGCGCTGCCGACGGTCACCCTGCGGATCGGCTGGCGCGTCACCGGGATCGCCGACGGCCCGGACGAGGTCCGCGCCACGACCCAGGGCCCGGACGGCCGGGAGACCGAGGTGGTCGCCGGCTACCTGCTCGGCGCCGACGGCAGCGCCGGCCTCTCCCGGCGCGCGATCGGCGCCCGCTACGAGGGCTCCTCGGGAGCGCTGCCGAACCTCAGCGTCACCTTCCGCTCCCGCGCGCTCGAGGAGCGGCCGCTGTGCGCCCTCGGCGTGCACTACTGGGTCATCGGCACCGAGCGCGGCGGCCTGATGGGCCGGCTCGACCTCGACGGCACGTGGTGGTCGATCGTGCAGGGCGTCGACACCGTCGCCGAGGACGCCGACCCGGTCGCGCTGGTCCGAGCGATGGTCGGCCCGGATGGCCACGGCGGGGAGATCGACGTCGAGGTGCTGGCCACCGACCCCTGGCAGGCCCGGATGCTCCTGGTCGACCGCTACCGCGGCGAGCGGGTCTTCCTCGTCGGCGACGCCGCCCACCTCAACCCGCCGTGGGGCGGGCACGGGTTCAACACCTGCGTCGGCGACGCGGTCAACATCGGCTGGAAGCTCGCCGCCGTCCTGCAGTGGTGGGCACCGGAGTCGCTGCTGGACAGCTACGAGCCCGAGCGCCGGCCGGTGGCGCAGCGGACCATCGACGCCGCCGGCAGCCAGGAGGCGTTCCTCGCCCCGGCCTTCGTCGGCCGGGACCTCGACGACGACGGCGTCACCGGCCGGGAGCTGCGCGCCGCGCTCGCCGACGCGCTGCGGGTCAAGGACCCGGAGTTCCACAGCCTCGGGCTGGTGCTCGGCTACGACTACCCGGACTCGCCCGTCGTCGTCCCCGACGGCCGGCCGGTGCCGGAGCCGACCCTGGCCACCTTCACCCCGTCGGCGCACCCGGGCGCCCGGCTGCCGCACGCCTGGCTGGGCGACGGCGACTCCCTCTACGACCACCTCGGCGAGGGCCTCACCCTGCTCCGGCCGGACCCGGCCGGGGACCCCGGGGAGCTCCCCGAGGTGGCCGCCCGGCGGGGCGTCCCGCTGACCGTCCTCGATCTCGCCGACCCGGAGCTGCGCGACCTGCTCGGCGCCGGCCTCGTCCTCGTCCGGCCCGACCAGCACGTCGCCTGGCGCGGGCACGTCGTCGAGGACCCGGCCGGGCTGCTCGACCGCGTGCTCGGCGCCGCCCTCCCCGCCGCCGCGACCCCCTGACCACCACGGCGGCCGGACCGGCGGGCGCCCCGGCTCAGCGGGCGTGGGCGGCGAGCACGAGGTCGAGCCGGTCGGCGGGGACGCCGCGGCCGTCGTCGGGCCGGGGCCAGTGCACGGCGAGCTCGCCGATCCCCGCCTCGGCCAGCCGGCCCAGGGTGTCGGCGTACCGCTCGGCGCTCTCGAACGGCCACGACGCCTCGATGCCGAGCAGCGCGACCCGGTGCAGCGCCGCCGGCTCCCGGCCCTCCTCGGCCAGGACGTCGGTCAGCCGCCGGCTCTGCGCGGCGATCGCGGCGAGCCACTCCCCGGCCGGCACCTCCGCGCCGAACGGGCCGTAGGTGACCCACCCCGAGCCGTACCGGGCGGCCAGCCGGAGGGCGCGCGGCCCCGACGCGGCGACGGTGAACGGCACGCGCGGCCGCTGCACGCAGCCGGGGAGCTGGTGGGCGTCGACGGCCGCGTACTCCCCGGCCACCGCCGTGGTGACCGGCTGGGTGAGCAGCCGGTCGAGCAGGTCGAGCCAGTCGGCGAACCGCGTCGTCCGCTCGGCCCGGCTGCGCGGCGGCTCCCCGAGCACGTGCGAGTCCGGCCCCTCGGTGCCCACCCCGGCGCCCAGCTCCAGCCGGCCGCCGGAGAGCTGGTCGAGGGTCATGAGCTCCTTGGCGAACGGCACGGGGTGGCGGAAGTTCGGCGAGGCGACGAGCGTGCCCAGCCGCACCCGCTCGGTGGCGACGGCGGCCGCGGCCAGCAGCGGGACCGCGCCGTACCAGGGGTTGCGCCGCAGCAGCGGCCAGCTCAGGTGGTCATAGGTCCACACCGTCCGCACGCCGGCGGCCTCGGCCGCGCGGACGTCGTCCAGGAACGTGGACACCGGGTGCCGGTCGGGCAGGACGACGGCGGAGAGGGGGAGGCTCACCGGCCGAGTATCGGTCCTGGAGCCGACAGCACCCGCACGAGAGGCGGATCACCTCGCACCGACCATTGGGGCACCAACCGTTGGCGTACCGTCGGAGGCGTGGACCCCTCCCCGGACGCCGACGGCGGCGCGCTGCTCGACGACCCCCTCGCCCTCGAGCGGCAGGTGTGCTTCGCCCTGTCGGTCGCCGCGCGCACCGTCGTCTCGGTCTACCGGCCGTGGCTGGAGCCGATGGGCCTCACCCACCCCCAGTACCTGGTGATGCTGGCGCTGTGGCAGCACGGCCCCCTCGCCCTCAAGGACCTCAGGCGGCTGCTGCAGCTGGACCCCGGCACCCTCTCCCCCCTGGTCAAGCGGCTGGAGGCGGCCGGTCACGTGCGCCGCGACCGCGACGCCCGCGACGAGCGGAACCTGGCCATCGCGCTCACCGACGCCGGGCTGGCGCTGCGGGAGCGGGCCGAGCGGATCCCGGCCGGCATCGTCGCCCACCTGGGCCTGCCGGTCGAGGAGCTGCTGGCGCTGCAGCAGGCGCTCACCCGCGTCAACGCCGCCGCCCAGGGCGCGCTGACCCGCACCCCGCCCGTCGACCAGGAGGTCGCGTCGTGACCCGCCCCGTCCCGGCCCCGCTGCCGACCGAGCCGGTCGTCCGGCCGAACCCGCTGCGCTGGGTGGCCTACGCCCTCGGCACCGGCCTGCCCGCGCGGCACAGCAGCTGGGTGCTGCACGACGTCACCACCGGCACGTGGGTCCTCCGGCACGCCGCGCGGACGCTGGTCCAGCTGGCCGTCCCCGTCGCCCTGATCGTCGTCCTGGTCCCCGGCCCGCTGGGCCTGCGGCTGGGCATGGCGCTGATCGGCGTCATCCTCGGGATGGCCTTCTCGATGGCGTACATGACCGAGACCGTGGAGAACCGGGTGCGCAAGGCCGGCTACCCGATCGGCAGCGCCCAGGCCGGCCGCGACCGGGCCGCCGCCGAGCGCGAGGTCCACGCGTCGCGGCGGCGGCACGAGGCGGCCGCGCGGCGCGCCGCGCGCTATCGCGCCCGCCAGGGTCGCTGAGGCTCAGCCCCGCAGCACCTGCTCGAGGGTGCGCGCGGGGTGCCCGGTGAGGTCGGGGACGGCGGGGCTCACGCCGGCCATCTCACCGGCCGCGATCGCGGTGTAGGTCGACACCCAGGCGTCGACCTGCCAGTCCGGCGCGCCGTAGGAGGCGCGCGAGGCGTACGCCTCCTCGACGGTCTCCGGCACGTAGCCCACGGGGTCGCCGGTCACCCGGGTCAGCACCCGGGCCACCTCGGCGAGGGTCAGCTCCTCCGGGCCGGTCAGGTCGTACGTCGCGCCCGCGTGCGCGGCGGGGTCGCGCAACACCGCCGCGGCGGCGTCGGCGATGTCGTCCTGCGCGACCATGGCGACCCGCCCGTCGCCGGCCGGGCCGCGGATGACGCCGTCGTCCCCGATCAGGTGGACGGCGAAGTCGGCGTACAGGTCGTCGCGCAGGAAGGTGTGTGCCGGGCCGCTGGCCCGGACGTGCTCCTCGGTGGCCCAGTGGTCGCGGGCCAGCGTGAAGGTCGCGTCCGGCGCCGCGCCGTAGAACGAGACGTAGACCAGGTGGCCGACGCCGGCGGCCGCTGCGGCGTCGACGAAGGCCCGATGCCGGTCGACCCGGTCGGGCGTCTCCGACGCCGACACCATCAGCACCGTCTCCACGCCCTCCAGCGCGGTGCGGACGGCGTCTCGGTCGGCGTACTCGGCGCGGACGGCCTCGGCGCCGGGCAGGCCGGGCGCCCGCGCCGGGTCGCGGACCAGCAGCCGCTGCGGCACGCCCGCGTCGGCGAGGCGGCGGGCGATCCGGCCGCCGAGGCGTCCGGTGGAGCCGGTGATCGCGATCGGTGCGGGGGTCATGGGCCGCACAACCCCGGCCGGCCGCACCGGCTTCCCCCGGTCGCCCGGGGTGTTCGCGGGGGCGGCGGCTCAGCCGATCCGGTTCACGAACCCGGCGTCGACCGGCAGGTTGGTGCCGGTGATGTAGCGGCCCTCGTCGGACAGCAGGAAGGCGACGGCGTTGCTGATGTCGGCGGGCTCGATCATGTCCACCGGCAGCGCGTTGCGCAGGTGCACGCCCTTGTCGACCTGGGTGGCGAGGAAGCCCTGCATGGCCTCGTTGGTGGCCATCAGGGTGTTCACGGCCGTGGGGTGGACGACGTTGACCCGGATGTTCTGCGGCGCGAGGTCGTTGGCCAGCCCGCGCATGATCCCGACGACGCCGTGCTTGGCCACGCCGTACGCGCCGCCGCCCATGCCGCGCAGCCCGGCGGTGGAGCCGGTGAGCACGATCGCGCCGCCGCGGCCGCCGGCGACGATGTGCGGGATGGCCACCTGGGTGGTGTTCCAGACGCCGGTGAGGTTGACGCCGATGCCCTCGTCCCAGGCCTGCTGGTCCTCCTCCTCCGTGGTCAGCCGGAACAGGCCGGGGCTGATGCCGGCGTTGGCCACGACGAAGTCCAGCCGGCCGAACTCGGCGACGCCCTCGTCGACGGCGGCCTTGAGCGCCCTGCGGTCCCGGACGTCGGCGACGCGGGCGACGATCCGCCGGTCCAGGCCCTCGACCAGCCGGACGGTCTCGTCGAGGTCCTCCTTCGTCGACATCGGGTAGGCGACCGAGGCGAAGTCGGCGCAGACGTCGACGCCGATGATGTCGGCGCCCTCCTGCGCCAGGCGCAGCGCGTGGCTGCGGCCCTGACCGCGCCCGATGCCGGTGATGAAGGCGACCTTGCCCTCGAGTCGTGCCACGTGGACCTCCATGGGTGGGGCGGGCCGCCGGGCGGCCGCCGTGGGTGCGGGTGGGTCGGACGGCGGGAGCGTCCGGAGTCTGCTGCCCGGGCGCCGCGCGGCGCGAGGCCCCGGCGGACCCGGACCCGGCGCCCGCTCCTGGGGTGTGAGCGGGCGCCGGACGTGGGCGGGGTCAGCCGTCCGTCGGCTGACCGCAGAACGGGTCGGCGCCCTCGACCGGGACGAACGCCTCGCCCTGGAGCGTCAGGTAGAAGGAGCACTGCTCGTCGTAGTCGACCGTCGTCTGCGGGATGGGCCGCGGGTAGAGGCCGTTGGCGTCCCAGGTCTCGTCGCCCTGCAGCGCGGCGATGACCTCCTCCCGCGTGGCGTCGCAGCCCGCCTCCTCCAGGCCGTGCAGGAAGAGGTCGGCGCCGAACCAGCCCTGGCTCTCGTAGAAGCCGGGGATGCCGGACTCGTTGTCCGTGTACTCGGTCAGCGCCCGGCTGAGCTCCTGGGTGGCGGGCGTGTCGAGCTCGACGGGGGTGAACGACGTGCCGAACGTGACCCCCTGCCCGGCCTGGACGGCGGGCTCGGACTGCAGCAGGTCGGCGCCGTACCCGGTCGGCGAGTAGAAGATCTCCACCGGGTAGTCGGCCTGCTTGAGACCGCCCACGATCGCCAGCGACGTGTCGAAGTTCAGCGTGGTGTACACCGCGTCGGCGCCGGACTCGATGATCCCGAGGACGATGGCGCCGACGTCCGTGCTGCCGAACGGCACGCTGTCGTTGACGTAGGCGCGCTCGAGGCCGGCGGCCTCCATCGACTGCAGCCCGTTCTCCAGCCCGGCCTGCGAGCTGGGGCTGTTGACGGCGACCCCGGCGACCCTCGTCGCGCCCTGGCTCTTGAAGAACTCGCCCGCCTGGTCGTAGACGACGGCGTAGTTCGGCACGGGCGCGCTGTTGAACAGGTTGTCGTCGGTGGAGCTCCACTCCTGGGCGCCGTCCCAGGCCCCGCCGAACACCGGGGTCCCGGCGGCCTGCGTCGTCATGTACGGCGACGCGCCGTAGAAGAAGGCGCTGACCGTGATCAGGCCGAACACGTCGTCCTGCTGCACCAGTTTCTGCACCCCCGCCAGGGCGCCCTGCGCGCTCGTGGTGTCGTCGGCCTGGACGATCTCGAAGTCCAGGTCCGCGGCACAGCCCTCGCCCGCGTCCTCGTAGGCGGCGAACCGCGCCTCGGCTCCACGCACGGAGTCCTGCGCCGCGGCGGCGCCGGGCCCGCTCAGCGAGGTCAGCAGACCCACCTGGAGCGTGCCGGACGCACCGGCGCCCGCGCCACCACCGCCTCCGCCACCACCGCCTCCGCCACCGCCCGCCTCCTCGTCGTCACTGCCGCACGCCGACAGCACCAGGGCGACGGCGCAGGCCGCGCCCACCACCGCCATGCCTCTCTTGCGCATGGATCACCGCTCCACTCGGGTCGAAGGCCGGACGCGGACGGGCGCGGGCACCGGGCCGGTGCCGAGCCGCCGCAGGTGCTCGGGACGCCGCCTCCGATCCGGTGGAGGTGGCCGCCTCCGAGCGGCGCCGAAGCTACCCGTGGCGCGCGTCACCATCAAGCCCTCTGACTTAAGCCACGGCATGCTGTCTTTCGGAGTCTTCCCGGCGAAAGGCATCTGACTTACTGTGGCGGCGACTGTGACAGGTGGCACAGGGACGACGACGGAGGGATCCCCGGCAGATGACAGCGACACCCACGATCGACACGGCACCGGCGCTGCTGATCGGCGACGACCGGCTGACCGAGGCGTCGGGCGGCACGTTCGACCACGTCTTCCCGGGCACGGGTCAGGTCAACGCCGTCATCCCGATGGCCGGGGCGGAGGAGGTCGACCGGGCCGTCCGCGACGCCGCGGCCGCGCAGCGCGAGTGGGCGGCCCTGCCCGTCGACCGGCGCCGCGACCTGCTGTTCGCGCTCGCGCGGGCGATCGAGGCCGACACCGAGACCCTCGCCCGCCTGAACGTCCACGACTACGCCGTCCCGATCACCATGGCGCCCGGCCAGGTCGGGCTGCTCGCCCGGTTCTTCGACTACTACGCCGGCTGGGTCGACAAGGTGACCGGCCAGACGGCGCCGGTCATGGGCTCGCACGACGTCAACATGATCACCCGGGAGCCCTACGGGGTCATCGGCGTCATCGTCCCGTGGAACGGCCCGCTCGTCGGCATCGCGATGGCGGTCGCGCCGGCGCTCGCGGCCGGCAACGCCGTCGTCGTCAAGCCGCCGGAGCTCGCCCCGCTGGCCCCGCTGCGGTTCGGCGAGATCTGCCGCGAGGTCGGCCTGCCGCCGGGCCTGGTGAACGTCGTCCCCGGCGGCCCGGAGGCCGGCGATGCCCTCGTGCGCCACCGCGGCATCGGCAAGCTGCACTTCACCGGCAGCGGCGCCACGGCCAAGAAGATCGCGGTCGCGGCGGCCGAGACGCTCAAGCCGCTGTCGTTCGAGCTCGGCGGCAAGTCGGCCAACGTGGTCTTCGCCGACGCCGACCTCGACCGCGCGGTGATGATCGCCGCCTTCATGGGCCCGGTCACCCAGTCCGGCCAGAGCTGCGCCTGCGGCAGCCGGATCCTGGTCGAGCGGAGCATCTACCCGGAGTTCCAGGAACGGCTGGTCGCCGCGGTGTCGCACGTGCCGATCGGCGACCCCTTCGACCCGACGACGATCATGGGGCCGGTCGTCAGTGCGACCGCCGCCGACCGCATCACCGGGACGATCGACGAGGCGGTCCGCTCGGGCACCGGTCGCCTGCTGACCGGCGGCAGGCGCCTGGGCGGCGCACTCGCCGACGGCTACTACATCGAGCCGACGGTGTTCGCCGACGTCCCGAACAGCAGCCCGCTCGCCCGGATCGAGACCTTCGGGCCGGTGGTCTCGGTGATGCCGTTCGACAGCGAGGACGAGGCGGTGGCGATCGCCAACGACTCGGACTTCGGCCTGGTGGCCTACGCGCACACGTCCGACTTCGAGCGCGCCCACCGGGTGGCCCGGCGACTGGAGTCCGGCTCGGTGTGGATCAACGCCTTCAGCGACATCCAGCCGAGCGGCCCCTACGGCGGCTACAAGGAGAGCGGCTACGGCCGGCTCGGCGGCGTCGAGGGCCTGCACGAGTTCTCCCAGGTGAAGAACACCCGCATCACGATGGGCGGCTGACCGCCGGGGGGGGGGGGGGGGGGGGGGGGGGCGGGGGGCGCGGCGCCCCCCCCCCCCCCCCTCCTCACACGCCCAGCGGCCAGCTCACACCGGTGGCGGCGACGTCCTCCAGCGCGGCGAGGCTCCGCTCCGACGCCGGCGCCTGCAGGAAGCCCACGAGGCCGTCGACGAGCGCCTCCAGCTCGAGCGCGAAGGGCAGCACCGGGGCGCCGGCGGCCCGGGCGCGCTCGCGGTCGGCGGCGGTGTGGACGACGAGGCTCGACGCCCGGGACACCCGGTGGCCGCGCAGCGCCTCGGGCAGGTGGGGCAGCAACGACCGCAGGCGGTCGAAGTACGCCCGGGAGTTGCCGGCGTACGGCTCGGGCAGCGGCTCGAACACGTCGGACCGCCCGTACTGGTGCAACACCGCGATGAAGCCGGCGTAGTGGCTGTCCTCCAGCTCGCTCTGCTCCAGCAGCGCCCGGGCCTGGCACTCCACCCATGCCCGCAGGTCGCCCTCGGGCGCCTGCTCGATCAGCAGGGCCCGCCGGGCGTGCAGCCGGGGCAGCCGGTACTCGAAGATCGCCCGGACCAGCTGGTCCTTGGACCCGAAGTGGTACTGGACGGCGGAGTTGTTCGCGTTGCCGGCCGCCACGCCGATCTGGCGCAGGGAGACGCCGTCGAGCCCGTGCTGGGCGAACAGCCGCTCCCCGACCCGCACCAGCTGCTCCTGCGTCGACACCGCCACGCCCGTCATGGGACGGATCGAACCATGCTGGACAGCATCAAGACAGCTGCCTTAGATTGCAGAACAGTCATCGGCATCACACCGCAGAGGCAGGCACCCATGACGCTCACGACCCACGACGTGTACCGCGAGGTCATGACGGTCGACCCGCCCACGGGCGCCGACCGCGACGAGCAGGCACGGCTGGACCGGCTGTTCGGCGACCTCTGGGCGGCGCCGGGCCTCAGCCGCCGGGAGCGGCGCTGGGTCACGCTCGTGTGCGTCGGCTTCGACACCGACCAGCGGGCCATGGACGAGCACTTCTACGCCGCGATGAACAGCGGCGACATGACGCTCGAGGAGATGCTCGAGTTCGTCCTGCACTTCGCCGTCTACTGCGGCTGGCCCAAGGCCTCCCGCGTGGAGATGACGATCAAGGAGCAGTGGACCCGCATCCGGCAGGAGCGCGGCGAGGAGGTCACCGAGTGGCCCGAGATCGCCAACGAGACCCTCGGTGAGAACGACTGGGAGAAGCGCCTCCAGCGCGGCGAGGAGGAGTTCCGCGACGTCAACCTGGTGAACGCCCCCGCCCGCAACACCCCCTACCAGCAGGCGGGCATCCTGAACTTCGTCTTCGGCCACCTCTGGATGCGTCCGGGCCTGAGCCGCCGCGACCGGCGCTTCATCACGGTCGCCTGCGTCGGCGTCTCCGAGGCCCCGATGCCGATCCTCAGCCACGTCGGCTCCGCGCAGCACTCCGGCGACGTCAGCCGGGCGGAGATGGACGAGATCGTCCGGCAGTTCACCGCCTACGCGCCCGAGCACAAGAGCGCGGCTCTGGCGAAGGCGGTCGAGGACGACGTCCTCGGCCAGATGCTCGCCGGCCACTGACCCCTCCCCACCCCGACCCCACCACCGGCGCGGCACGCCGCCGCCCGGAGAGGAGCACCTCCCATGCCCGGACTCGAGGGCCGCGTCGCCTTCATCACCGGAGCCGCCCGCGGCCAGGGGCGCGCGCACGCCGTCCGCCTGGCCCGCGAGGGCTGCGACGTCATCGCCGTCGACATCTGCGCCGACATCCCGACGATGACCTACCCCAACGCCAGTGAGGCCGACCTGGCCGAGACCGTCCGCCTGGTGGAGAAGGAGGACCGGCGGATCGTCGCCCGCACGGCCGACGTCCGCGACTACGCCGGCCTGAAGGCGGCCTTCGACGAGGGCCTCGCCGAGTTCGGCAGGGTCGACATCGTCGTCGCCAACGCCGGCATCATCCGGCTCGGGGACGAGGAGGACCTCCTCGCCGAGTGGAACGACGTCATCGACACCAACCTGACCGGCGTCTACCACACCATCCGGGCCGCACTACCGGCGATGCGCGAGGCCGGCCGGGGCGGCTCGATCGTGATCACCAGCTCCACCGCGGGGCTGCGGTCCTCCCCCGCCGACCAGGCCAGCGGCCTGGCCTACATGGCCTCCAAGCGCGGCCTCGTCGGGCTGGCGCAGTCGCTGGCCGGCCACCTCGCGCCCGAGTGGATCCGCGTGAACACGATCCACCCCACGGGCGTGATGAGCGGCATGACCATGAACGAGGCGATGGCGAGGCAGTTCGAGCAGGCGGCGGCCAGCGGCGACAACATGATCGCCGGCATGCAGAACGCGCTGCCGATCGAGATGCTCCAGCCCGAGGACATCGCCAACGCCGTGGCCTTCCTCGTCTCCGACGAGGCGAAGTTCATCACCGGCATCGCGTGGCCACTCGACGCCGGGTTCACCGTCCGATGACCGCGGCGGGCACGGGAGCGACCGGCCGGGTCGCCGGCAAGCGGGTCCTGGTCACCGGGGCCGCCCGCGGCATGGGCCGCAGCCACGCCGTGCGGCTGGCGGAGGAGGGCGCGGACGTCGTCCTCGTCGACGTGTGCGGCCCGGTGCCCGGGCTGGAGTACCCGCTGAGCACGGAGGACGACCTCGCCGAGACCGCGCGGCTCGTCGGCGAGCTCGGCCGCCGGGCCGTCTCGCGGGTGGCCGACGTCCGGGACGCCGCCGCGCTGACGGCGGCCGTCGACGAGGGGGCCGCGGAGCTCGGCGGCCTCGACGCCGCGGTCGCCAACGCCGGCGTCATCACCGCCGGGACCTGGGACACCACCACCGCGGAGGACTGGCGCCTCGTGCTGGACGTCAACCTCGTCGGCGCCTGGAACACCTGCGCCGCCGCGATCCCGCACCTCATCGCCGCCGGCGGCGGCAGCCTGGTGAACATCAGCTCGGCGGCCGGCATCAAGGGCAGCCCGCTGACGACGCCGTACACGGCGTCCAAGCACGGGATCGTCGGCATGAGCCTCGCGCTGGCCAACGAGCTCGCCGTGCACGGCATCCGGGTCAACACGGTGCACCCCACCGGGGTGGCGACCGGCATGGCGCCCATGTCGCTGTTCGGGCTGCTCAGCGAGACCCGGGCGGACCTCGGCGCGATCTACGAGAACGCGCTGCCGGTGCCGATGGTCGAGGCGCGGGACATCAGCAACGCCGTGCTCCACCTGGTCTCCGACGACGCCCGCTACGTGACCGGGACGCAGCTGAAGGTGGACGCCGGGGTCACCATCCGCTGAGTACGGCTGCCCGCTGAGTACGGCTGCCGAGGGTGATGGCATGGGTCCTCCTGGCCGCGCGAGCCTGGCTGCTTCGGGCGGGAGACTCTCCGACGATGACGCCTGCTGGCACGGGCGGTCGAGGAGGAGCGGGACGGCATGGACGGCGTGGGACTGCTCGAGACCGCGATGGAGAGCGCCGCTCAGCTCCCGGCGGTGACGCACGAGCACCCGTTCGGGCCCGAGTGGGAGGTGTTCAAGGTCGTCGGCAAGGTGTTCCTGCTCGCGACCGAGATGCCCGGCGAACCGGTCGTGACCCTGAAGTGCGAGCCCGAGCACAGCAAGGCGCTGCAGCAGCAGTACGAGGAACTCGTCCCCGGCTACCACATGAACAAGCGACACTGGCTGACCATCCGCGTCGGTGAGGCAGTGACGCGGGAGCTCGTCGATGAGCTGGTGCGCAACTCGTACGAGCTGGTCGTGGAGGGGCTCCCCAGGGCGAAGCGCCCTGCGAGGCAGTCGCACGGCGAGCCGTCAGGTGCCTGAGCGGACCGGATGGACCGACCCATCACCCTCGTTCGCCGTACTCACCATCCGCTGACGCCGGCGACGACGCCCCGGTGCGAGGGATCGCGCCGGGGGCGTCGCCGTCCGGGCGGACCGGCTACCGGACGGGCGGGGCGGCGAGGGCGGCCAGCGCGTCGCGCAGCTCCGCGACGGCGGCCGGCCGCAGCACGTAGGACAGGGTCCGGCCGCGCCGGCGCACGTCGATGAGGCCGGCGGTCAGCAGGATCCGCGCGTGGTAGACCACCGCCGGCTTGGCCAGCGACAGCGCCGAGCGGACCTCCGCCACGCCGGTCTCGCCGCGCGTCGCCAGCAGCTCCAGCAGCCGGTGGCGGACGGGGTGCGCCAGCGCGCTCAGGGCGAGCGCGACCGGAGCGGGACCTGGTGTGAGCCCACGCTGCCAGACGGCGACGTCCACCCAGGCCTCCCGTGGCATTGGTCCAGTCCAGCTTCTCCACTGTAAGACAGATGACTTTGTGGACCAAGCGCCACTCGCCGGCGACCGCCGGACTGTACGAAGACCAGCGTCAGCCGTCAGAAGTCGTGCGCCTCGTCGTAGGAGGCGTCGCCGCGCCGGTCGTGCTCGGCGTGGGGCGGCGCGGTCGTCGCCGGGCGTTCGGGCCGGCGCGGCGGGGGCGGCGACGCCGGGACGTCGTGCGCCAGGTCGTAGCCGTAGTCGCCCGGGGGGTCCTCGTCCGGTCGTGTCATGGTCGCTCCTCGCCGTCGCGGCGGACACCGACGGGGTCGATCGTGCTCGCGCGCGGGCGAGCGCCACAAGCGTGAGCGGAGTCGCTCGAGCGCGGAAACCGCGCTCGAGC
>NZ_JBJGZO010000032.1:0-54276 GCF_054050575.1 Blastococcus sp. SYSU D00868
CCCCCCCCCCCCCCCCCCCCCCCCCCCCCCCCCCCCCCCCCCCCCCCCCCCCCCCCCCCCCCCCCCCCCCCCCCCCCCCCCCCCCCCCCCCCCCCCCCCCCCCCCCCCCCCCCCCCCCCCCACGGTGAGGGAGGACGCGTCCCGGTGAGGGAGGACGGCGACGGCAGCGGGACGGCGGCGGCGGGGGGACGGCGGCGTCAGCGGGCGCGGCGTCCGGCCACCGCGGCCACCTCGGCGACCGGCCGCCCGGTGGCCGCCGAGACCTCCGCCTCGTCCACGGCGCCGCAGTCCAGGCCGCGCAGCACCACCCCGGCCAGCGCGCGGGCGGTGGCCGGCTCGTCGAGCACGCCGCCGTCCACCCGGTCCAGGTACGCGGCCAGCCGGGCGGCCGCGGCCGGCAGCGCGGCCCGGAAGAACGCGTAGGTGGCCGTGTAGCGGGTGACCAGCTGCGCCGGGTGCAGGTCCCAGCCCTGGTAGAAGCCGCGCTCCAGCGCCCGGCGCACCAGCCGGGCGTGCAGCCGCCAGGCGGCGTGCACGTCGGCGGTCGCACCGACCGGCAGCACGTTCGTCGACCCGTCCACCGGGCGGGCGCCGGTGCCGGCGACCGCCACCTGCACGAGCTGCTTGGCGAAGTCGGCCGCGGGGTGGTCGGAGGCCTGGTGCTCGGCGGCGATGCCGAGGGCGGCGCTGTAGTCGTAGGTGCCGTAGTGCAGGCCGATCAGGCGGGGCCCGGCGATGTGCACCATGCGGGCGAGGACCGCCGTCCCGTCGGCGCCGATCACGGCCTGCGGGGTCTCGATCTGCAGCTCCAGGTCCAGCGTCGCGCCGTGCGCGGCCTGCAGCGCGTCGAGGACCGGCAGGAACGCCCGCACCTGCTCGACGTCGGTGACCTTCGGCAGGGTGACCACCGCGCGCCCCGGCCCGAGCGCCCCCAGGAAGAGGTCGAGGGAGCGGACGCCGCGGCGGCGGGTCGGCGCCTCCAGGGACTTGGCGCGGATCCCCACCGACGGCGGGGCGACCCCGGCCGCGCGGTCGGCGGCGACGGCGGCCGCCGCGGCCTGCACGTCGCCGTCCTCGGCGTCCGCCGCGCCCCGGTAGCCGTCCTCGGCGTCGACGCGGAGGTCCTCGACCGGCTCGGTCGCCAGTTTCGACTGCACGCGGGGCAGCACCTGCTCGAGCAGCGCCGGATCCAGGCCGAGGTCGGGCAGCCCGTGCTCGTCCAGCGCCGCCAGGGCGGCCGTCCCCCACTCCCCGGCCAGCCCGGGGACGACGGCGTCGGCCGGCACGTAGCAGGTGTGCACCGGCTGCCGCTCGGGCCAGTCGCCGGGGTACCGGGCCAGCCGCAGCGCGTCGGTCGGGGTCAGCCGCCGGTCCAGCTCCGCGTAGACCTCCTCGCCCAGCGTCACCGGTCGACCAGCTCGTAGGCGGGCAGGGTCAGGAAGTCGGGGAACTCGTCGGCCAGGGCGACCCGCTCGAACAGGTCCCGGGCCTCGGCGAGGTGCGGCAGCTCGCCGATGCCGGCGACCTCCTCGGCGACGACGCGGCGGACCAGCTCCTCGGTGACCGTCTGCCCGTCGGAGAGCTCGACGCCGTTGTGCACCCACTGCCACACCTGGGAGCGGCTGATCTCCGCGGTGGCGGCGTCCTCCATCAGGCCGTGGATGGCGACCGCGCCGTTGCCGCCCAGCCAGGCGGCCAGGTAGCGGATCGCGACCTCGACGTTGGAGCGCAGCCCGGCCATCGTGCGCTCGCCGGGCACGCCGCGGACGTCGAGCAGCTGGGCCGGCGTGACGGCCACCTCGGGCCGCTGCCGGTCCAGCTGGTTGGGCCGGTCGCCGAGCACGGCGTCGAAGGCCTCCCGGCAGACCGGCACGAGGTCGGGGTGGGCGACCCAGGAGCCGTCGAAGCCGTCGCCGGCCTCGCGGGTCTTGTCCTCCCTGACCTTCGCCAGCGCCCGCTCGTTGGCCTCGGGGTCCCGGCGGCTGGGGATCGCCGCCGCCATGCCGCCGATCGCCATCGCCCCGCGCCGGTGGCAGACGGCGACCAGCTGGTCGGTGTAGGCCCGCATCATCGGGGCGGTCATGGTGACCGCGCCGCGGTCGGGCAGCACGAACGCGCCGCCGGCGTCGCGGAAGGTCTTGATGACGCTGAACAGGTAGTCCCAGCGGCCGGCGTTCAGCCCGGTGGCGTGGCTGCCCAGCGCGTGCAGCATCTCCTCCATCTCGAACGCCGCCGGGATGGTCTCGATCAGCATCGTGGCGCGGATCGACCCGGCCGGGAGGTCCAGCGCCTGCTCGGCGGAGTCGAACACCAGCGCCCACAGCGCGGCCTCGAGGTGGCCCTCCATCTTCGGCAGGTACAGGTAGGGGCCGCTGCCGCGGTCGAGCTGCTCGCGGGCGTTGTGGAAGAGGTACAGCCCGGCGTCGACCAGCGCGCCGACCGCCGGCTCGCCGTCGACCAGCAGGTGCCGCTCGGGCAGGTGCCAGCCGCGGGGGCGGGGCACGATCGTGGGCAGCTCGCCGTCCTCCCGCAGCCGGTACTCCCGGCCCTCCGGGGAGGTGAAGGCGAGCGTGCGGCGGACGGCGTCGCGGAGCACCACCTGCCCGCCGACGACGTTGCGCCAGTGCGGGGTGTTGGCGTCCTCGAGGTCGGCGAGCCACACGTCGGCGCCGCAGTTGAGCGCGTTGACCGCCATCTTCGGCTCGGTCGGGCCGGTGATCTCCACCCGCCGGTCGACCAGCCCCGGGGGCGGGGGCGGCACCCGCCAGTCGCCGTCCCGGACGTCCGCCGTCCCGGGCCGGAAGCGGATCGTCCCGGCGGCGGCGATCTCGGCCCGGCGCGCGGCGCGGGCGGCCAGCAGCGCGTCGCGCTCGGCGCCGTGGCGGCGCTGCAGGTCGGCGACGAAGGCCAGCGCCTCGGGGGTCAGCACCTCCCCGGCCCGGTCGACGTCCGGTCCGACCACGCGCACGTCGGTCATCAGGGCCTCCTCTGTGCTGCGGGGCTGGCATCCTCTCACCGTGGCCAGCCTCGACGAGTTCAACTCCGGGCCCGCCGACCGTGCCGTGGAGTCGTTGCGGGCCTGTAACGCCGCCGCGCGTTTCGCCGCGGAGATCGCGGCGGGACGCCCCTACCCCGACGTCGAGACGCTGGTGCACCGGGCGGGCGAGGTGGCGCGCCGCCTGTCGTGGGACGAGGTGTCGATGGCGCTGGCCGCCCACCCGCGGATCGGTGACCGGGTGTCCGGCTCCTCCGCCGAGGCCGCCGCCTCCCGCCGCGAGCAGGCGGCGATGGGCGACGCCGAGGACGACGTGCGCGCCGCGATCGTGCAGGGGAACCGGGACTACGAGGAGCGCTTCGGGCACGTCTTCCTCATCCGCGCGGCCGGGCGCTCGCCGGAGGAGGTGCTGGCCGAGCTGCGCCGCCGGCTGACGGCCGACGAGGACGCCGAGCGGGCCGAGGTGACCGAGCAACTGGCGCAGATCACCGAGCTGCGGGTGCGGGGGCTCGTGGCATGAGCGTGTCGACGCACGTGCTCGACGCGGTCGCCGGGCGGCCGGCCGCGGGCGTCGCCGTCCGGCTGTACGCCGGCGACGAGCTCGTCGCCGGCGGCGTCACCGACGACGACGGGCGCTGCCGGCTGGCCGAGGGCGAGACCGCCGCCGGCGTGCACCGGCTGGTGTTCGCCACCGGCGCCTGGTTCGCGGCGCGGGAGGTCGCGACCTTCTACCCCGAGGTCGTGCTGACCTTCGCCGTCGCCGACCCCGCGCAGCACCACCACGTGCCGCTGCTGCTCTCGCCGTTCGCCTACAGCACCTACCGCGGCTCGTGAGCGGGGTCGCCGGGTGGCGGAGACCGCGCCCCGGCGACTCCGTTCCACGTGCAACATGCGCGCAACAGCGACGGGAGAGGGTGCAGCCATGGCGATCCGGCTCGGGGCGAACCAGTACGGCAAGGCGGAGGTCCGCGTCGTCGCGGTCGACCGCAGCACCCCGCGGCACGAGCTGGTCGACCTGAACGTCTCCAGCGCCCTGCGCGGCGACTTCACCGCCGCGCACACCGCCGGCGACAACGCGCACGTGCTGACCACCGACGCGCAGAAGAACACGGTCTTCGCCTTCGCCCGCGAGGGCGTGGGGTCGCCCGAGGCGTTCGGCCTGCGGCTGGCCTGCCACTTCGCCGGCTCCTACCCGTGGGTCACCGGGGCGCGCGTGGGCGTGGAGTCCTACGGCTGGGAGCGGCTCGCGGTCGGCGGGACGCCGCACGAGCACGCCTTCCGGCGGCCCGGCGGCGAGGTCCGGACGGCGGTGGTGACGGTCGACGGGGACGACGTCCACGTGCTGGCGGGCCTGGCCGACCTCGTCGTCCTCAAGACCACCGGCAGCGAGTTCTGGGGCTTCCCGCGTGACCGCTACACGACGCTGGCCGAGACCCGCGACCGCATCCTGGCCACGGCGGTCACCGCCCGGTGGCGCTACACGAGCGCCGAGCTGGACTGGGACGCCGCGTTCGCCGGGGTGCGGACGACGCTGCTGGAGACCTTCGCCGCCACCCACTCCCTCGCCCTGCAGCAGACGCTGTACGCGATGGGCGAGGCGGTGCTGGAGCGGTTCCCGGACGTCGCCGAGGTGCGGATGTCCATGCCGAACCGGCACCACTTCCTGCAGGACCTGTCGGCGCTCGGCCTGGACAACCCCGACGTCGTCTACCACGCCGACGACCGCCCCTACGGCCTCATCGAGGGGGTCGTCGAGCGCGACGACGTCCCGGCCGCCGCGGTGGCGTGGCAGGGGACGCCGGGCTTCTGCTGAGCGCTCAGGCGGGCTCGACGGTGACCCCTGCGGCGACGGCGGTGGCGTGCACCCGCAGGTCGGCGCCGCGCTCGTCGTCCGTGCGCTCCAGCCGCGGGTCGACGGCGACGCCCGAGGCCGCACCGGTCGCGCGGACCCACACCCGCCAGTCGCCGGGCACCCGCACCTCGACCCCCGACATCCAGGCCCGGACGGTCAGGTCCACGCCGCCGGGCACCCGCGGGACCCGGCCCAGGTCGACCTCGGCCCCCGCCATCACGAGGTCCAGCCGCACCCGCGACAGCTCCGGGTGGTGCGGGTGCAGTGCGGTTCCGCCCATGAGCCGGAAGCGGCGGATGCCCGCGGTGGTGTCGTCGCCCTCGTCGTGGCGTCGGGCCAGCAGCCGGCCGGTCAGCACCCCCGCGCCCTGGACGGCGGCCAGGCCGGCCACCCAGGGCAGGACCCGACGCACGACGGGAGCGAGGACGGGAGCGAGGACGGGAGCCACGGCCACGCCCCCACCCTGCCGGGCCGGGCTCGGTGTGCCCAGTGCCCCGCGGCCCTGGCACGATCGGCGCCCGTGACCGCCGAGCGGGAGATCCTGACCTACGAGCTGTTCGGCACCGCGAGCCGCGAGCTGGCCGAGCAGGTCGCCGCCGACGGCTTCGAGCCCGACCTGATCCTGGCGATCGCCCGCGGCGGGCTGTTCCTCGGCGGCGCGCTGGGCTACGCGCTCGACGTGAAGAACCTCTTCGTGATGAACGTGGAGTTCTACACCGGCGTCGACGAGCGGCTGGACCTGCCCGTCGTCCTCCCGCCGACGCTCGACCAGGTCGACATCACCGGGGCCGACGTGCTGGTCGCCGACGACGTCGCCGACACCGGCAAGACGCTGGAGCTGGTCCGGGACTTCTGCACCGGCTACGTCGCCGAGGTGCGGACGGCGGTGGTCTACGAGAAGCCGCAGTCGGTGGTCCGCTGCGACTACGTGTGGCGGCGCACCGACCGCTGGATCGACTTCCCGTGGTCGTCGCAGCCCCCGGTCCGCCGGCGCGGCGACCGCCCCGCCCACTGACCCGGGCCGACCGACCGCCGCCCACCGACCCGCCGGGCGGTCAGTAGCGGAAGTGGGCGACCGAGGCCTGCAGGGAGGTGGCCATCCGCGCCACCTCGTCGATGGCGGTGCGGGCGTCGTCCATCGCGGCGGTGGTGGCGCCGCTGGCCCCGGCGACCGCGGTGATGTTCTCCGCGATCTGCCCGGCGGAGACCGCGGCCTCGCCGACGTTGCGGTTCATCTCCGTGGTCGTCGCCGTCTGCTCCTCCACCGCGGCGGCGATCGTGCTCTGCGAGTCGTCGATCACCTTGATGATCGAGGCGATCTGGCGGATCGCGACGACGGCGCCCTCGGTGTCGCCCTGGATGGCCGCGACCCGCGCGGTGATGTCCTGCGTGGCCTTGGCGGTCTCCTGGGCCAGCTCCTTGACCTCGTTGGCGACGACGGCGAAGCCCTTGCCGGCCTCCCCGGCCCGCGCCGCCTCGATGGTGGCGTTCAGCGCGAGCAGGTTGGTCTGCTCGGCGATCCCGGTGATGACCCGGACGACGTCGGCGATCTCCAGCGAGGACTGGCCGAGCTTGGCCACGGTCGCGGTGGTCTCGTCGGCGACCGCGACGGCCTGCCCGGCGACCCGGGCCACCTCCGCGGCGTTCTGCGCGATCTCGCGGATGGAGGCGCCCATCTGCTCGGAGCCCGCGGCGACGGTCTGCACGTTGAGCGACACCTGGTTCGCCGCGCCGGCCACCACCTCCGACTGCGCGGAGGACTCGACGGCCAGCCGGCTCAGGTCCTGGGCCGAGGCCGAGAGCTCCTCGGTGGCCGAGGCCAGCGTGGCGGAGCTGTCCCCGATCGCGGTCACGACCTGCCGCATGCTGGCCATCGACGCCTCCAGCGCGGTCGCCATCCGGCCGACCTCGTCGCGGCTGGTCACCCCGGCGCTGCCCCGCAGGTCGCCCTCGGCGAGGCCGGCTACCAGCGCGCCGACCCGGCGCAGCGGCCCGACGACCGAGCGGGTGACCACCCAGCCCAGCAGGGCGAGGACGACGACGCCGGCCACGGCGACGACGACGGCCAGGGTCGCGGCGGTGCCGCGCTGCTCGCTCGAGTGCTCGGCCGCCGCCCCGGCGAAGGCGTTGACGGCGTCGCCGAGCGTCGGCAGCTCGTCCTCGAGCGCGGTGAACGCCGCGGCGAAGTCCGCGTAGCCCGCCGCGGCCGCCGCCGGGTCCTGGCCGGCCAGCTGCACGATCCGGGCTGCGGAGGCGAGGTAGGCCTCCACCACCGGCGTCACCTCGTCGAGGGCGGCCAGCACCTCGGGGCTGAGCCGGTCGGCGCGGATCTCGTCGAGCAGGCCGGTGAAGACGCCGGTGTGCTCCTCGAGGTCGGCGGCCGCGCCGGTGTACAGCGGGCCCTGCCCGCCGCTGACCAGGGCCTGCAGGACGTCGCCGCGGACGGCGTCGTGCATCATGTCGCTGAGCAGCGCGTCCTCGACCGCCTCCGCGCTGGCCAGCAGGTCGTCGGCGGTCTCCCCCGTCCCCGCGAGCGCCTGCAGCGTCACGGCCGCGAACACCGCGAGCGCGACGGCGCCGGCGGCGACCAGCGCCGCGAGCTTCACACCGAGGGGACGGTCGGACCAGTAGCGCGCCATGGCGGGGGCTCCGTGTGGACGACGGGCGGCGTCCGTGACCCGGACACCGTGCGCTCTGGTTCGGCGGGGAGGTGGAGCGACTACAGCCGAACTGCACCGGATTTCAAGGATTCTTCGGTCGGCGCGCCGCCGGGCGCGGTTCAGTAGCGCGTCGACACCGTCACCGTGAACTGTCGTCCGGCCTCCGCCACCCGGGTCGGCCCGACCAGGCGGCGCAGCGCCGCGCGGTGCGGGAGCCGGTTGTTGTAGACCGTCCACAGCTGCCCGCCGGGCCGCAGCACCCGGGCCGCCGCGGCGAACAGCCGGTCGGCCGCCGCGGTCACCACCGAGGTGCCGAGGTGGAACGGCGGGTTGCAGACGACCAGGTCCACGCTGCCGTCGGCGACCCCGGCCGCGGCGTCGTCCCGGTCGACCCGGACGCGCTCGGCCACCCCGTTGGCGGCCGCGGTGGCGGCGGCCGAGGCCACCGCGGCCGCGGACTGGTCGGAGGCCAGCACGGTCAGCCCCGGCCGCGCCGCGGCCAGCGCCACCGCCAGCACGCCGGTGCCGCAGCCGAGGTCCAGCGCGGTGCCCGCGTCCGGCGCCATGGCCGGCAGCGCCCGCAGGAGGGCCCGCGTGCCGTCGTCCACCCGGTTGCCGGCGAAGGCGGCGCCGTGCGCGCAGACGGTCAGCCCGGCGGCCTCGTCGCGCCGGCACCGCGGGAAGGACGACGGCGTGCCGGCGCGCGGCCCCCGGGCCACGAGCAGCCGCGACTTCTGCCGGGCGAGGGTCGCCGAGACGTCGGCGAACCCGAGCCGCAGCACGTCGTTCATCGCGTGGGTCATGTGCTTGACCCGCCCGCCGACCAGCAGCGTGACGTCGGGTGCGGCCGACCCGGCGGCCAGCTCGGTGAGCTCGCGCAGCGCGTCGAGGGCCTTGGGGGCCTTGGCCAGCACCACGCGCGCGCCGGCGAACAGCGCGGCGTCCAGCGGCAGGGAGCGGTAGCTGCCGGCCAGGCCGGTGCGCTCGGCGTTGGCGGCCAGCGCGAGCTCGCCGACCAGCAGGTCCTGGTGCACCCGCGGCTCGCGGACGCCGTGCAGGGCCACCGCCCCCAGGGTCAGCGCGCCGTGCGCGTCGTCGACCACCACGACCTCGCCGGGTCCGGCGGCGGCCAGCAGCGGCGCGGCCTCGTCGAGCAGCAGCCGGTCGGTGGCGTCGACGGCGACCAGCTCGGGCGCCTCGACGTCCGGCTCCCTGCGGAGCTGGTCGAACAGGGTCACGCCATCAGCCGCCGGCCCCCGTGCAGGGGCCCGCGCCGAGCCTGCGAGGCGTGGGGGGCACGGGGGTCCTTCATCAGACGCCGGGGAGACCGACCGGGCAGGAGACGCCGGTCGAGTGCACCGGGCAGTAGCCGTTGGGCACCTTGTGCAGGTACTGCTGGTGGTAGTCCTCGGCGTAGAAGAACTCCCCGAGCGGGGCGATCTCGGTGGTGATCTCGCCGTAGCCGGCGGCCCGCAGCCGCTCCTGGTAGGCGTCCCGGGTGGCGCGGGCGGCGGCCTCCTGCTCGGGCGAGGCGTAGTAGATCGCCGAGCGGTACTGGGTGCCGACGTCGTTGCCCTGGCGCATGCCCTGCGTCGGGTCGTGGTCCTCCCAGAACGCCTTGAGGAGCTGCTCGTAGGAGGTCACCGCCGGGTCGAAGACGACCAGCACCACCTCGGTGTGGCCGGTGCGCGCCGAGCACACCTCCTCGTAGGTCGGGTTCGGCGTGAACCCGCCCGCGTAGCCGGCGGCGGTGGAGTAGACGCCCGGCAGCTGCCAGAAGGCCTTCTCCACGCCCCAGAAGCAGCCCGCGCCGAAGACGGCGGTCTGCATGCCGTCGGGGAACGGCGGCCGGATGCGGTTGCCGTTGACCGCGTGGAACTCGGGGATGGCGGGCAGGGGGTCGGGACGGCCGGGCAGCGCGTCCTCGCGCGCCACGGGCTCGGTCTTGTACCGCGAGAACAACGACATACCCCCAGCGTAGGCGCGGCCCGCCACTCCGATCGGCGCCGCGGGCGCGGGCGTTGGAGGATCGACGCCGTCCCCCGCCCGCCGCCCACCGGAGGTGCCCCGTGCCCGTGTCCGCCCGCGAGTGGCACCTCGCGGCCACCCCGCACGGCGAGCCGACGCCCGCCGACTTCCGGCTGGTCGAGGTCGAGCACCCCGACCCGGCCGAGGGGCAGGTCGTCGTCCGCATGGTCGCCATGTCGGTCGACCCCTACATGCGCGGGCGGATGCGCCCCGAACCCTCCTACGCGCCGCCGTGGGAGGTCGGGCAGGTGATGAAGGGGGGCGCGGTCGGCCGGGTGGTCGAGTCGCGGGCGGACGGCGTCCCGGTCGGCGCGCTGGTGCTCACCGACGCGGCGTGGCGCGACGTCGCCGTCCTGGCCGCCCGCGAGGTCCGGGTGCTGCCCGTGCTCGAGGGGGTCTCGCCGACCCACCACCTCGGCGTCCTCGGCATGCCCGGGCTGACCGCCTACGCGGGGCTGTTCCGGATCGCGGCGTTCCAGCCGGGGGACGACGTCCTCGTCTCCGGCGCCGCGGGCGCCGTGGGCAGCCTGGTCGGCCAGTTCGCGCGGCTGCGCGACGCCGGCGCGGTGGTCGGCAGCGCCGGCAGCCCGGAGAAGGTGGCCTGGCTGACCGGCGAGCTGCGCTTCACCGCCGCCTTCGACTACCACGACGGCCCGGTGGCCCGGCAGCTGCGAGCGGCGGCGCCGGACGGGATCAGCGTCTACTTCGACAACGTCGGCGGCGAGCACCTGGAGGCCGCGATCGGCGCGCTGCGGGTGCACGGCCGGGCGGCGCTGTGCGGCTCGATCTCCGGCTACAACGCCACCGAGCCGCCGCCGGGCCCGCGGAACATGAGCCTGATGGTCGGCAAGCGGCTGACCCTCCGCGGCTTCCTCGTGGGCGACCACGGCGACCTGCGCGGCGAGGCCACCGAGGCGATCGCCGGCTGGCTGCGGTCGGGCGAGCTGGTCGCGCGGGAGACGGTGTACGAGGGGCTGGACGCCGCCGTCCCGGCCTTCCTCGACCTCCTCCGCGGGGCCAACACCGGGAAGATGGTCGTCCGGCTCGCCCCCGACCCGGACTAGGCGCCGTACGCCGTCGCCCGCGGCCGGACGGTCAGGGCGGGTCGGCGGGACGGACGACCCGGGGAGGGATCCCCGGAGGACCGACCGGACGGCGACACGCCCCGGCGCCGTGTCCGGTGAGGCGGCTGGTATCCCTGGGTGCGGCGGCCGGTGGCGGGGGCGCGGTCCCCGGCCGGGGGCGATCGGGCACCCTGGGGTCCGTGCACCCGTCGTCGACCCCCTCCCCTCGGTGACGACCTCGACGCGGCAGCCCGCGCTGGACCACGCCGCGGCGCCGGTGCCCGCCCGCGCCGTCGCGCTGTTCTGCCACGGCGGCACCGTGGAGAGCGTGCAGCCGCCGCGGGAGCGGGCGCTGTCGCTGCTGCGCATGCGGGCGATCGAGGAGTTCGTCCGCCGCGCCATGGGCCCGCGCGGGCTGGACACCTACCTGCTGCGCTACCGGGTGGCCGGCTGGAACGGGGTGGCCGCGGACGCGTTCGCCGACGTCCGCTGGGCGCTGGCGCGGATCCGGGAGGAGCACGGCGACGGCGTGCCCGTCGTCCTGGTCGGCCACTCGATGGGCGGCCGGGCGGTGCTGCGCGCCGGCGGCGAGCCGGGGGTCGCCGCGGTCTGCGGCCTGGCGCCGTGGACGCCGCCGGGCGAGCCGGTGGCGCACCTGCGCGGCCGCACCGCCGTGCTGCTGCACGGCCGCGGCGACCGCTGGGTGCCGGCCCGGCTGTCGGCCGACTACGCGGTGCGGGCGCAGCGGGCCGGTGCGCGGATCGCCCGCTTCACGGTCGCCGGCGGCCACTCGATGGTGCGCCGGTCAGGGGTGTGGCACGCGCTGGTGCGCGACGTCGTCCTGGCCGGGGCCGGGTTCGGGCAGTGGCGACCGGACGTGGCCGCCGCCCTCGACGACCCCGGCGGCCTCGCCGTCCCCCTCGACCCCCGCAGCCGGCGCTGAGCGGAGACGACCTCAGCCGAAGAGGGCGCTGTAGCCGTTGAGCGCGGGCTGGCCGCCGAGGTGGGCGTACAGCACGGTGGAGGACGGGTCGATCTCGCCGCGGCCGACCAGGTCGATCGTCGCCGCCATCGACTTCCCCTCGTAGACGGGGTCGGTGACCATGCCCTCGGTGCGGGCGGCGGTCTCCATCGCGCGGATCGTCGTCTCGTCGGGGATGCCGTAGACGCCGGCGTGGTAGCGCTCGTCGAGCTCGACGTCGTCGGCGGTGAGCTCGCGCTGCACGCCGATGGTTCGCGCCGTCCGCTGGGCGATCCGCAGCACCTGGTCGCGGGTCTCGGCCGGCTTGGCCGACGCGTCGATGCCCAGGACCCGGCGCGGCCGGCCGCCCTGCTCCTCGAGCTGCGCGAAGCCCGCGACCATCCCGGCCTGCGTGGAGCCGGTCACCGAGCAGACGACGACGGTGTCGAAGAAGACGCCGAGCTCGGCCTCCTGCGCGGCGACCTCGTGCGCCCAGTTCGCGAAGCCGAGACCGCCGAGCGGGTGGTCCGACGCCCCGGCCGGGATGGCGTAGGGCCTGCCGCCGCGGGCCTCGATCTCGGCGAGCGCGGCCTCCCAGCTCTCCTTGAACCCGATGCCGAACCCGGCCTTGACCAGCCGGACGTCGGCGCCGGCCAGCCGGCTGATCAGGATGTTGCCGACCTTGTCGTAGACGGCGTCGGGCCAGTCGACCCAGCTCTCCTGCACGAGCACGCAGGACAGGCCCAGGTGCGCGGCGACCGCGGCGACCTGGCGGGTGTGGTTGCTCTGCACCCCGCCGATCGAGACGAGCGTGTCGCAGCCCTGGGCGAGGGCGTCGGCGACGAGGTACTCCAGCTTGCGGGTCTTGTTGCCGCCGAAGGCGATGCCGGAGTTCACGTCCTCCCGCTTGGCCCAGACGGCGGCGCCGCCCAGGTGCGCGGTGAGCCGGTCGAGGCGGTGCACCGGGGACGGGCCGAACAGCAGCGGGTGGCGGGGGAAGTCGGACAGGGTGGTCACGCGGTCTCCTCGGACAGCTCGGACAGCAGCGCCGTCCAGATCTCGGTCGTGGTGGCGACGGCGGCGTCGACGTCGGGGGCCGCGCAGGCGGCGATGAGGCGGTCGTGCAGGACGACGCTGTGCCGGCCGCCGGCGGTGGCGAAGCGGCGGCGCTCCAGCCGGCGGACGGCCGGGGTGAACCGGTCGACGGTGGCCGCCACCGCCGTGTTGCCGGCCCGCTCGACCAGCACCGCGTGCAGGGCGTCATCGGCGGCCAGGGCGGCGTCGACGTCCCCGCGCTCGACGGCGGCGGCGAAGTCGGCGTTGGCCGCGCGCATCCGCGCCACGTCGTCGTCCGTCAGGCGGGGCACGGCCTCCCGCACGGCCAGCTCGTGCATCACCCGGACGACGGCCGCGGCGTCGCGGACCGGCCCGACCGCCAGCGGCGTGACCCGGGTGTGGCTCTGCGGCTTGGCCTCGACCAGGCCCTCGTCGGCCAGCCGGGCCAGCGCGGCGCGCACCGGGGCGACCGACAGGCCGAGGCGGCCGGCGAGCTCGGCGTCCTTGACCACCGCGCCGGGCGGGAGCTCGCCGCTGACGATCGCCTCCCGCAGGCGGGTCAGGGCGACGTCGCGCAGCAGCACGCGGCCGACCGGGGCGAGGGACACAACTGACATCTCAGATGTCAGCGGCCTCGCCGTCAACCCCTCGTGGCGACTGTGGCGCTCTCGCCCCGGGCAGAAGCGCCACATCGCACACGGGGTTGGCAGGAACGGTGCGGACGGCGGCAGTCCGGCCCCTGGGCACGCCGCGGACGGCCCACGAGCATCGGCGCATGGACTGGAGCACCGACCCCGCCGACGCCGCCGCCTCCTTCGCCCGCCGCCTGGCGGTGGAGACCGACGTGAGCGACGTGCACGCCGCGCTGGAGTCCGGCGACCCCGGCTTCGTCCTCCTCGACAGCCGCAGCGCGCAGGCGTGGGCGCAGGGGCACGTCCCGGGCGCGGTGCACCTGCCGGGCCGGGAGATCGGGGCCCGGGCGACGGAGCTGGACCCGTCCGTCCCGGTCGTCACCTACTGCTGGGGCCCGGGCTGCAACGGCGCCACCCGGGCCGCGCTCGCCCTGGCCCAACGGGGCTTCCGGGTGCGGGAGATGATCGGCGGCTTCGAGTACTGGGCGCGCGAGGGCCTGCCGGTGGAGACGGCCGACGGCGTGCACCGCCCCGCCGTCGACCCGCTCACCGCGCCGGCCGGGGTCAGCTGCGGGTGCTGAGCGGCCTCACAGCAGGGGCGGGCGGTCGTCGGCCAGCCGCGCCCACAGGAACTGGTCGAGCTTGATGCCGCCGCCGTAGCGGTGGGACCGGCGCAGCCGCCCCTCCCACGTGAAGCCGGCCTTCTCCGCCACCCGGCCCGAGGCGGGGTTGCCCACGGCGTGGCACAGCTCGATCCGGTCGACCGGCGTGCGGGCGAACAGCTCCCGGCAGGCGGCGTCGACGGCGCGGGCCGCCACCCCGCGACCCCGGGCCGCGGGCACCGTCCAGTAGCCGACCATCGCCTGGCCCTCGACCGGGTCCACGGCGTGCAGGCCCACCGAGCCCAGCAGGGTGCCGGTGCCGGGGTCGGCGACGGCCCAGTTCACGCGGTCCGGGGCCGGGGTCAGCCGGCGGCCGACCCACGCGACGGCGTCCTCCCGGGAGTCGACGACCAGCCCGCCCCAGCGGCGCATCTGCTCGTCCCGGAACGCGCTCCAGGCGTCGTCGACGTCGTTCGCGCGCCAGGGCCGCAGCCGCACGGGGCCCGCCTCGAGGTCGGCCGGTTCCAGGGGCTGGGCGGGCTGCACGGGGACCCATCCTCCACAGAGTCGCTCGGGTGCGGGAACCGCACCCCGGCAACTCCGCTCAGATGGGAACGGAGACGCCGACGCCGCCGCGCGTGCCGCCGCCGTAGCGGGCGATCTCGCGGGCCAGGTCGAGCCGGCCGATCCGGGTCCGCGCCTCGGACACCTCGGGGGTGATGAGCGCGGCCGGGACCAGCCAGGAGACCTCGAACTCCAGACCGTCGGGGTCCTGGGCGTAGAGGGCCTTGGTCGTGCCGTGGTCGGAGGCGCCGACGAGCGCGCCGGCCCGCAGCAGCGCGTCCTGCACCCGGGAGAGCTCGTCGAGGGTGTCGACCTCCCAGGCCAGGTGGTAGAGCCCCACGGTGCGCCGGCCGGCCTCGGAGCCGCCGGCGCGGTCGCCGATGGCGAACAGGCCGAGGTCATGGTCGTTCGTCGAGCCCTCGGCCTGCAGGAAGGCGGCCCGGCCGGGGATCTCCATCACCGGCCGGAAGCCGAGCACCTCGCGGTAGAAGGCGACGCTGCGGTCGACGTCGCGGACGTAGAGGACGGCGTGGTTGAGGCGCTGGACGGGCATGGCGGAGCTCCTGTCGGGTGGGTGCTCCTCCACTGTCCCCGACGATAGATGAGAGTTCAAGTATCTGGGCCCTCGGTCCCTGGGTAGGGGCGGCCCATGGACCACTCCCGCGCTCCCGTCCTCGAGGCCCTCCAGGAGTTCCGCCGCCGTGGCGACGTGGTGTTCGGCCCGCCGGGGCACAAGCAGGGCCGCGGCGTGGACCCGCGGGTGCTGGAGGTCGTCGGCGCCGGCGTGTTCGCCTCCGACGTGCTCACCCTCAACGGCCTCGACGACCGCCGCGAGTCCCAGGGCGTCACCACCCAGGCCCCGCGGGACGCGTTCTTCGCCCGGGTCGAGCAGGTGCCGGTCTCCGAGGCCGTGGGCCGGGTCTCCGCGGAGATGGTCAGCCCCTACCCGCCCGGCGTCCCCGTGCTGGCGCCCGGCGAGCGGATCACCGCCGAGGCGGTCGACTACCTGACCACGGGGGTGCGGGCCGGGATGCTGGTCCCGGACGCCGCGGACCCCTCCATGGAGAGCCTGCGGGTCGTGCGGCAGTGACCGCCGGCCCGGCGACCGTGACGGTGGCGGTCGCCGGGCCGCTGCGGCTGTTCCTGCCCGCCGGGGCCCGCGCCGGCGGTCGCCGGCAGCTGCGGTTCGACCCCGACGCCACCGTCGGGCACCTGGTGCAGGCCGCCGGCGTCCCGCTGACCGAGGCCGGCGCCCTCCGGCTGGACGGCGAGGCGGTGGACGCCGCCGCCCGCGCCCGTCCCGGCGCCACCGTGACCGTCGGCCCGGTGCCCCGGCCGCAGCCGGCGCCGCCGGGGGGCTTCCTGCTCGACGTCGGGCTCGGGGCGCTGGCCCGGCGGCTGCGCCTGCTCGGGGTGGACGCCGCCTGGTCCCCCGACCGCCGGGCCGCCGACGCCGACGACGCCGAGCTCGTGGCCCAGGCGCTCGCCGAGCGGCGGGTGCTGCTGACCCAGGACCGCGGGCTGCTCCGGCGCCGGGCGCTGCGGGCCGGCGACCGCACCTGGGGCGCCTACGTCCGCGGCACCGGCCCCGACGAGCAGCTGGACGACGTCCTCGACCGGTTCGCCCCGCCGCTGGCCCCGCTCACCCGTTGCACCGCCTGCGGCGCGCCGCTGGCGGCGGTGACCGCCGCGGAGGTCGCCGACCGGCTGGAGCCGGGCACCCTGCGCACGCAGACGGACTTCTCCCGCTGCCCGGCGTGCGGGCGGGTCTACTGGCGCGGCGCGCACGCCCGCCGCATCGACGAGCTCGTCCGCCGGGCGGTGCGGGAGCCGCCGGCGGCGCCGGACCGGCCGGTGCCGTAGGCCAGGCTCACCTCGGCCCCCGGGGGCCACGACGTGGCCCGGGGGTGACACCCCGGCCGGGCAGGAGAGGAGCGCCCGCTTCCCCGCCGTTCCCCGTGAGGCCGCCGTGTACCTCTCCAAGACCGAGGCCGCCGTCCTGCCGACCACCCTGGTCTCCGCGCCCCGGACCCCCGCACCGCCGCCCTCGGGCCGACGCCGGGTCTGGCCGCTGCTGGGCCCCGCCTTCGTGGCCGCGGTCGCGTACGTCGACCCGGGCAACTTCGCCACCAACTTCTCCGGCGGCGCGAGCTTCGGCTACACGCTGCTGTGGGTGATCGTCGCGGCCAACCTCATGGCGATGCTCATCCAGTCGCTGACGGCGAAGCTCGGCCTCGCGACCGGCCGCGACCTGGCCACCAACTGCCGCGAGCAGCTGCCCCGCCCGGTCACCCGGATGCTGTGGCTGCAGGCCGAGGCCGTCGCGATCGCGACCGACCTGGCCGAGATCGTCGGCGGCGCCGTCGCGCTCAACCTGCTGTTCGGGGTGCCGCTGCCGATCGGCGGCGTCATCACCGCCGTGGTCGCGTTCGTGCTGCTCGGCGCCCAGTCCCGCGGGCACCGGCCCTTCGAGCGGGTCATCACCGGGCTGCTGCTGGTCATCGGCGGCGGGTTCCTCTACACGCTGGTCGGCTCCGGCGTGGACCTCGGCGGCATGGCCGGCGGCATGGTGCCCAGCTTCGACGGGCCCGACAGCCTCGTGCTGGCCACCGGCATCCTCGGCGCGACGGTGATGCCGCACGTGATCTACGTGCACTCGGCGCTGACCCCGGGCCGTTACGGCGACGTCGTCACCGCCGGGCGCACCGCGGAGGGGCGGCGGGGCCTGCTGCGGGCCCAGCGGCTCGACGTCCTGCTGGCCATGGGGCTGGCCGGGCTGGTCAACGCCGCCATGCTGGTCATCGCCGCGCAGCTGTTCACCGGCGGCGGGGAGGCCGACTCGCTGGAGGCGGTGCACGCGGGGCTGGGCGACCAGCTCGGCGCCGGCGCCTCGGTCGCGTTCGCCCTCGCCCTGCTCGCCTCCGGGTTCGCGTCGTCGTCGGTCGGCACGCACGCCGGGCAGGTCGTGATGGCCGGCTTCCTGCGCCGGCACATCCCGGTGCTGACCCGCCGGCTGATCACGCTGGCGCCGGCGCTCGCCGTCCTGGTCCTGGGCGGCGACCCCACCACCGCGCTGGTCTGGTCGCAGGTGGTGCTGAGCTTCGGCATCCCGTTCGCTCTCGTGCCGCTGCTGTGGCTGACCAGCCGGCGCGACCTGATGGGCGGCTGGGTGAACCGGCCGATCACCACGGTCGTCGGCAGCGTGGTCGCCGCGCTGATCATCGGCCTGAACGCCCACCTGCTGCTCGGCTTCGTCCTCGGCTGACCCCCGCGAGATCTGCACACTCGTCGCCATCAGGGCCTGATCGCGACGAGTGTGCAGATCTCGTCGAGGGGGTCAGGGGCGGCGGCCGTCACCACCAGCGGACGAAGTGGTGCACCGGCCCGTGCCCGCCCCCGACGCCCAGCGAGGCGCCCGCGGCCAGCGCCTCCTGCAGGTAGTCGCGGGCCTGCTCGACCACCGGCGTCCACGCCCCCGGCCCGCCGACCCCGCGGGCGACCAGCGCGGCGATCGCCGAGGACAGCGTGCAGCCGGTGCCGTGCGTGGTGGTGGTGTCCACCCGGGGACGGCGGGTGACGACGACGCCGTCCGCGGAGACCAGGACGTCGACGCTCTCCGCCCCGCCCAGGTGGCCGCCCTTGAGCAGCACCGCCCCCGGGCCGAGGGCCAGCAGCGCGCGGGCCTGCTCCACCATCGCCTCGACCGACTCCGCCGGCGGGCCGTCCAGCAGGGCCGCCGCCTCGGGCACGTTCGGGGTGATCAGGTCGGTCAGCGGCAGCAGGTCGGCGCGGATGGCGTCGACGGCGTCGGCCCCCACCAGCCGGTCGCCGCTGGTCGCCACCATGACCGGGTCGCAGACCACGGGTCCGGGCCGCCGCTCGGCGAGCACCGCCGCGACCTCCCGGACGACGTCCGCCGTGCCCAGCATGCCGAGCTTGGTGGCGCCCACCGGGACGTCGTCGAGCAGCGTGCGCAGCTGCTCGCCGACGAACGCCGCCGGCACCGGGTGCACGCCGGTGACCCCGCGGGTGTTCTGCGCGGTCAGCGCGGTGAGCACCGCGGTGCCGTAGGCGCCGAGCGCGCTGAAGGTCTTGAGGTCGGCCTGGACGCCGGCGCCGCCGCTGGGGTCGCTGCCGGCGACGGTCAGCGCGACGGCGGTCATGCCCGGACCCCCAGCGCGTCCCGCAGCCGGCGGGCCGCGGCCGCCGGGTCGGGGGCCGCGCAGATCGCCGAGACCACGCAGACGCCGTCCACGCCGGTCACCGAGGCGGCGTTGCCCGCGTCGATGCCGCCGATCGCCACCGACCGCAGGCCGCCGGCGCGGGCCCGCGCGGCGAGGGCGGCCACCCCCGCGGCGCCGAGCCCGGCGCCGGCGTCGGGCTTGGTGGGGGTGGTCCAGACCGGGCCGATCCCGACGACGTCGACGGTGCCCGGCGGCAGGGCCAGCGCGAGCGCCAGCTCCTCGGGCGACCCGGCGGAGAGCCCGAGCAGCCGGTCCGGGCCGATCAGGGCGCGGACCTCGGCCGGGGGTAGGTCGTCCTGGCCGACGTGCACGCCGTCCGCGCCGGCCAGCAGGGCGACGTCCACCGCGTCGTTCACGAACAGCGCCACGCCCGGGGGGACGACGGCGCGGACCGCCAGCGTCAGCGCGTACAGCTCCCGGCGGGAGGCCTGCTTGTCCCGCACCTGCACGGCGGTCGCCCCGCCGGCGACGGCGGCCCGCACGACGTCGGGCACCGTCCGGGGGCGCGACAGCGCGGTGTCGGTGACCAGGTACAGCGTGGGGTCGAACGCCGGTCGCACGGCGCCGGCCTCAGGAGGCGTCGCGGACGGCGGCCCGCGCCAGGTCCTCGGGGCTGACAGCGTCCAGCGCGTCCACCCAGGCGGCGGCGAAGCTGCCGGGGCCCTGCGCGATCGCCGCGGCGGCCTCGGCGGCGAGCGCCACGTGGGCGTGTGCGGCGACGGCGCCGGTCATCCGGTCCCCCGCCACCGCGACGTAGGCGGCGGTCAGCGCGCCCAGCGCGCAGCCGGCCCCGGTGGTGCGGGTCAGCAGCGGCGAGCCGCCGCCGATCCGCACGACCCGCGACCCGTCGGTGATGACGTCGACCGGCCCGCTGACCGCGACCACCCCGTCGGTGCGGACCGCCAGCGCGACGGCGGCCTCCAGCGCGTCGTCGGCGGTCGCCGTGGAGTCCACGCCCCGGCCGCCCGTGCCGGTGCCGGCCAGGGCCATGACCTCCGAGGCGTTGCCGCGCACGACCGCCGGCCCGAGGGCCGCCAGCTCGAGGGCCAGGTCGGTGCGGAAGCGCAGCCCGCCCACGGCCACCGGGTCCAGCACCCACGGCGTCCCCGCCGCCCCGGCCGACCGGACGGCGACCCGCATGGCCTCGGCGGAGGCGCCGTGCACCGTGCCGACGTTGACCAGCAGCGCCGAGGCGATCGCGGCGAAGTCCGCGGCCTCCTCGGGCGCGACGACCATCGCCGGCGCGGCGCCGACGGCGAGCAGCACGTTCGCGGTCAGCGTCTGCGCCACGGTGTTGGTGAGGCAGTGCACGAGGGGGGCACCCTCGGTGAGTGCGGCCCGAGCGGCCGCGAGCGCGTCGGCGTCCACGCCGTGACATCCCTTCGCCAGCATGACCTGGGCAGGTTCGACGGGTGTCATCTCAGCCCGCCGCGCGCGGGCACCCCGTGTCGGCAGAGAACGTAGCAAGCGGGCGGCGCACCGCTGCCGGTCAGCCGCTCCCCCGGCGGTCAGCCCGCCCAGGCCGCCGCGAAGAACCCGACCTCCAGCTCCATCGCCCGCCGGTAGGCCCGCGCGACCGGCGCGGTGTCGGCCGCGTACCGGTCCAGCAGCTCCTCCAGCGTGGCCGCCAGCGCCTCGAACCCGGGGTCGGCGTAGGTGGTGACCCACTCGGCGTACGGCCCGGCGGACCGGCCGGCCAGCGCCTGACCGAGGTGGGCGTAGAGCCGCATGCACGGCGTCATCGCCGCGCAGGTCTCCCCCAGCCCGCCGGTGGCGGCCGTGGCCAGCAGGAAGTCGGTGTACGCGGCGGTCGCCGGGGCCGGGGTCACGGTCGCCAGGTCGATCCCCCAGCGGGCGGCGTAGCCGTCGTGCAGCCGCAACTCGTCGCGGACCCCGGCGAGCAGGTCGGCGAACGCCTCCAGGCCGGCCCGGTCGGGGCTGCGGACGACGGCCATCGCGTAGCCGCGGGCGAAGGCCTGGAGGAAGAACGCGTCCTGGGCGACGTAGCCGGCGAACCGGTCCCGCGGCAGCGTCCCGTCGGCCAGGCCGCGGACGAACGGGTTGTCCAGCGCGGCGGCGGCGAGGTCGGCGGAGTCCGCCCACAGGCGGCGGGCCAGGCTCACCCGCCGCTCCCCAGCGCCGCGTCGTCGACTGCCATCGCCCAGAAGGCGACCTCCGCGTCGAGGACGGCCAGGACGACGTCGTCGTGCCGCCCGCCGAGCGCGTCGGCGGCGCCGGCCAGCCCGTCGACGTAGGCGGCGAACCCGGGCGCCGTCCAGTGCGCGACGTACTCCGCGTACCCCTCCGCGCCGGGCGCGGCCACGGTCCACGCGTCGAGGTAGACCCGCTCGACGGCCCACAGCGCGGTCAGCGCCTCCGGGACGTCGGCGCCGTCCAGCCGGCGCAGCAGCTCGGCGTAGGCCGTCGTCGCCGGCAGCCGCGGCGCGCCCAGGTCCAGCCCGCGGCGCCCGGCCAGCTCCTCGAACCACGCCAGCTCCTCGACCAGCGCGACCGCCCCCGCGGCGAGCACCGCCTGCGCCGGGCGCGGGGCCCGGGCGAGCAGCCGGGCCTGGAAGCGCAGCAGGTCGGCGACGTAGTGCGCGTCCTGCACCAGCCACGTCTCGAAGGCCCCCGGGGGCAGGGTGCCGTCGCGCACGCCGAGCAGGAACCGGTGGTGGGTGGCGCGCCGCCACGCGTCCGGGTGGTCGCGGACCAGGTCGGAGGTGGGCACGGCGCGACAGTACGGGCGGGGCTACAGTCGCCCCGCACTGTGCGGGAGCTCGGGCTGACCGGGCTGAGAGGGCGGCAGACCGCGCCGCCGACCGCTGGAACCTGTCCGGGTAATGCCGGCGTAGGGAGCTGGTTGTGAGCACGTCCGACGTCGTCCGCGCGTCCTCCGGTCCGGGGGACGCGCCCCTCACCCTCACCGAGCGGCCCGCCCGCTCGCTCGGCCTGCGCGACGCCCTCGGCCTGTGGGGCAACCTCGGGGTCAGCCTGCTGCTGCCGGTGGCCGCGGTGTTCGTCGTCCTGCCCGGCCGGCCGCTGAGCGAGACGCTGGGCGCGGTCGCCGTCGGCGCGGCGATCGGCGCGGTGCTGCTGGGCATCGGGGCGGCGGCCGGCGCCCGCGAGGGGGTGCCGGCGATGGTGCTGCTGCGCGGGCTGCTCGGCCGGCGGACGTCCTGGCTGCCGACGGCGTTCAACCTGGTGCAGTGCGTCGGCTGGGCGACGTTCGAGATCGTGATCATCGCCGAGGCGGCGTCCCGGGTGCTGGACGCGCCGCGCTGGCCGTTCGTGCTCGCCGCCGGGGTGCTGGCCACGCTCATGGCGCTGCGCCCGCTCGGCGTGGTCCGGGTGCTGGCCCGCTACGCGATCTGGGCGGCGGCCGCGGCGATCGGCTACCTGTTCGTCGAGGTGCTGCTCGAGCCGCTGCCGGCGCTGACCGACGGCGCGGCCACCTCGTTCTGGACCGCCGCCGACATCGTCATCGCCCTGCCGATCTCCTGGTTCCCGCTGGCCGCCGACTACACCCGGCACGTGCGCAGCGGCCGCGCCGCGTTCGCCGGCGCGAGCATCGGCTACGGCCTGGCGACCTTCGTCATGTTCACCCTCGGGGTGCTGGCGCTGGCCGCCTACGGCAGCTCCGGGCTCGACGTGATCGACGCGCTGCTCGCCGTCCCGCTGGGCGCCGTGGCGGTGCTGGTGCTGGTCGCCGTCGAGCTCGACGAGGCGTTCGCCAACCTCTACTCGACCGCGGTGTCGGCGCAGAACGTCGTCCCCCGGGCCGACCGGCGGGTGCTGGCCGTCGTCGTGGGCGCGGCCGCGACCGGGCTGGCGCTGGGCTTCGACATCGCCGCCTACGAGCCGTTCCTCTTCCTCATCGGCGCGGTGTTCGTGCCGCTGGTCGGCGTCTTCGCCGTCGCCTACGCGCTCACCCCGCGCGGCGGCTGGGACACCTCGGACACCGCCCGCGCCCGGCCGGCGTTCCTGCTGCCCTGGGCGGCGGGGTTCGTGGCCTACCAGCTGACCCTGCCCACCTTCTTCTCCGGCCCGGGCGCCGGCTGGACGGCGTGGTGGACGGCGCGGCAGCAGGACCTCGGCATCCACCCGGCCAACGGCTGGTCGGCCTCGCTGGTCGGGCTGGCGGTCGCGGCGGCCCTGACCGCGCTGCTCTGCCTGCCCGGGGCGGTGCGCCGGCGGCGGGCCGCCCGGTGACCGCCGACCTGGTGGTCGCTGGCGGCGGCCTCGTCGGGCTGTCGGTCGCCTGGCGGGCCGCGCAGCGCGGGCTGTCGGTGACCGTGGTGGACGACGCCCCGGGCAGCGGCGCCTCGCGGGCCGCCGCCGGCATGCTCGCGCCGGTCTCCGAGGCCGGCTACGGCGAGGAGCCGCTGCTGCGGCTGTGCCAGGCGTCGCTGGTCCGCTACCCGGCTTTCTTGGACGAGCTCGCCGCCGCGACGGGCGTGCGGGTCCCGCTGCGGGAGGCCGGGACGCTGGTCGTCGGCTTCGACGACGACGACGCCCGCGCGCTGGCGGAGCTGCACCGGTTCCACGTGGAACTCGGCCTGGCCGCGGACCGGCTGACCGGGCGCGAGGCGCGGCGGCGGGAGCCGTCGCTCACCCCGCGGGTCCGGGGCGGGGTGCTGGTGCCCGGCGACCTGTCGGTCGACCCCCGCGAGCTGCACCCGGTGCTGCGCGCGGCCGCCGAGGGCGCCGGCGTCCGGCTGGTCCGGGCCCGGGTGGCCGGCCTGCTGCGCGCGGGGGGCCGGGCGGCGGGGGTCGCGCTGGCGGACGGCGGCGAGGTCCGGGCCGGCCGCGTCGTCCTGGCCCTGGGCGCGCACAGCGGCGCCCTGCCCGGCGCGCCGGCTGTGCCGGTCCGGCCGGTGAAGGGGCAGGTCCTGCGGCTGCGCGGCGCCGCCGGGCTGCTCGCGGGCACGGTGCGGGCGCTGGTCCGCGGCCGGCCGGTCTACCTGGTGCCGCACGGGGACGACGGCCTGGTCGTCGGCGCCACCGTGGAGGAGCGGGGCTTCGACGCCACCGTCACCGCCGGCGGCGTGCACGACCTGCTGCACGACGCGATCGAGGTCGTGCCCGGCGTCACCGAGCTGGAGCTCGCCGAGACCCTGGCCCGCTGGCGGCCGGGCACCCCGGACAACGCGCCGGTGCTCGGCCCCTGCGGCACGCCCGGGCTGCTGCTGGCCACCGGGCACTTCCGCAACGGGGTGCTGCTCACCCCGCTGACCGGCGAGCTGCTGGCCGACCTGCTCGTCTCGGGCGAGGTCCCGGCGCTCGCCGCCCCCTTCGGCATCGACAGGTTCGGGAGGTGACCGCGTGCGGGTGACGGTCAACGGAGCCGGGGCCGACGTCCCGGACGGCGCGACGGTGGCGGCGCTGGTGGCCGCGCGGGGAGGTGCGCACGACCGGGTCGCGGTGGCGCGCAACGGCGACGTGGTGCCCCGCAGCGCGTGGGAGTCGACACCGCTGGCCGCGGGGGACGTCCTCGAGGTGCTGGCCCCGACGGCGGGAGGCTGAGATGAGCGAGGACCCCCTCGAGCTGGCCGGGGTGGAGCTGACGTCCCGCCTGGTGCTGGGCACCGGCGGCATCACCAGCATGGAGACGCTGGAGCGCACCGTCCGAGCGTCGGGCACGCAGGTGGTCACGGTGGCGCTGCGGCGGGTCGAGGCCTCCGCCGACGCCGCGATGATGCGGGTGCTGGACCGCTGCGGCGTGCGGCTGCTGCCCAACACCGCCGGCTGCCGGACGGCCCGCGAGGCGGTGCTCACCGCCCGGCTGGGTCGGGAGGCCTTCGGCACCGACTGGGTCAAGCTCGAGGTCATCGGCGACGAGCGGACGCTCCTGCCCGACGCCGTGGAGCTGCTGGACGCCGCCGAGCAGCTGGTGGACGACGGCTTCCGGGTGTTCGCCTACACCACCGACGACCCGGTGCTGGGCCGGCGCCTGGCCGACGCCGGGTGCGCCGCCGTCATGCCGCTGGGCTCCCCCATCGGCAGCGGCCTGGGCATCCGCAACCCGCACGCGATCGCGCTGCTGCGCGAGGCCGTCGACGTGCCGGTCGTGCTCGACGCCGGCATCGGCACCGCCTCGGACGCCGCGCTGGCCATGGAGCTGGGCTGCGACGCGGTGCTGCTCGCCTCGGCCGTCACCCGCGCCCGGGACCCGGAGCGGATGGCGCTGGCGATGCGGTCCGCGGTGGACGCCGGGCGGCTGGCCCGGTCGGCGGGCCGGATCCCGCGGCGCTGGCACGCCGAGGCCTCGACGCAGTTCGAGGGGCTGCCGCAGTTGTGAGCCCTCCCGGGCCGCTGCCCTCGCTGCTCGTGCTCACCGACCGGACGCAGGCCGCCGCGCCGCTGCCCGAGGTGGTCGCCGCGGCGGTGGCCGCCGGCGCCCGCGCGGTGGTGCTGCGGGACAAGGACCTGCCGCTGCCCGAGCGCGCGGCGCTGGCCGCCGCCCTGGCGGCGGTGCTGGAGCCGGTCGGCGGGGTCCTGGTCTGGGCCGGGGCGGCCGGCGCGGCGGGCCGGGCCGCGGTGCACCTGGCGGCGGCGGACCCGCTGCCCGGCCCGCGGCCGGCCCTGCTGGGGCGCTCCTGCCACGACGCCGGCGAGGTCGCCCGGGCGGCGGCCGAGGGCTGCGACTGGGTGTTCGTGTCGCCGGTGCACGCCACCTCGTCCAAGCCCGGCTACGGGCCCGCGCTGGGGCCGGCGGGCCTGGCCCGGCTCACCGGCGTCGGCCCGCCCGCGTACGCGCTGGGCGGGGTCGCGCCGGCCGACGTCCGGGACTGCCTGCGCGCCGGGGCGGCCGGCGTCGCGGTCATGGGCCCGGTCATGCGCGACCCGTCCCGGGTGGCGGAGTACCTCGACGCGCTGCGGGACGCCGGGGCGCCGGAGGTGCCCGCCCGGTGATGCCGGTCACGTCCATGTTTGAGGCGCTCCGCGGCGGCGCATACGCGAGTGTTCGGTCTGTGGCACGGCCGGCGCGAGGATGCGAGGTAGCACGGGCGTGACACGGGAGTCGACCGGGTCGATCTGGCCCTCGGCGACCCCCCCGCCCGCGACCGACGCCCTCACCTGGGAGCTCGGCGACATCGCCGAGCTGCCCGGCGTCCGGGCGCAGCTGCGCGCCCACCTGCGCGGCACCGCCGACCCGGAGCTGCGCGACCGGCTGGTCCTCGCGCTGGACGAGATGGCCTCCAACGCCCTGCGGCACGGCGGCGACGGCGTGTGCGCCGCGGTGCGCCGCACCGAGGCGGCCTGGCTGCTCCAGGTCTCCGACCGCGCGCCGCACACGCCGCCGACCCCGGCCGTGGGCCGCGACCCCAGCGAGGGCGGGCTCGGGCTCTACCTCATCGCCGAGCTCGCGAGCGCCCACGGCTGGTACGTCGACGGCGACACCAAGCACGTCTGGGCGCTGCTGCCCGCCTGAGCGGGCACCCGGGAGGGCTCAGGCGCCGGGGACCGGGGGCACGTGGACGGGCCCGGCCTCGGCCGGGCGCGGCCGGTCCTCCGGGTGCAGCCGGACGGCGACCAGCGCGACGTCGTCGGCCACGCCGCGCGGGCGCAGCCGGGCCAGCAGCCCGTCGCAGAGCTCGGCCAGCGGGCGCTCGGCGAGGTCGGCGAGCGCCTGCTCGAGCGCCGCGATGCCGTCGTCGAGGACCTGGTCGCGGGCCTCGACGAGCCCGTCGGTGTAGAGCAGCACCGTCGCCGGCCGGTCGAAGGTGACCACCGAGTCGCTGCGGGCGGTGCCGGGGTCGACGCCGAGCATCATCTCCGTCCGCGCCCCGGTCAGCTGCTCCACCCGCCCGTCGCCGTGCAGCAGCAGCGGCGGCGGGTGCCCGGCGTTCGACCAGCGCAGCGTCGTCGTCCCGGCGGCCCGCTGCTCCGGGCTCTGCTCGATCCGCGCGACGACGGCGGTGGCCATCGTGTCCATCTCCAGCCCGCGGACGGCGGTGTCCAGGTCGGCGAGGACGGTGGCCGGCGACGCGCCCTCGCGGAACGCGATGCCGCGCACGAGGCCGCGCAGCTGGCCCATGGCCGCCGCGGCGGCGATGTCGTGGCCGACGACGTCGCCGATGACCAGCATCGTGGCGCCGCCGGGCTGCAGGAACGCGTCGTACCAGTCGCCGCCGACCTGCGCGGCCTCCACGGCCGGCAGGTAGCGCACCTCGACCTGCGCGTGGTCGGGGCGCGGCGGCGCGGTCAGCATGCTCCGCTGCAGCTCCTCGGCCAGCCGGCGCTGCTGGTCGTGCAGCCGGGCGTTGTCCAGCGCCAGGGCCACCCGCTCGGCGACCTCTCGGGCCGCGGCGACGTCCTCGCCGTCGGCCGCCCGCCCGCCGGCGCCGCGGTACATGCTCAGCGCGCCGAGGGTCCGGCCGTGCGCCACCATCGGCAGGGTCAGCGCGGTGCTCGGGGCGAGCCGGTCGAAGACGTCGCGCACCTCCCCGGCCGGCAGCGTGGGACGGATGGCGCCCCGCACGTCGTCCACGGTGAGCGCCTGGCCGGAGCCCAGCGCCCGCAGCACCGGGGCGTCGTCCTGGATGGAGTCCAGCCGCAGCTCGGCGTAGCGGGCGGTGGTCGGCCGCAGCTGCGGGTCGGCGTGCCAGCTGGCGACGTCGTGCATCCGGCCGTCCTCGTCGATCAGCGTGGCGATCGCCCAGTCGGCGAACGCCGGCACGACCGCCTCGGTGACCCGCTGCAGCGCCGTCCGCTCGTCCCGGCCGCGGCCCAGCTGCTCGACCATGGCCGCGCTGGTCTCGGCCAGCACCCGCAGCCGGGCGGCGGCGACGCCGGCCCGGGTCTCGGCGGCGCGGCGCTCGCTGACGTCGAGGAAGTACACCGACAGCCCGTCGGGTGTGGGCCAGGCCCGGACCTCGTACCAGGCGTCCAGCGGCTCGGGGTAGTACGCCTCGAACACCCGCTCCTGGCCGGTCGCGACGGCGCCGCGGTAGTGGGTCTCGAAGTCGCTGCCCACGGCGTGCGGGAACAGCTCCCAGATGTCCCCGCCGACCAGCTCGGCGCGGGAGCGGGCCAGCACCTCCTCGCCTCGCCGGTTGACGTAGGAGAAGCGCCAGTCGCGGTCGAGGGAGAAGAACGCCTCGTTCATCGCCTCGAGCACCCGGGCGACGTGCAGGTCGGCGGCGCGGGCGCTGGTGGTGTCGTAGGCGGCGCCGAGCAGCCGGACCGCGGCGCCGCGCTCGTCGCACAGCGCCCGCCCGCGGCCGCGCACCCACCGGGTCTCCCCGGAGGGCAGGACGACGCGGAACTCGGCGTCGTAGGCGCCGCAGCTGTCGATGGCGTGCCGCAGGGCCGCCGAGGTGGACTCGACGTCGTCGGGGTGGAGGCGGGCGGTGAAGGCCTCGATCCGCGCGTCCCACTCGTCGCGGGCGTAGCCGAACATGTCGAGCAGCCGGTCGTCCCAGTCGAGCCGGCCGGTCACGAGGTCCCAGTCGAAGCTGCCGATGCCGGCCGCCTCGACGGCGAGCTCGAGGCGGAGCCGCTCGGCGGCCTCCGCGGTCCCCGGCGTGCCGTCCTCGCGGGCCGGGCGCGGGGGGAGGGATCTCACCGTGTCGCGCCCAGCCCGTTCATCCCTCCCTTTCTCCCACAGCGCGCCGTCCGCGGCCATCCGGTGTGGGGGACGACACCGGGAACCGGGCCCGGGGACGACGGCGGCGGGCGCCGCCCGGGGGTCCCGACCGCGGGCGGAGCGGTCGGGACCCCGGGCGAGCGCCCGCCGGGGTTGCGGGTCCGCGGACGTTCCCCGCCGGCCGTCCGCCGGGCACCGGGCCCGGCGACCGGAGCGGCCGGCGACCGGTCTGCGGCGACTGCTCGCGGGGGGCGCAGGCGGGCGCCGCGCGGCCGGGTCGAGCCGGTCGGAGACCCGATCACGGGCACCGGCTGGACCGGGAGTTACTCCGCGGGACGGTCCGCGCGGGCCTCCGCGGCGCCGCTCCGCCGGTCGTCGGCGCCTCCCTGGAGGGTCCGCGCGCCGCTGCTCGGGGCAGGGCCGGCGGGGGGTCGAGGCGCGTACGTCGTGCGGTGCGGTCTGCGGAGGCGGTGCGGGGGGAGCACCGTCGGGAGTGGGCCGGGGGGCGCCTGGCGTGCGGCCAGGGCGAGGAGTCGGCGACGCGGGTCGTCGGTCGCGGTCGCTGGCTGCGACCGGTCGCGGTGGGTGCGGTGCCGAGGGACGGCGGCCGGGGTCGGCCGGGTGTGCTGGCGGTGCGGGTCAGGGCGGGGAGCCCCGGATCCGGCAGGCGGTCGGGTCACCGCGGGTCCTCGGGCGACCGGGGTCCCGGGGATCGCGGGCCGGCCAGCCCGACGGCGCCGGCAGTGCGGGGCAGGGCTCCGACCGGGTGGCAGGCCATCCGGTGGGCTCCGATGCCCGGGGCTGCGCCGCCCGGGGTGGCCGGGCCGGAGCCCGGAGGTGGACACCGGCCGCCCGGGGAGCGGGGGCCGGGAGGAGCGCCGCGGCGGGGGAAGACGCCACGGGCTGGATCGGGAGGCTGCTGGGCAGCGCGGTGAGCCGCACGACGGCCCGGGGGGCCGGCGGGGCGGGCAGCCGCGCGGACCAGGTGCGCGGCTGCGGCGGGACGTTCCAGGCCAGGTGGGCACCGGTGGGGCCGGCGCCCCACAGCGCCAGCCGCCGGATGCCGCGCCGCAGCCGGCCGCCGGAGCGGGCGGGTGCCGTGGCGGGGGCGGGAGCGGCAGCCGAGGGAGGCGCCGGGGCCGGCGCGGGCCGGTTCCAGGCGAGGTGGGCGCCGTCGGGGCCGGCGCCCCAGAGCGCGAGCCGGCGGACCAGCCCGGGCCGCCGCGGCGGCGCGGGCGGCGGCGGGACGACCGGCGGCGCGCCGGCCGGCCGCCACATCACCGGGGCCGGGCTCGGCGTGCGCGGCGGGACGGCGGCCCGCACGACCGGCCGGGTGCGGGGCACCGGGACGGGCCGGGCCGCCGGCAGCACCCGGCGCCCGCGGCGGCCGGCGGCGCCGTGCAGCACCGCGCGGCGCGGCCGCGGGAGGGCGCCGGGCCGGCCCGCCGGCGGCAGCGCCTCGGCGCGCTCCAGCACCGCCAGCAGGCCGCTCAGACCGTCCGCGGAGGAGGACGACGGCGAGGACCCGGGGGCCCGTCCGATCGCCATGCCGCCTCCTGACGTAGTGACCGCGACCAGGGGGGAAGGTGTCGCGGACAGGGAGAAACGTAGGCACCGCGGGGCCCGGGGGCGGCTCGCCGGGACACGTCCTGGAGACCGCGTGACCGAACCGTTGCGCCGGGGCCGCGGAGGGGTCGGTGACCCCTCCTCCCCGCCGGTCGCTTGTCGACAAGCCGTGCCCCCGTGAGCGTGGAACGCCCAGCTCAGGCCGTCGGTCGTCCCGCGACCCGACCCGCCGCGCCCGCGTGTCGGCCGGCCGGGCGACGGCGGCCACCCGCCGGGAGGACCCGACGGCGGCGTGACCGGCGTGGACCAGGATGGGCCGGTGCCCACCCCCCTGGTGATCGACACCGACCCCGGCATCGACGACGCGCTGGCCATCCTGCTGGCCCTGGCCAGCCCGGAGGTGGACCTGCGCCTGGTCACCACGGTGCACGGCAACGTGGACCTGGCCCAGACCACGGACAACGCGCTGCGGGTGCTGCACCTGGCGGGGCGGTCCGACGTGCCGGTGGCCGCGGGCGCCCGCGCCCCGCTGGTGCACCCGCTCGCCGAGCGGGCCGCGCACGTGCACGGCACCGCGGGCCTGGGCGGGGTGGAGCTGCCGGCCTCGCCCGCCGCCGTCGACCCGCGGCCGGCGGTGACCGCGCTGGCGGACCTGCTGACGGCGTCGGAGGAGCCGGTCACCGTGTGCGCGATCGGCCCGCTGACCAACGTCGCGCTGCTGCTGGCCGTGTATCCGGAGGCGGCCGAGCGGATCGGCCGGCTGGTCGTCATGGGCGGCTCCGCCGGCGCGGGCGGCAACGTGACGGCGGCCGCCGAGTTCAACGCCTGGGCCGACCCGGAGGCCGCGCAGGCGGTGTTCGCCTCGACGGTGCCCACGGTGCTGGTCGGGCTGGACGTCACCCTGCCGACCGTGCTCGGCGAGGACGGCGTGGCGCGGTTCGCGGCCGCCGGCCCGCTCGGGGCGACCGCGGGCGCGATCCTGCGGCAGTACATGGACGTCGCCCGCGCCCGCTACGGGGTGGACGGCGTGGTGGTGCACGACGCGCTGGCGGTGACCGAGGCCGTCGTCCCGGGGACGCTGACCACGGTGCCGCGGGACGTCGTCGTCGACACCGGCCTGGGGCTGACCCGGGGCCAGACGGTGGTGGACCGCCGGGAGCCCTCGGGCTCGCCCACCGCGGTGCACGTCGCCGAGGGCGTGGACAGCCCGGCGGCCGTGGAGTTCCTGGTCTCCCGCCTGGCCGGCCTGGCCGCGCGGGGTTAGTCGCGGGCCGGCTGCGTCGAGGCGACGACGCCGGCGGCGATCTCGCGCAGCTTGCGGTTGGACCGCTGGGACGCCGCGCGCAGGATCTCGAAGGCCTGATCGGCGTCGACGCCCTGCTGGGCCATGAGCACGCCCTTGGCCTGCTCGATCACCGACCGCGACTCCATCGCGATGCGCAGGTTGCGGGCGTCCTCGCCCAGCCGGTGGTGCGCCTCGGCGTTGGCCACGGCGACGGCGACCACCTCGGCGACCTCGATGCCGGCCGCCAGCGACTCCGGGGAGGCGAAGGCGTTCGGCCGGGAGGAGTAGACGTTGAGCGCCCCGATCACCTCGCCCTGGTAGGGCAGCGGCACCGACAGGGAGCTGCGGACGCCGACCTGGACGACGCGGGCCACGTAGTCCGGCCAGCGCTGCTCGGTGCGGGCGTCGTCGATGCGCAGGACGACGTTCCCGCGGCCGGCGTCCATGCACGGGCCGTGGCCGCGCTCGTACTGCATCTCGTCGGCGGCCAGCGCCATCTCGCCGTCGTGGGCGGCGGTGAAGGCCTCGTCGGCACGGACCAGCGTGGTCGACGTCGACTCCGCGCCCGGGATGCCGCGGGTGGCGATGGCGGTGATCTCGGCGAGCACGTCGCCCAGTGCGCGGTCGGCCAGGGCCACCCGGCTCAGCTCGCGCAGCAACGACTCCATCCCTGCATCCTGCCGCACCCGGCAGCCCGCCGGATGCATGATCGTCTGCGGGCGGCGGCCCCCTCGGCTGCGGGACGGCGCGGTGTCGGTCAGGATGGGGACCGCCGGTGCCCGCGCCGGCACCCGGCGGAGCCGACGCGAGGGGGGCCGATGGACGCAGCGGCGTGGCCGCAGTCGGCGGTCCCCTCCGTCTCGGGGGACGTCTGGCACTGGCAGCTGGAGGCGATGCACGTCGTCTCGCGGGTGCGGTCGGACCTGCGCGCCCGCATCGCCCACCCGTCGGTCTCCACCACCTCCACCGAGGACGCCCGCGACGGCCTGCTGCTCGTCTTCGAGGAGCTCGCCTCGAACGCGCTGCGGCACGGCGGCGGCGCCGTCCGGGCCCTGGTGGTGGCCAACGACGACGGCTGGCTGCTGGACCTCAGCGACGAGGCGCCCGACCGGCCGCCCGTCCCGGCGGTGGACCGCGACCCCTCGCTGGGCGGCATGGGGCTGCACCTGGTGGCGCAGCTGTCGGTCGACTACGGCTGGGAGTGCCGGCCGGGGCGCAAGCACGTCTGGGCCCGGCTGCCCTCCGGGCTGCGCCCCGTGGAGGCCGGCTCCGACCGGGTGCCCGAGCCCCGCTCCCCCCGCCTGCACCGCGAGTAGCGGCGCCCCGGGCCGGGATCAGCTCACCTGATCGTGGCGCGTCTCCCCTCACCGCGGACGGTGAGGGAGGACGCCCTGCGGTGAGGGAGGACGCCCTGCGGTGAGGGAGGACGGGACGGCGGGACGGCGGCCCGACGTCGGCCGGGCCGGTCAGCCCGCCCGGGCCAGCGCGGCGGCGAAGCGGTCGTGGTCGGCGCGGACGTCGGCCATCGGCGCGAGCAGCTCCTCCTCGCCCACCGCGGCGACCGCGGCCCGCAGCCGCAGCTCGGCCCGCCGCCGGCGCCGGCGGGCGCGGGCGTGCACCAGCGGCCGGGCCAGCAGCGCGAGCAGCGCGCCGGCCAGCAGCCCCCCGACCAGCAGCAGGGTGGGCAGCGGGATGCCCTCGACGCGGGGCAGCGGCACCACGTCGTCGAGCTGGAGGAGGCCGAGCCCGGCCAGGGCGAGCAGCCACAGGACGCCGACGAGCGCGACCGCCGCCAGCAGCCACTGCAGCCCGCCGGCCGCGCGCTGCCAGAGCGGGGTCCGGCCGGGGCGCAGGTCGGTGCCGGCGACGGCGGCGTCCAGCCGGTCGGCGAGCCGCTCCTCGCTGACCGCCGCCTCGCGGCGCAGCGCGTCCGCCCACGGCCGGGGCAGGCCGGCGCCCGCGGCCTCCCGGGCGGCGCGGACCGCCGTCGCCACGGCCGCCTGCTGCACCGCGCCGGCCACGGGCAGCGACGTGCGGGCCGGCAGCGCCGCGGCGTCGTCCCCGCCGGCGCCCAGGTGCAGCCGGCGCAGCGGGTCCGGCCGCAGCCGGCGGGTCCAGCGCACCAGCGGCCAGCCGGTGACGGCCGCCCCCTCCCGGCGGACCGAGCGCTCCACCGCCGCGGCGACCACCGGGACGCCGGCCGCGCCGGCCAGCGCGTCGGTGAGCCGCTCGCGATCCGCCCGGCCGGTGCGCTCCGCCGGCGTGCCGTCGCCCGCGCAGCAGGCCCGCAGCTCGGCCGCCGCGGTGGAGACGTCGGCGGCCAGCCGCTGGGTCGCGGCCTTGCGGGCGGCCACCCGGCGGGCGAGGTCGGCCCGCAGCTCGCCGAGGCCGGCGCCGGTCCGCGCGGAGAGGGCGAGCAGCGGCGTCCCGGCCAGCCCCTCCCGGTCGAGCAGGGCGCGCAGGTCGGCCAGGCAGGCGCGCACCGCCGCCGGGTCGAGCCGGTCCACCTGGTTGAGGACGACGAGCAGCACCCCGGCGTGCCCGGCCAGCGGCACCAGGTAGCGCTCGTGCACCGCGGCGTCGGCGTACTTCTCCGGGTCCAGCACCCAGACCAGCACGTCGACCAGCCCGACCAGCCGGTCGACCTCCAGCCGGTTCTCCAGCCGGACGCTGTCGTGGTCGGGCAGGTCGAGCAGGACCAGCCCGTCCAGCGCCGGGTCGGGCGGGTGCCGGTGCCGGCGGGGCACCTCCAGCCAGTCCAGCAGCCGGTCCTGCGGGTCGGCGCCCCAGACGGTGGCGTGCGCGACGCCGGTGGTGGGCCGGCGCACGCCGGGGCTGCTCACCTCCGCCCCGGACAGCGCGTTGAACAGCGTGGACTTGCCGCTGCCGGTCGCGCCGGCCAGCGCCACGACGGTGGCCTCGCCCAGCGCCGTCCGGGCGCCGGCCTTGGCCAGCAGCGACCGCGCCCGGCCCACCGCCGCGGCCTCCTCCGGGCCCTCCAGCCGGTCGGCGGCGACGTCGACGGCCTCCCGCAGCGCCGCCAGCCGGTCGGCCAGCGGCACCTCCCGGACCCTCATGCGCCCGCCCGGACGGCGGCGGTCAGGCGGGCGGCGGCCTCGCGCAGGCCGGCGGCCGCGTCCCCGGTCGGCGCGGCGGCCGCGATCCGGTCGTCGAACCGCTCCCGCTCGGTCAGCAGCAGCTGGTCGGCGCGCCCCAGGAGGTCCTCCCGGGCGCGGTCGGCCAGCGACCGGACGGCGGCGTCGCCCAGCAGCGCCTCGAGCAGCCGCTGGCCCACGGCCGTCGTCCCGCCGGCCACCGCGATCTCGCCGCCGGTGAGGCCCCCGGTGGAGGCGAAGACGGCGACCATGACGACGGCGCCGGCCCCGTTGACCCCCCACGACGCCAGCCGGGCGCGGGTGCGCTTGTCGGCGCCCTGCTCGCGCACCAGGTCCAGCACCGCCCCCTGCCAGTCGCGGACCTGCGCCGCGGCCGCCTCCGGGAAGTCCGGTGAGATCCGCGAGAGCTCCTCGGCCTCCGCCCCCAACAGACCGGCGCCGCCGGGGAGCGCGCGCCAGGTGCCGGCGGTGCGCTCGGCGGCCCGGTCGGCCTCGGCCCGCAGCAGCGTCGCCACCCCGGTCTCCAGGGCGCCGGAGAGGTCCTCGGCGGGGGTGGGCCGGCCGGTGAGGGCCGCGGTGAGCCGGTCCCGGAGCCGGCCGACCGAGCTCTGCAGCGAGCGCATCCACTCGCCGGTGCCCACGAACTCCTGCCAGCGGGAGAGCACCTCCCCGCGCAGCAGCGCGCCGCCCCGGACGCCCTCGTCGATCGAGGAGCAGGCGTCGGCGTACGCGGCGCGGGCCGCGGCGGACAGCTCGCCGGCGGCGCGGTCCTGCTCGTCGACGGCGGCGGCCACCAGCGCGACCCGGTCGCCGAGGCTGGCGAGGGCGCCGGAGAGGGTCTGGCGGACGACGGCGGCCCGCTGCTCCCGGTCGGCGGCCAGCCCGTGCAGCCAGTCCCGGATCGGGCCGACCTGGTCGGCCGGCAGCAGCCCGCCGACCAGCGGCCGCTCCTCGACGACGAACAGCCGGGCGGAGGCCAGGCCGGCGCGCTGCAGCATCCCGGCGAGGTCCTGGGCGACCTCGGCCGTGGCCTCCGGCGGGACGCGGTCCAGGACGACGGCCAGGGCGGTGCCGCGCTCCTGCGCCGTCCGCAGCACGTCCCACGGGACGGCGTCGGCGTAGCGGGCGGCCGTCGTCACGAAGACCCACAGGTCGGCGGCGCCGAGCAGCTGGGCGGCGAGGTCGCGGTTGGTCGCGACGACGGAGTCGACGTCGGGCGCGTCGAGCAGCGCGAGCCCGGGCGGCACCTCGTCGCGGGCGACCAGCTCCAGCGTGCCCGCGCCGCCCGGCCCGCCGGTCACCCGGGCCAGGCCGGGCAGCACCCGGTCCCCGGCGAAGGCGGGGGCGTCGGCCGGGGAGCAGACGAGCACCGGCGAGCGGGTGGTCGGGCGGAGCACCCCGGAGGCGGTGACCGGCGTCCCGACCAGGCTGTTGACCAGGGTGGACTTGCCCGCGCCGGTGGACCCGCCGACGACGGTGAGCAGCGGGGCGTCGAGGTCGCGCAGCCGCGGCAACAGGTAGTCGTCCACCTGGTCGACGACCGCGCGGGCGGTGCGGACGGCGTCGTCCCGCCCCGCCGTGGCCAGCCCCAGCGGGGCGGCCGCGACCCGGTCGCGGACCTCGCGGAGCGCGTCGGGCAGCCGGGCGGGGAGCGTCACGCCAGCCGGGATGCCCCGGGAGACCGGCGGCTACCCCTCGGGCGCGGCGGGGGCGGTGGCGGCGCGCTGCCACTCCCGCGGGGTCATCCCGTACATCTGCCGGAAGCGGCGGGTGAAGTGACTGGGGTCGGCGAAGCCGCAGGCCCGGGCCGTCGCCCCGATCGGGCGGCGCAGCCCGGCCGGGGTGGTGAGCCGCGCGCGGGCGTCCTCCAGCCGCTGCTGGATCACCCACTGCTCCAGGCTCCAGCCGGCCGCGGCGCAGGCCTTGTAGAGCTGCCGCACCGACACGTTGTGCGCGGCGGCGATCGTCCGCGGGGTCAGCCCGGGGTCGGACAGGTGCTGGCGGACGTAGGCGCGCACGCGGTGCAGCAGGGTCTCCTCGCGGACGTCGGCGCGCCGCGGGTCGTCCCCCGCGGCGGACACGACCAGCGCCCGCAGCAGCTCGACGGTGGCCGTGCCGAGCGCGGCCGCGCCCGGGTCGCCGGACAGCTCCGGCGCGGCGTCGGCGATCCACTCCAGGTGGGTGCGGACGAGGTCGTGCAGCGGGCTGGCGCGCAGCCGCGGCGCGGCCCGCCGGACCAGGTCCTCGGGCAGGCCGAGCAGGTCCAGCGGCACCTGCAGCGCCCGGTTCCCGCCGCCGGTCGCGCAGGCGAACGTGTAGGGGGCGGTGGGGTCGACGAGCATCAGGTCCCTCCCCTGGACCACCTGCCGGGAGCCGGCCTGGCCGAACTCGACGCGGCCGCGGCGCTGGTAGGCCAGGGACACCGCCGGCTCGCCGCCCGAGCGGACGTGCCGCGACGTCCGGACCAGGCCGAACCGGGAGGCGTCGGTGCTGAGCAGCGCCGCCCGGCCCAGCGGCCACAGCGAGATCCGGGCCCGCATCAGCTCGGGGTCCTCGCGGTGCTCGATGCGGCAGGGCGCGGCGGCCTCCTGCATGACCGCGCGGAAGGCCTCGGCGCGCTCGGTCCGCCGCAGGGGTGCGGTGTCGAACAGCAGCATCGTCTGTCCCTGGTCCGGCCTCGGTCGCCGTCGCGGCCGGTGCGGGGGTCCCCCGTCGACGCCCGGAGCCTGGCAGAGGCCGGCGGCGGCGGGAAGGCACCCGGATCGACGGAACGGTTCCGGAACGAGGCGATCCCTGCACGCAGGGACCAGAGGTCCGCACGCACCGGCCATCGCGGCACCCCGGCCGCTGCCAGGGTCGGCTCCCCGGGCGTCGGAACCGCCGGGCCCGGGAGCCGCACCGCCACCGGACCGCAGAGGAGACCGCCATGACCACGCCCCCGGCCGCGCCGGACACCATCGTCCTCGTGCACGGGTTCTGGGTGACCCCGCGCAGCTGGGAGGAGTGGGTGGCCCACTACGAGGGCCGCGGCTTCCGGGTGCTCGCGCCGGGCTACCCGGGGTTCGAGGTGGAGGTGGAGGCGCTCAACGCCGACCCGACGCCGATCGCCGACCTCACCGCGACCGCGGTGATCGAGCACCTGGAGTCCGTGGTCCGGGGCCTGGACCGGCCGCCGGTGCTGATCGGGCACTCGGCCGGCGGCGCCTGGGTGCAGCTGCTCCTGGACCGCGGTCTCGGCGCGGTCGGGGTGGCGTTGAACTCCGCCCCGACGGAGGGGGTGAAGGTGACCCCGCTGTCCCAGATCCGCTCCACGTGGGCGGTGCTCAAGAACCCGGCCAACCGGCACCGGGCGGTCGGGCTGACCGAGGAGCAGTGGCACTACGCCTTCACCAACACGTTCCCCGAGGACGAGTCGCGCCGGCTCCACCAGCGCTACCACGTGCCCGCGTCGGGGCGGATCCTGTGGAACTCGGTGCTGGCCAACCTGATGCCCGGGCCGCAGGACGTCTCCGTCGACTACGCGAACCCCGAGCGGCCACCGCTGCTGTTCGTGTCCGGCAGCGAGGACCACATCATGCCGCCGAGCGTCCAGCGCTCGAACGCCAAGCACTACCGCAGCGGCACGGTCGAGGTGCGCGAGTACGAGGGGTACGCCCACCTGCTGCCCGCCCAGCCGGGGTGGCAGCAGATCGCCGACGACGTCCTGGACTGGGCGCTGGCGCACGTGTCCGGCCCGCGGCCGCAGACCGCCGACGTGCCGTGAGGCCGGCACGGTGAGGGACGCGCGGGGCGCGCCGGGCGTGCGGGGCGTGCGGGCCACCCACGTCGGCGGGCCGACGCTGCTGCTCGAGCTCGACGGGTGGCGGCTGCTCACCGACCCGACCTTCGACCCGCCCGGGCGGCACTACGCCTTCGGCTGGGGGACGGGGTCGCGCAAGGTGCGCGGACCGGCGCTGGCCGCCGCGGACGTGCTGCCGGTCGACGCGGTGCTGCTCACCCACGACCACCACGCGGACAACCTGGACGACGAGGGCCGCACGCTGCTGGGCAAGGCGCCGGTGGTGGTCACGACCGCCGCCGGCGCCGCCCGGCTCGGCGGCGGGGCGGGCGTGCGCGGCCTGCGGCCGTGGGAGGTGACGGTGCTGGAGGCGCCCGGGCGCCCGCCGCTGCAGGTCACCGCCACGCCGGCCCGCCACGGCCCACCGCTGAGCCGGCCGCTGGTGGGCGACGTGGTCGGCTTCGCCGTCCGCCCGGTGGACGGGGACGACGAGGTCCTCTGGATCTCCGGCGACACCGTGCTCTTCGACGGCGTCCGCCAGGTCGCCGACCGGCTGCGGGTCGACACGGCGGTGCTGCACCTGGGCGGCGTCCGCTTCCCGGTCACCGGTCCGGTGCGCTACACGCTGAGCGCCCGGGAGGCGGTGGAGGCGTGCCATCTGGTCGGGGCGCGGGTGGTGGTGCCGGTGCACTACGAGGGTTGGAGCCACTTCCGGCAGGGGCGGGCCGCCGTCGAGCGGGAGCTCGCGTCGGCTCCCGACGACCTCGGCCGGCGGTTCCGCTGGCTGACGCCGGGCGTCGCCACGGAGCTGGGGCCCTGACGGCGGCCGCGGGCCCGCCGGCTCAGGCGGGTGCGGTGCGGGCCGCTCCTCGCGCAGGGCCTGGAAGACGCGGCGGCGCAGCCGGTCCTGGTCGCGCTCGGCGGGGTCCTGGACCCGCAGGCCGAGCAGCCAGTTCGGGCCCCGGCTGCGCACCCGCTGCACCTCGGCGCGGTGGCGCAGGACGCCGTCCTCCAGGTGCACGGTCAGGCCGACCGGCGTGCCGGCGTCCGGCGCGGCGCCGTAGCCCTCGACCAGGACGCGCAGGCCGGCCTCGCTGAGGTCGCGGGACTCCCCCTCCAGGGCGACGCCGCGCAGCGTGACCGTCACCGGCAGGACCAGCCGGCAGCGGACGGCGGCGCGGCGCTGCCGGTCCTCGGCCGGGGCGGTGACGGCCAGGTGCCAGCGCGGGGCGGCGCCGGCCACCACGTGCGTCACCTCCGCGGTCAGGGCGCGGCCGCCGTGCGGCCCGTGCCAGAACATCGGGACATCGGCCAGCAGGCGCACGGCGAGGAAGCGGGACGCCAGCGCGGGCTCGAGGTAGGCATCGAGCACCGCCCAGGCGGGGAAGACCACGACCGCCACCGCCCCGATGACCAGGCCGGAGGCGCGGGCGCGCTGCTGGAGCGCTGCGGCCTCGGCGGCCGTCCCGGTCGAGCGCCCGTCCTGGCCCGCCGGCACGTCGCCGGCGAGCAGCGCGCCGACGAGGCGGCGGACGAGGAGGTCGGGCACACCCGTCCATCGGCACCCCGGCGGCGGTGGCTCGAGGCGCGCCCCGCCACTCCCCCCGCCGGGGTGAGTGCGATCCCGTCCCGATCCACGACCGGCCGCCCGCCGGGGTCAGAAGGGTGGCGGGTCGTCGTCCGGCTTCGGGTCGGACGCTGGGCCGGGGCGGTCGAGGAGGACCCGGGGTCCGGTGAGAGGGAGCAGGGGTGGGTCGCTGCCGCGGCACCGGCCGGCGGCGTCGGCTCGTCGTCGCCGGTAGGGGCGGCTGACCCGGGTGATGCCGCTCGGGGTGGTCACCGTCAGCGTGCCGTCCGGTGCCATGGTGTAGGTCCAGCCGACGGCGTGGGTCTTGACCCGGTGGTGGCGGCGGCACAGGCAGCACAGGTTCTGGCAGGCGGTCGCGCCGCCGGCGGCGTGCGGGATGACGTGGTCGGCATCGGCCCACACGGCGCGGTTGGCGCAGCCGGGATGCCGGCAGGTGCGGTCGCGGGTGGCGATGTAGCGCACCTGGGCGGGGGTGGGCCGGTAGCGGTCGACCGGCGGCGGGATGTCGAGCAGCGCGCAGCCGCAGCAGCCGTCCGGATGGGTCACGCAGCCGCGGCGGGCCGCGGACCGCAGCTCGGCGTCGGTGGCGACGGCGAGCAGCCGGCCGTCGGCGTCGGTGAACGCAAAGCGCAGGCTGCCGCCCGCCGGCGGGCGCAGGCCGATCGCGTCGAGGTCGTCGAGCAGGCGGCGCAGGTGGGCGGCGGTGATCGGTTCACCCTCGACCTCCGCGGTCGGGGCGGATACGGTGCCGGGGCGGGACACCAGCGGAGGCGGGCCGCCGTCGCCCAGGAACCGGTCGACGGTCAGGGCGGCCAGCGGCACGTCGACGGTGATGGCCGCGGTGACCGCCGGCTGCCGGTCGTCCCAGGGCTGCAGGATGCGGTCGGCGAGCGCGCCGGCGCGCAGCACGCCCAGCGGCCGGTCGTCGCCGTCGGTCTTCGCGCTCCGGGCATCGGTGTCGAGCGTGCGGCGGCAGGCGGTGGCCAGCTCGGCGGGCATCCGGGCGACCAGCTCGCTGACCCCGTCGCCGAGATGCCGCACGGTGACGTCGCAGGCGCGTTCGGCGTCGGCGCGGCGGCGGTCGGAGGCGGCGGCGTCGCGGGCGGTCAGCTCCCGGCGCACGGCGGCCTCCAACTGCCGGATGGACAACTCCCGAGCGTCGGGCAGCACGGCGGCCTCGACCTCGGCGATCACCTGCGGGTCCACGCCACGGGCCCTCCAGCCCAGCTGGTCGGCGAACACCCGGGCACGGGGCCAGTCGAGCGTGCCGGCGTCCAACGCGGCCAGGGTCGCCGGCAGCTTCTCCCACAGGGCCGCGCACTGGTCGGTGAGCTTGCCCGCCGCCGTCCGCGACGTCGCCAGCACCGTGGCCAGCTCGTCGGCGAAGAACTCGCTCACCCCGTCCAGCTCGCCCGGCCGCCGCTGGGCGTCCTCACCGTGGCGGGTGCGGGGATCGGGGCGGGCGGCGGCCAGGCCCATCACCGCCCGCACCCGCAACCCGGCCAGCATCGCCTCCGCGGCGACGATCTGCCGCAACAGCGCCGCGTTCTGCGCGCTCGTGCGGTGCACCGGCAGCATCTCCGGCAGCAGATCGGGCACCGGCTCCAGGTCCTCGTGGGGATCGAGCGCGGCGCGCTCCTCCGGCGTGGGCGCGTTGTCGACGGACACCACGGTCACCCCGACCGCGACCTCCCGCACCACCGCCATGCCCCCACGCTAGGCCCGGGGTACGACACTTCCGGGCCGCCGACCAGCACGGATGTCTCCGACGAGAGCGTGTGCGCGCACGCCGCAGGACCCCGCCCCGAACCGCGGCTCCGGCGCACGTGCCCGAGCCGGGGGAAGGGCGTCAGGCGTTGCGGCGGGCCGTGTAGCCGGCGACGAACTCCCGCAGGCTCTTGGTCGGCCGCAGCCAGGCGCCGTCCGGCGGCAGCGCGTCGAGGCGCACGCGGTCCAGCGGGACGGCGAAGGCGCCCGGCACGTCCTCGATGTCGATGAACTCCAGCAGCTCGGAGCCGATCGCGTAGCCGGCCACCTCGCTGAAGGCGACGACGACGACCTGCGTGCCGGCGCGGGCGAGCTCCTCCAGCGGCTCGGCGAAGTTCCGGCCGTCGCCGGAGAAGACGACCAGCCGCCGCAGCCGGTGGCTGTGCGCGCGGACGTCGATGTGGTCGAGCATGTCCTGGTCGATGTCGTCGTCCGGCTGGGTCTTGGGCCGGGCGAACACCGAGTAGCCGAAGCCCCGCAGCGCCTCCACCCAGCCGCGCATGCTGCCGACGACGGGCGGGATGTTGGCGAAGACGCACGCCTCGACGTCGGGGGCGTCCGGCGCGGCCGGGTCGCCCGCGGCGTCGACGAACCAGGCCGCGATCGCGTCGAAGCGCGGGCGGGACGCCGCGGTGGGGCGCGCGCCGATCACCGTCGACAGGGTCATGTCGATGTTCGGCGCGTCCCAGATGAGCAGGTCCAGCGCGGGGCGGGCCCGCCCCTCCGGGGCGTCGTCCGCGGCGCCGGTCAGCGGCTCGGCGAGATCCGTCACGGGGGCAGTCTGCCTGGTCGGCACGACCGGCGTCCCCGCAGGCGCGGGTGCCGGCGGCGCGGGGACCACCGACGACGGCGCGCCGCCCGGCGACCGGGCCCGCCGCCGGTGCCGCGGGCCGCCCGGCACCGGACCGCCCGGCACCGGGCCGCTCAGCACCGGGCCGCTCAGCGCAGGGACCCCGACAGGGCGAGCGCGCAGGAGTCGCCGCCGCCCTCCCGCACCCGCCGGGCCCACCGCCAGATCTCGCTCGCCGGCATCGGCCGGGCCAGGAGGTAGCCCTGCGCCAGGTCGCACCCGGCCTCCCGCACCATCCGCAGGTGCTCGGCGGTCTCCACGCCCTCGGCGACCGAGCGGATCCCCAGCGTCCGGGTGAGCGCGACGATCGCGGCGAGCACCGCGCCGGTGCCGCCGGCGGCCAGCCGCTGGGCCGCGGTCAGCAGCGACCGGTCGATCTTCAGCGTCCCGATCGGCAGCTGCATGAGCTGCGCCAGCGACGACCAGCCGGTGCCGAAGTCGTCGATCGCGACCCGGACGCCGGAGCTGCGCAGCACCGAGAGCTGGTCCTCGGCGCGGGTCGGGTCCTCGGCCACGCTGGTCTCGGTCAGCTCCAGCACCAGCTGGTCGGGGGCCAGCCCCGAGTCGTGCAGCGCCACCCGGACGTCGCGGACGAGCGTCTCGGCGGAGAAGTGCCGGGCGCTGATGTTGACCGACATCCGCAGGTCCAGCCCCTGCGCGGCCCACTCGGCGGCCTGCCGGGTCGTCTCGCCGAGCAGCCAGCGGGTGATCGGGATGAGCTGGCCGGTCTCCTCGGCCACGGAGAGGAAGGCGTCGGGGGTGAGCAGCCCCCGCTCCGGGTGCTGCCAGCGCAGCAGCGCCTCGACGCCGTCGATGCGGCCGTCGTCGACGCGGACCACGGGTTGGTAGTGGACGACGAGCTGCTCCAGCGCGCCGTCCCGTAGCGCGTTGGCCACCTCCAGCCGCCAGCGGGCGGCGTCCCGGAGCCCAGGGGAGAACAGGTGGATCCGGTCCCGGCCGGACCCCTTGGCGGCGTAGGCCGCGGCGTCGGCGTCGCTGAGCAGCTGGTGGGACTGGCGCTGCCCGGGCTGGCCGGCGGCGACGCCGATGCTGGCCGACAGCGGCACCGAGATGCCCCCGGCGACGAAGGGCTGCACGAAGGACTGCTGCAGCCGGAAGGCCAGGGCCGCGGCCTCGGACAGGTCGCAGCGGGCGAGGACGAGGAACTGGTCCCCGCCCAGCCGGCCGACGGCGTCCTCGGGGCGGACCTGCCCGGCCAGCCGGGCGCCCACCTCCTTGAGCAACTGGTCGCCGACCTCGTGCCCGAGCGAGTCGTTGATCGTCTTGAAGCCGTCGAGGTCGAGGAACAGCAGCGAGGTGCGGGTGGGGTCGGCCTTCAGCGACTCGCGGGTCAGCTGGAGCAGCCGGCTGCGGTTGGGCAGGCCGGTGAGGTCGTCGTGGGTGGCCTGCCAGGCCAGCGCCTCCTCCTGCCGCACCCGCTCGGTGATGTCGGTGTGGGTGACGACGACCTGGCCGGAGCCCTCGACCCGGGCGGCCTGCATCCGCCACCACGCGGTGCGGTCGGCGTAGGTGGCCGCGTAGTCGAGGACGAAGGCGGGGCCGGGTGCGTCGAGGAGCCGCCGCAGCCCCTCCTCGATCCGCCGCCGGTCCTCGGCGGTGAGGGCCTGGGCCATCATCTCGAGGTAGTGGTCGCCCACGCGCGCCGGGCGGAAGCCCTCCTCGCGGGCGGACTCCGCGGCGACCGCCCAGACCCGGTTGGCGGTCAGGATCCGCCAGTCGGCGTCGATGAGCACCGTGGGCGGCGGCACCGCGTCGAGCACGGAGGTGAGCTGCCGGATCTCCTGGGCCTGCTCGTCGCGGACCCGGCGCTCCTCCTCCACGTCGCGGAGGAAGACCGACAGCCCCAGGGTGTCGGCGAACGCGCGCACCTCGAACCAGCGGTCCACCGGCTCGTAGCGGAACTCGAAGCTGCGCGGCTGCCCGTCGTCGAGCACCGCGGCCAGCTGGTGCTCCATCTCGGTGTCGCGCAGCGCCGGGAAGGCCTCGAAGAGGTCGTGGCCGAGCAGGTCCTCGGCGCGCCGCCGCACCAGCTCCTCCACCGCGGCGTTCAGGTAGGTGATCTGCCAGTCGCGGTCGAGGTGGTAGACGGCGTCCGGGACCGTCGCCAAGAGGTCGCGTTCGGCACGCGTCGCCGTGCCGCCGTCGTCTCCGTGCACTCGCCCGCTTCCTTCTCCCCCTGCGGAGCCCGGGCCCCGTGCTCCGGGTCCCGCGCGCCCGGACGGCAGCGACCCCCACGACGGCACGGAGTCCGACGCCCGTCCGAGAGTAGTGGCACGCCGCCGTGGTGGGCAGGTCCGAGCCCGGCCCGTCTCAGCCCGGCGCCACGATCGCGCGCTCGACGATCCGCCGGGACGGCGTCCCCGGCGGGAGGGTGCCCAGGACCGCGCCCCAGTCGCCGCCGAGCCGGGTGGCGCAGAAGGCGTCGGCGACCTCCCCGGGGGCGTGCCGGAGCAGCAGCGAGCCCTGCAGGCACAGCGCCAGCAGGCCGGCCACCCGCCGGGCGCGCGGCTCCAGGCCGTCGGGGTCGCCCAGCTCGGCGTGCAGCCGCTTGACCGCCGCGTCGTAGCGGGCGTCGGCGCCGCGGGCGAGCTCGAGCTCGGCGCCGACCGCGGCCAGCGACTCCGCCGAGCGGCCCAGCGCCCGGAGCACGTCGAGCGCGATGACGTTGCCCGAGCCCTCCCAGATGGAGTTCAGCGGCGCCTGCCGGTAGAGCCGCGGCATGCCCGACTCCTCGACGTAGCCGTTGCCGCCGAGCACCTCCAGGGCCTCGGCGACGACGCCCGGCGTCCGCTTGCACACCCAGAACTTCGCCGCCGCCCCGGCCAGCCGCAGGAACGCCGACTCCCCCGCGTCCACCGCCGCGGCCAGCCGGATCGCCAGGGCCGTCGCCGCCTCGCTCTCCACGGCCAGGTCGGCCAGCACGTTCTGCATCAGCGGCTGGTCGGCCAGCAGCGCGCCGAAGGCCCGCCGGTGCCGGGCGTGGTGGATCGCCTGGGTGAGCGCGGCGCGGACGGTGGCCGCCGACCCCAGCACGCAGTCCAGCCGGGTCGTGTTGACCATCTCGATGATCGTGGGGACGCCGCGGCCCGGGTCGCCGACCAGCCAGCCCGTCGTCCCGTCGAACTCCACCTCGCTGGAGGCGTTGGCCCGGTCGCCGAGCTTGTCCTTGAGCCGCTGCAGGCGGAACACGTTCCGGCTGCCGTCGGGCAGCACCCGCGGCACGAGGAAGCAGGAGACGCCCTCGGGCAGCTGGGCCAGCACGAGGAACAGGTCGCTCATCGGCGCCGAGGTGAACCACTTGTGGCCGGTCAGCGCGTAGGTGCCGTCGGCGTCCGGGACGGCGCGGGTGGTGTTGGCGCGGACGTCGGAGCCGCCCTGCTTCTCGGTCATCCCCATGCCGGCCACCAGGCCGGGCTTCGCGGCCGGCGGGGTGAGGCCGAACCGGTAGCCGCGCCCGGTCAGCCCCGGCTCGTAGACGGCGGCCAGGTCGGGCGCGGCGCGCAGTGCGGGGACGGCGGCGTAGGTCATCGTGACCGGGCAGCCGTGGCCCATCTCGACCTGCGTCCAGCCGAGGTAGCCGACGGCGCGCCGGACGTGCGCGTGCGGCGAGGGGTCGGCCCAGGGCGCCCCGGCCAGGCCGTGCTCGAATGCCGTCCGCATGAGCTCGTGCCACGCCGGGTGGAACTCGACCTCGTCGACGCGGTGTCCGTAGCGGTCGTGCGTGCGCAGCACCGGCCGGTTCTCGTCGGCCAGCCGGCCCCACTCGCGCGCCTGCTCGCTGCCGGCCACCGCGCCGAGGTCGGCCAGGGAGGCCAGCGTCGCGGCGTCGGCGTGCCGCACGCACGCCTCGGCGAGGGCGGCGTCCCCGGCGATCGGGTCGTGGCCGGCCAGCGGCGGGGCCTGGTTGGTGACCTCGTGCGTGACGCTCATGGGAGGCACGGTAGGACGGCGCCGGTTCCACGTGGAACCGGGCCGTCAGCGGACGAGGCGGTGCAGCGCCCACTGCGCCAGCGGCGCGTAGCCCAGGACGAGGGGCGCGGGCCCGGAGGTGCGCAGGCCGGTCGTCGTGCCGCCGTCCGGGCCGTCGGCGACCCAGTGGTGCAGCCGCAGCCGGAGGGGGCCGGCGCCGACCGTCCACGACCACGAGCGGGCGACCGGGTCGACGGCGTCGACCGTGAAGGGCAGCGGGACGCCGAGCCCGCGCACCCGGCCGCGCGCGCCGGCGGTGAGCAGCCGCTGCGGGCAGTCGACGCCGGTGATCTGCGGCGCCCACTCCCGCCAGCGGTCCAGGAACCGGTAGCGGTCCCAGACCTCGGTCGGGGGTCGCGGCCCGCTCGCGTGCAGCGTCGTCGTGGTCACGCCGGCGGCCCGCCCAGCAGCAGCTCGCGCAGCATCTGCATGGCCAGGGCGACGGAGCGCTCCCGCACCGCCGACCGCGACCCGGGCAGCCGGACGGAGCGGGCGACCACGCCGTCCGGCCCGGCGGCGCACAGGTGCACGGTGCCCACGGGCTTGTCCGGCGTCCCCCCGCCCGGGCCGGCGATGCCGGTGATGCCCACCCCGACGTCCGCGCCGAAGCGCGTCCGGGCGCCGTCGGCCAGGGCGCGGGCCACCTGGGGGCTCACCGCGCCGTGCTCGGCGAGCATCGCCGCCGGGACGTCGACCATCGCCTCCTTCGCTGAGTTCGCGTAGGAGCAGACGCCGCCGAGCACCCACGCCGAGGAGCCGGCGCGCTCGGTCAGCCGGGCGACGAGCAGGCCGCCGGTGCACGACTCCGCCGTGGCGATGGTGCGCCCCTGCGCCTCGAGGGCGCCGGCGACGAGGTCGTCGACGGTCGGCCCGGTGGAGAACAGGGTGTCGCCGTAGGCGCCCTGCAGGACCTCGGCCAGCCGGTCGTAGGCGGGCTGGGCCTCCGGCCCGAACCGGGTGACGATCTCCAGCTCGCCGTCGCGCAGGCAGGTGGTGATCTCCAGGCCGCCCAGCTCCGCGTCGTGGTCGCGCAGGGTGGCGGCCAGCTGCGCCTCGAGCGTGCCCCACAGCCGCACCGTCTCCTGGCGCAGCTCGGGGGCGCCGTCCAGCACGCGGGCGACCGGCCCGGCGGCCAGCGCCGCGGGCCACATGCCCTGCAGCTCCGACGGCGGGCCGGGCAGCACGAGGACCGGCGGCCCGCTGCGCCCCTCGCCGGGCGGGACCACCAGCCCCGGCGCCGTCCCGACCGGCTCCAGCACCGTCGCGCCCGCCGGCACCCGCGCCTGCTTGGCGACGCCGGCGGCCTGGGCCGCGGGATCCACCCGCCAGCCGCGGCGCGCGGTCAGCCGGGCGACGATCGCGCCGACCCGCTGCTCCAGCTCCGGGTCCACCGCCGACGGCCGCCCGTGCCAGTCGCCGACCACCTGGGCGGTGAGGTCGTCGGCGGTCGGGCCGAGCCCCCCGGAGGTGATCAGCAGGTCGGCGCCGGCGCCGGCGAGGAAGTCCAGCGCGGCACGCAGGTCCTCGGGGCGGTCGCCGACGACGACGACCGCGGCGACGTCCACGCCGCGCTGCCGCAGCTGCTCGGCCAGCCAGGGCCCGTTGCGGTCGGTCACCCGGCCGGTGAGCACCTCGGTCCCGGTGACGACGATGCCCGCGCGCGTACCCACGCCTGCACCCTAGGCAGACTCCGGCGCACCGGCCTCCGCGCGCGGGCCGGTGCCCGGGCCGTCCGGCGACCGGTCAGCCGCGCCCGCCGCCGTTGCCGTTGCCGTTCCCCGCGTTGCCGTTGCCGTTGCCCCCGCCGTTGCCGTTCGCGGCGCCGTGCCCGTTCGCCGCGCCGTTGCCACTGCCCGCGCCGCCTGAGGTCCCGGGACCCGCCGAGCCCCCGGACCCGCCCGCGCTCCCGGAGCCGCCGCCCCCCGACCCGGCCGGCTGCGGCGCCGGGGCCGCCTGCTGGGCGGGCGCGGAGGGGAGTGCCGCCAGCGCCCCGGTCCCGCTGGTCCCGCTCGACGGCCCGGGCGCCGACGGCGTGCCGGGCGGCGGCGCCGCCGGGGTCACGGAGACGGTGAGCGTCACCACCGTCCCCGGCGCGAGCCGGCCCGACGGGCTGACCGCGACCACCACACCCGGCGGCGTCCGCGTCGTCACCTGCTCGACCCGCGCCACCTGCAGGCCGCGCCGCACCAGCTCGGCCTCCACCTCGTCGGCCGGCCGGCCGAGCAGGTCGCCGGCCAGCACCTCGACCTCCGGCGTCGCGGCGGCCCCGTCCCCCACCGCGTCCTCCGCCGCGGCCGCGGGCGGGACGACACCGGAGGAGCCGGCGGCCAGCTGCAGCGCGCCGACCCCGAGGCCGGCCCCGACGAGCAGGGTCGCCACCGGGACCAGCAGCCGGCGCCCGCGCCGGGCCGCCACCGGCAGCGACAGCTCCCGGGTGCGCGGCGTCGGGACCGGGTCCAGCCGGCGCCCGGCGCGCACGTCGGCCACGGCGGCCCGCACGGCCGCGCCGTCCGGGTACCGCTCGGCCGGGTCCTTGGCCAGCGCCCGGTCCACCAGCCGGCGGACGTTCTCCGGCACGTCGGCCGGCAGCGGGGCGGGCACCTCGCGGATCTGCCGCAGCGCGATCTGCACCGGGTTGTCGCCGTCGAAGGCGCGGTGCCCGGCCAGGCACTCGTAGGCGACCATGCCGAGCGCGTAGACGTCGCTGGCCGGGGTCGCGTGCTGCCCCTCGGCCTGCTCCGGGGACAGGTAGCAGGCGGTGCCGACGACCTGGCCGGTGCGGGTCAGCGGGGCGCTGGTGGCCGACCAGGCGATGCCGAAGTCGGTGATGCGGACGACGCCGTCGGCGCCGAGGAGCACGTTGCCCGGCTTGACGTCGCGGTGCACCACCCCGGCGGCGTGCGCCGCGGCCAGCGCGGCGGCGGTCTGGTCGACGACGTCGAGGACGAGGTCCAGCGGCGGCCGCGGCTCGCGCGCCAGCCGGGCGGCCAGCGACTCGCCCTCGACCAGCTCCATCACCAGGTAGGCGCAGACCGCGCCGTCGGGCCCGTCGGCCTCGCCGTAGTCGTGCAGGGCGGCGATGTTGCGGTGCACCAGCCGGGCCGAGACCTGCGCCTCGGCGCGGAAGCGCGCCAGCGAGACCGCGTCGTCGGTGTACTCGCCGCGCAGCACCTTGACGGCGACCGCGCGGCCGAGCCTCAGGTCCCGGGCCCGCCAGACGCGGCCCATGCCGCCCGTGGCCAGCAGCTCCACCAGCTCGTACCGCCCACCGAGGACGCGACGGACCGGTCCACCCACTGCCCGACCCCCCGACGTGCGTCCCCGTGCAGGTGCAGGGATGCCACGGCGGGCCGGTCGGGAAACGCGGCGCGGCCGCCCGGGCGCCGCGTTCCCCCGGCCGGGGGAACGCCGCCGCGCTCAGCCGGGGGCGCCGCCGGGCTCAGGGGGTGGTCGCGGCCGGGCTCTCCGGCGGGGTCTCGCCGGAGGTCGTGGTCGACGGGGTGGTCGGCGTCGTCGGCGTGCTCGTCTCCGTCGGCGGAGCCGTCGTCGTGGTGGTGGGCCCCGTGGGGGTCGGGGCGACCGTGCCGGACCCGGTCGGCGACGCCGGGGTGGTCGGCGCGGCGGAGGTGGTGGGGGTGTCCGGCGGGACGTCGCGGGTCGGGGGCGCCGCGTCGTCGTCGACGGGGGTCAGCCCCCCGCCGTCCGCCCCGCGGTTGCCGCCCGAGGGCCGGCCCTCGTCGTCGTCGGCCACGGCGTACCAGACGTCGACGTCGTCGCCCGGCTCCAGGCCGCGGCCGGTCGGGTCGACGCGGGTGACGGTGCCCGCCTCGACGTCGTCGGTGATCTGCGGGTGCCGGTACACGCTCAGCCCCAGCGCGGACAGCTCCGCGGCGACGTCGTCGACCGGCCGGCCGACGTAGTCGGCGGCCGACAGCGCGACCGTCTCGGCCTCCTGCGTCTGCGCGGCCGCGACGGGGGTGGCCGGCGACTCGCCCGCGAGCACGAGGAACACCCCGGCGGCGGCGGCCGCGCCGAGCAGCAGCGCGACCAGGGGCACCAGCAGGGCCGTGGCCCGCCGCCGGCCGGGAGGCGGCGGCGAGCGGTGCGCGCCGGCGGCGACCGTGGGCGGCCCGCCGTCGCCCGGCGACCCCGGCGGGGGCGCCAGTGGGGCCGCGCGCACGCCGGTCTCGGCGAGCTCGGGCAGCCGCCCGGCGCGGGCGTCGGCGACGGCGGCGGCGAAGGCCGCGCCGTCGGCCATCCGGGCGGCCGGGTCCTTGGCCAGCGCCCGGGTGATGATCGTCCGGACGCCCGTGGGCAGCTCGCCGGGCAGCGGCTCCGGGTCCTCCCGCAGCTGCTTGAGCGCGATCGTGACGGCGTTGTCGCCGTCGAAGGCGGGGTGGCCGGCCAGGCACTCGTAGCCGACCAGGCCGAGCGCGTAGACGTCGCTGGCCGGGGTGGCCAGCCGGCCCTCGGCCTGCTCCGGGGAGAGGTACTGCGGCGTGCCGATGACCTGGCCGGTGCGGGTCAGCGGCACGCTGCCGGCCGACCAGGCGATGCCGAAGTCGGTGATCTTCACGCTGCCGTCGGGGCAGACGAGGATGTTGCCGGGCTTGACGTCGCGGTGGACCAGCCCGACCCGGTGCGCCTCGGCCAGGGCGGAGGCCGTCTGCTGCAGCACCGACAGGGTGGTGGCGGCGTCCAGCCGGCCCTCGCGGCGCAGCACCGCCGACAGCGGCTCGCCCTCGACGAGCTCCATGACCAGGTAGGCCAGCGCCTCGCCGTCCTCCGAGTGGGTCTCCCCGTAGTCGAAGACGCTGGCGATGTTCGGGTGCGACAGCGCGGCGGCGTGCTGGGCCTCGGCACGGAAGCGGGCGAGGAACGTCGGGTCGCCGGTGTACTCGCTGCGCAGCACCTTGACCGCGACGGGCCGGCCGAGCAGCACGTCGGTGCCGCGCCAGACCTGGCCCATGCCACCGGAGGCGATCAGCCGGCCGAGCTCGTAGCGCTCACCCAGGCTCCGCCGCCCCGGCTCCACCACCGTGCTCACCCCCCGACGCACTCGTGCCCGACCGGCACATCCTCCCAGGCCGAACCCGCCCGCGGCACCGGTCGCAGGCGTCACTCTGGTAACAGCGCGGTGTCCGGCCTGGGCGGGACGGCCGCCGTGCCCTACACGCCCTCGACGAGGGCCCGGCCCCACCGGTCGGCGTCGTCAGGGACGCCGGGCGGGCAGGCGGAGACCGCCGAGGTGGCCGGGCGCACCGACCGGTGCCGCAGAACTGGCTCCGCGCGGGCCGCGATGGTTGCACCGACGTTGCGACCGGCCCGGCTCGTCCCCCCGGGCCCCTTGCCCCGGCCGGGCGGCGGCTGTGACGGTTGCCACACCCCACCACCTGCAGACGAGGAGACCGACGTGCCCGACGCCCCCGACATGACCGAGGTCCTGGCCGACGCCCCCACCAACTGGGGGAAGTGGGGTGAGGACGACGAGGTCGGCGCGCTGAACTACCTGACCGCGGACGAGGTCCTGCGCGGGATCCGGCACGTCCGCCAGGGCAAGGTGTTCACCCTGCAGCGGCTCATCGGCGACCCGAAGGGCGACCCGGTGTGGCCCGGCCGCACCCCGGCCGAGCGGACCCAGATCCTCGACGAGTCCAGCTGGGACGGCGACGGCGGCCCGCAGTTCCCCGGCGGCCTGCACTACGCCGACGACAAGATCAACGCCTTCCTGCAGGGCTCCACGCAGTACGACGCGCTGGGTCACGTCTGGTACGGCGGTCAGATCTGGAACGGCTACGACGCCCGGACCACCGTCGGCGGCATGGCCAAGGCCAGCGTGGAGCCGATCGCCCGCCGCGGTGTCGTCGGCCGCGGCATCCTGCTGGACATGGCCCGCTTCCGCGGGAAGCCGACCCTCGAGAAGGGCGAGACGTTCACCCACGAGGACCTGGTCGCCTGCGCCGAGGCCCAGGGCACCCCGATCGAGAAGCGCGACGTCCTGGTCCTCCGCACCAACTTCCTGCAGCTGTTCCACGAGCAGGGCGACGCGTTCTACGAGGGCTTCAACGAGCCGGGCCTGGTCTACAGCCCCGAGCTGGTCCGCTGGTTCCAGGACATGGAGATCCCGAACCTGGCGACCGACACCATCGCCAACGAGGTCACCTTCGACCCGAACAACGGCACCGCGCTGCCCCTGCACTGCGCGCTGATGCGCAACCTGGGGGTCACGCTCACCGAGATCTGCGACCTCGAGGAGCTGGCCGCCGACTGCGCCGAGGACGGCCAGTACACGTTCCTGTGGGCCGCCGCGCCGCTGAAGATCCACCTGGCCACCGGCTCGCCGGTCAACCCGCTGGCGATCAAGTAGGGCCGGTCGTGAGCGCCTACGACGACCGGCCCTGGCTGGCCCGCTACGCCGAGGGGCAGCCGGCCGACTACGAGATCGAGTTCGCGAACGCGCTGGAGATGTACCGCGCCGGGGTCGAGCGCGACCCCGACGGCGTCGCCCTGCACTACTTCGACGGCACCGTGACCCGGCGGGAGCTCGACGAGCTCAGCGACGCCCTCGCCGCCGGGCTGCTGGCCTCGGGCTTCTCCCCGGGCGACCGGCTCGCCGTCTACCTGCAGAACGTGCCCCAGTTCGTCGTCGCGATGGTGGCGACCTGGAAGGCCGGCGGCGTCATGGTGTCGATCAACCCGATGAGCCGGAAGCGGGAGCTGTCGTACCTGCTCGAGGACTCGGGCGCGACGGTGCTGCTCTCCCTGGAGGCGCTGTACGACGAGGTCGCGCGCGACGTCGTGCCCGACACCGACGTCCGGCTGGTCCTCACCACCAGCGAGCTGGACTTCCAGACCCGCGACGACCCGCGGCTGTTCGCCGCCACCCGCCGGCAGCGGCACGAGGGCACCGAGGACCTGCTCGAGTTCGCCGCCCGGTACCGGGGGCAGACCCCGCCCCCGGCCGATCTCGGCGCGGACGACGTCGCGTTCCTCACCTACACGTCCGGGACGACCGGGGTGCCCAAGGGCGCGATGAACACCCACCGCAACGTCGTCTTCACCGCGCAGGTGTACCGGGACTGGGCGCACGCCGGCCGCGACGGGGCGATCTTCGGCATCGCCCCGCTGTTCCACATCACCGGCCTGATCGGGCACATCGCGGTGAGCATGCTGGTGCCGGCGCCGTTGGTGCTGGCCTACCGGTTCGACCCGCAGGTGGTGCTCGACGCGCTGCTCGAGCACCGGCCGGCGTTCACCATCGGCGCGATCACCGCGCTGAACGCGCTGCTCAACGCGCCGGAGTTCACCCGCGACCACTTCGCCTCGTTCACCTCCGTGTACTCCGGGGGCGCGGCGATCTCGCCGACGGCGGAGAAGGCGTTCCGGGAGGCCACCGGCATCCAGGTGCACAACGCCTACGGGCTGACCGAGACGACGTCCCCGATGACCGTGACGCCGTTCGGCTCCCCCTCGCCGGTGGACCCCACCTCCGGGGCGCTGTCGGTCGGGACCCCGGCGCCGAGCACGGTCGTCCGGATCCAGGACGACGACGGGAACGACCTGCCGCTGGGCGAGGTGGGCGAGATCGTCGCCGAGGGGCCGCAGGTGGTCGCGGGCTACTGGGGCAAGCCCGAGGAGACCGCCGCCAACCTGCCCGGCGGGGCGTTGCACAGCGGCGACGTCGGGTTCATGGACCCCGACGGCTGGGTGTTCATCGTCGACCGCAAGAAGGACATGATCAACGCGTCGGGCTACAAGGTCTGGCCCCGCGAGGTCGAGGACGTCCTGGCCGAGCACCCGGCGGTCCGCGAGTCCGCCGTCGTCGGCGTGCCCGACGAGAAGCGCGGGGAGACGGTCAAGGCCTACGTGAGCCTGCGGGCCGGGGCGCAGGCGACCCCGGAGGAGCTGATCGCGCACTGCCGGGAGCGGATGGCCGCCTACAAGTACCCCCGGCAGGTCGAGGTCATCGACGAGCTGCCCAAGACGGTGACCGGCAAGATCCTCCGCCGCGAGCTCCGGGGCCGGGATCAGGGAACCTGATCGTGGCGCGTCCTCCCTCACCGCACACCGTGAGGGAGGACGCGCT
>NZ_JBJGZO010000033.1:0-53790 GCF_054050575.1 Blastococcus sp. SYSU D00868
CAAAAAATTAATCCCGGTGTTGGTGGTGGGGGGGGGCGGCCGGTCGCGGTTCGCGCCCCGGCGGCGGGGCTACCCGACGCCCCGCCGCGGGGGCTCCCGGGACCCCCCTCGTCGCCGCCCAGCGCCACCGGCCGGGTGGGGTCGGCCGACCACTGCGACCACGAGCCGGGCCACAGCGCCGCCTCGACCCCGGCCGCGGTAAGCGCGGCCACCTCGTGCGCCGCGGTCACGCCGGAGCCGCAGTAGACGCCCACGCGGGCCCCGGGGGTCGCGCCCAGCGCCGCGAAGCGCTCGGTGAGTACAGCGACCGGAGCGAACGTGCCGTCGGGCGCCAGGTTCTCCGTGGTCGGGGCGCTGCGCGCGCCGGGCACGTGGCCGGCCCGCGGGTCCACCGGCTCCACCTCCCCGCGGAAGCGCTCGGCGGCGCGCGCGTCGAGCAGCACGCCGCCGGCCGCGGGCAGGGCGGCGGCCTCGTCCGCGGTGAGCGTCGGCATGCCGCCCCCGGCGAGGACGACGTCCCCGGGCGCCGGGACGACGTCGCCGGCCTCCAGCGGCCCCCCGGCCGCGCGCCAGGCGGCCAGCCCGCCGTCGAGCAGCCGGACGTCGGGCAGGCCGGCCCAGCGCAGCAGCCACCACGCGCGGGCGGCGGCCAGGCCGCCCGTGGCGTCGTAGGCGACCACCCGGTCGCCGGCGGAGATCCCCCAGCGGCGGGCCGCTGACTGCAGTCGCTGTAACGACGGCAGCGGATGCCGGCCGGCCGCGGCAGACGGCGGGTCGGCCAGCTCCGCCTCGAGGTCGACGAAGACCGCCCCGGGCAGGTGCCCCTCCAGGTACCGCTCGCGCCCGCGGTCGTCGCCCAGCGCCCAGCGCACGTCGAGCAGCACCGCCCCGGCGGGGCGGGCCAGCAGGTCGCCGGGCGCGACGAGGACGCCGTCGCGGCTCACCGGACGGCGAGCAGGCCGCGCAGCTCGGTGGTCAGGGCGTCGCGGGCCTCCGGCTTGCCGGCGAAGCCCACCGGGGTGATCTGCAGCAGCGTGATCTTCCAGCGCCCACCGCCCTCGTCGACGGCGACCAGCGTCTGCAGGCAGTGCAGCGACGGCTCCAGGTCCTCCTCCCCCGGCGGGATGACTCCGGCGTGCGCGGTCAGGACGGCGACGCCGGGCGCGACCGGCCGGACCGACCGCACCAGGCCGACGTAGGTCGCCGTCGGGTGGCTGCCGAAGACGCGGCGCAGCTCCGAGGCGATGGACAGCCGCCCGCTGGTGTGGGTGCCGTCGTAGCCGACGATGTCCCCGTCGTCGGCGAAGGCGGAGGCGACGCCGGCGCCGCTGCGCCGGTTCCAGCCGTCGAGGAACGTGGCGTACAGGGCGCGGATCTGCGCGTCCTGCGGATGAGCTGAGGTCACGCTGGTACCCCTCCTGAGCGTGCTGGGACGGGTGTGACGGTAGTGGTCAGGCCGCGCCGACCGTTCGACGCTCGCCGTCGGCGAACTGGGTCCGGTACAGCTCGGCGTAGCGGCCGCCGAGCGCCAGCAACTGTTCGTGAGTGCCCGACTCCACGATGCGACCGTCGTCGACCACGAGGATCTGGTCCGCGCTGCGGATCGTGGACAGCCGGTGCGCGATCACCAGCGACGTCCGGCCGGCCAGGGCGGTGTCCAGGGCGTGCTGCACGGCCACCTCGGACTCGCTGTCCAGGTGCGCGGTCGCCTCGTCGAGGATCACGATCCCCGGCGCCTTGAGCAGCACCCGGGCGATGGCCAGCCGCTGCTTCTCCCCGCCGGAGAGCCGGTAGCCGCGGTCGCCGACGACGGTGTCGAGCCCGTCGGGCAGCGAGCCCACCAGCGCGGCGATCCGGGCGCCGGTCAGCGCGTTCCACAGGTCCTCGTCCGTCGCGCCGGGCCGGGCGTAGAGCAGGTTGGCGCGGATCGTGTCGTGGAACAGGTGGGCGTCCTGGCTGACGACGCCGATGGCGTCGCGCAGCGAGTCCAGCGTCGCCGCCCGCACGTCCACGCCGCCGATGCGGACGGCGCCGTCGGTCACGTCGTAGAGCCGCGGCACGAGGTTGGCGATCGTCGACTTGCCGGCGCCGGAGTGCCCGACGAGCGCCACCAGCTGGCCCGGCTCGACGCGGAAGGAGACGTCGTGCAGCACCGCCGTCGGCCCGCCGTGCTCGGGCAGGGAGACCTCCTCCAGGGAGGGCAGCGAGACGTCGGACCCGGCCGGGTAGCTGAACGACACGTGCGCGAACTCGATCGAGCGGTCGTCGGCCGGCAGCGGGACGGCGTCGGGCGCCTGGCGGATCATCGGCGGCAGGTCGAGGACCTCGAAGACCCGGTCGAAGCTGACCATGGCGCTCATGACGTCGACCCGGACGTTGGACAGCGCGGTCAGCGGGCCGTAGAGCCGGGACAGCAGCAGGGCCAGGGCGACCACGTCGCCCGGGCTCAGCGAGCCGTCGAACGCCAGCGCGCCACCCAGGCCGTACACCAGCGCGGTGGCCAGCGCGGCCACGAGCGTCAACGCGGTGAAGAAGGTGCGCCCGTACATCGCCGACAGGACGCCGATGTCGCGGACCCGGGCGGCTCGGCCGCGGAAGGCCTCCGCCTCGGCCGACGGGCGGCCGAACAGCTTGACCAGCAGCGCGCCCGCGACGTTGAACCGCTCGGTCATCGTCGCGTTCATCGAGGCGTTGAGCGCGTAGGACTCCCGGGTGATCTCCTGCAGGCGCTTGCCGATCCGCCGGGCGGGCAGCACGAACAGCGGCACCATCACCAGCGACAGCAGCGTGATCTGCCAGGACAGGGTGAGCATCACGCCGGCGGTGAGCACCAGGCCGATGACGTTGGAGACCACCCCGGACAGGGTCGAGGTGAACGCCTGCTGCGCGCCGATGACGTCGTTGTTCAGCCGGCTGACCAGGGCGCCGGTCTGGGTCCGGGTGAAGAAGGCGACCGGCATCCGCTGCACGTGCTCGAACACCCGCGCCCGCAGGTCGTAGATGACGCCCTCGCCGATGCGCGCGGAGTACCAGCGGGTCGCCAGCGAGATCGCCGCGTCGACGACCGCCAGCCCGGCGATGATCAGCGCGATGCGGACCACGTCGCCGGCCGTGCCGGACAGCCGCGCGATCCGGTTGACGATGTCGCCGGCCAGCAGCGGGGTGAGCACGCCGATCACCGACGAGCCGACCACCAGCAGCAGGAACCAGCTCAGCTCGCGCCGGTAGGGCCGGGCGACGCCGAGGATGCGCCGCACGGTGCCCTTCGGCAGCGCCCGGGCGGTGACCGACGGGTCGCGGCGGAACGAGCGCATCGCCGCCATGGAGGTCATGTTGTTCACCGCTCGACCTCCTCTCTCGGTTCCGGGCAACGGGGCCCGGGAACCGAGGATTCCACCCGGGCGGTCAGCCCTGCGCGAACGCGGCGAGCTCGGCCAGCCGGCGGGCCTGCGCGGCCCGCTCGGCGGCGTCCTGCGCGGCCGGGTCGTTGCGGACGGCGGAGCGCACCAGGGCCGCGGTCTCCCGGCTGGCCCCGGCCGGCGGCGCGGTCAGCGCGGCGACCAGCTGGCCCACGGCGGCGTCCAGCCCCGCGACCGGGACCACCGCGTTCGCCAGGCCCAGGGCCAGCGCCTCGGCGGCCGGGACCGGCCGCCCCGTCAGGCACAGCTCCATCGCCCGCGAGTAGCCGACCAGCTCGGTGAGCGTGCTGGTGCCGGTGAGGTCGGGCACGAGGCCCAGCGTCACCTCCGGCAGCCGCAGGCTGGCGTCCTCGGTGAGCACCCGCAGGTCGCAGGCCAGCGCCAGCTGCGCGCCCGCGCCGATGGCGTGCCCCTGCACCGCCGCCACCGAGACGATCCCCGGCGAGCGCAGCCACCGGAAGCCGGCCTGGTAGCCGCGGATCCGCTCCTGCGCCAGGTCGGCCGGGATCCGCCCCAGCTCGCCCAGCCCCCCGGAGGTCGAGGGGTCGGCGCTGAACAGGCTGCGGTCCAGCCCCGCGGAGAACGAGCGCCCCTCGCCGCGGACCACCACGACGCGCACGTCGTCGTCCAGCGACGCCCCGACGGCGGCCAGCGCCGTCCACGTGGCCGGGGTCTGCGCGTTGAGCTGGTCGGGGCGGTCCAGCGTGACGGTGAGGACGGCGCCGTCCCGCGCCGTCCGCACCCACCCGTCGGCGAGACCCGCGGTCACGCCTCCTTCTTGCTGTTGCGGTTCGCTCCCCCACGGCTGCGCAGGCTCGCACCCGACTCCGACAGGAGCCGGTGGACGAAGCCGTAGGAGCGGTTCGTCGAGGTGGCCAGCGACCGGATGCTCTCCCCCTCGTCGTACCGCTTGCGCAGCTCGTCGGCCAGCGAGGTGCGGTCCCCGCCGGTGATGCGCTTGCCCTTGCCGAGGTCCGCCGTGCTCGAGTCGGCCATGACTCCCCTCCGTCAGCAGCCGCCGCGCGACGGTGCGCCAGTGCCCGTCCGGACCGCTGCTCGTCCCCTTGGCGCCGCCGTCCCGCTGACCGCGACATCCCGCGACACATGATCACCCAGGGGCACCGGGCGCGCGCGGCGAACCCGGGCGGTTCCGCTGCGGGTACCGGCGCGGCGCGATCCCCGGCATGGCCGGAGCAGGCGCCCCACGCCACCACGGGATCGACCACGTCGAGCCGGCGGTGACCGACCTCGACCGACCCTGGCTGCCGTCGCCGCGCACGGCGGGCCGTCGGTTCCCCTCCAGCGAGCCCGACGGCACCGAGCACGGCGTCCGGGCCGAGCGGTAGTGGAGTCGCCGGGTGACGGTTCCCGTCACCCGGCGACTGCGCTACAGGCTGGCGCGGACCGCCTGGGCCCAGCCCTCGCCCATCGCGGCCCCGGTGACGGCGGCGTTCGGGACGGCGTCCAGGCGATCGGCCATCCCGTCGACCTCGGCGCCGTTCGCGGTGATCCACAGCCGGCCCACCGCGGGCGCCATCTCCAGGTCGCTCACGCTGTCGCCGATCGCCACCGCCTCGGCCGGGTCGATCCCGCGACGCTCGAGGTCCCAGGCGATGGCGAGGCCCTTGGAGATGCCGCGCGGCATGAGGTGGTAGACCCGCGGCGGCGCCGGATCGGGGTCCAGCGTCATCCGGGAGGTCGGCAGGATCGCGCCGTTGTCCTTGAGGGTCAGCCAGCCGAACCCCCGCTCCGCCAGCTCGGCGTCGACGGCCAGCGGGTCGACCCGGCCGCGCAGCAGCGCGTCGGTCTCGTGCGTCGAGTGCCACGGCGCGTGCCACTCCAGCCGGCCGGGGTGGCGGGCCATCAGCTCCTCGACGACGCCGGCCTCGGCCATCACGTCCATCGGCGTGCGGCCGGCGTGCTCGGCGGGCAGCTCGCCGGTGAGCCGGTGCGTGCCGCGGCCGCCGTCCCAGCTGACCACCGCGCCCAGCTCGGCGATGGCGCCGTCGGCGGCGAAGATCCGCGCCGCCTCCACCACCTGCTCGAAGGTCCGGCCGCTGACCAGCACCAGCGCGACGCCCGCCCGGTGCAGCTCGAGCAGCGCGGTGGCCGGGTCGGCGGTCAGCTCGCGGCCCGCGGTGTGCCAGAAGGAGCCGCGCGGGCCCACCATCGTGCCGTCGATGTCGGTGTAGACGATGCGCGTGGCCACCCGCGCAGTCTGGCCGCGCGCGGGACCGCGGGCCGACCCGGGTAGGCTCGCGGCGTTCCACTCATCCAGAGGGGCAGAGGGACACGGCCCGACGAAGCCCCGGCAACCGCCAGCTGCGCACCCGCGCGGCGGCAGGTGCCAATTCCGTCCCGCGCGGCTCGACGGCCCGACGCGGGGAAGATGAGGAGGTAGTCGTCGCATGACCCTGACCGCTCCCGGCTCCACCCAGGCCGACTCGAGCGCCGGCGGCCCCGTGCCGCCGTGTCCCGCCCGCGGCCTGGTGTGCCGCAACTGCGGCGCCACCTTCGGGCTGATCGCCGAGCACGCGTGCGCCGAGTGCTTCGGCCCGCTCGAGGTCGACTACGACCCCGAGCTGATGAAGGCGGTGACCCGGGAGCAGATCGAGGCCGGGCCGCAGAACATCTGGCGCTACGTCGCGCTGCTGCCGGTGGGCCAGGACCCGGCCGGCCGCGTCTCGCTGGACCCCGGCATGACCCCGCTCGTGCGCGCCGACCGGCTCGCCGCGGAGCTGGGCCTCACCGGCGGGCTGTGGGTCAAGGACGACTCGGCCAACCCCACCCACTCGTTCAAGGACCGGGTGGTCAGCCTCGCGGCCACCGCCGCGAAGAAGCTCGGCTACACGAAGATCGCCGCGGCCTCGACGGGCAACCTGGCGAACTCGGTGGCCGCGCACGCCGCCCGCGTCGGCCTGCCCTCCTACGTGTTCATCCCCGCCGACCTCGAGCCCGGCAAGGTCGTGCAGTCGGCGGTCTACGGCCAGACGCTGGTCGCCGTCGACGGCTCCTACGACGACGTCAACCGGCTGACCAGCGAGCTCGCCGAGACCGACGAGTTCGAGGACACCGCCTTCGTCAACCAGAACGTGCGGCCCTACTACGCCGAGGGCTCCAAGACGATGGGCTACGAGATCGCCGAGCAGCTCGGCTGGCGGATCCCGGCCCAGGTCGTCATCCCGATGGCGTCGGGCTCGCTGCTGACCAAGGTGGACAAGGCCTTCCGCGAGCTGACCGCCGCCGGCATCGTCGAGGCCACCGAGTGGACGATCTTCGGTGCCCAGTCGGCCGGCTGCGACCCGATCGCCACGGCGTTCGAGAACGGCTGGGACGTCGTCAAGCCGGTCAGGCCCACCGGCATCGCCAAGTCGCTCAACATCGGCAACCCCGCCGACGGCCCGTACGCGCTGGACGCCATCCGCCGCACCGGCGGCTCGGTCGGCCGGGTCGGCGACGAGGAGATCGTCCAGGGCATCCGCGACCTGGCCCGGACCACCGGCGTCTTCGCCGAGACCGCGGGCGGGGTGACCGTCGCCGTCCTCCGGCAGCTGGTCGCCGACGGGCGGCTGGACCGGGCGAAGGAGACCGTCGTCCTCAACACCGGTGAGGGGCTCAAGACCCTCGACCCGCTGGAGCCGGTCGTCGGCCCCACCCACCGGGTGGAGCCCTCGCTGCGGTCGGTCCGCGCGGCGGGGCTCATCGCCTAGGGGATAGGCTCGTCCCCTGACCGGGTGGCGGAACGACGCCGTCCGCCGCCACGGGCCCGCGTCGCGCGCCGGACTGGTGTGTTCGACGTCTCCTTGTTGTACCTTCTCGCGCGGTTCGAGTTCCACGCACGTGTCCGACGGGCGGAAGAGCGAGTAACCCGGCTCCCGGTAGACGGGAGACCGTCCGCACGCACGAGACGTGGGAGCACACGTGGCACAGGGCACCGTGAAGTGGTTCAACGCCGAGAAGGGCTTCGGCTTCATCGCCGTCGACGGCGGCCAGGACGTCTTCGTCCACTACTCGGCCATCCAGATGGACGGCTACAAGAGCCTCGACGAGGGCCAGCGGGTCACGTTCGAGGTCGTGCAGGGCGAGAAGGGCCCGCAGGCCGACGGCGTCCGCGTCGCCTGAGTCCTCCGCAGTCCTCGCAGAGGCCCGGTCCCCGAACGGGGGCCGGGCCTCTGTCACGTTCGGGTGACGGGACGCTGGGAGTCGGGGACGGCAGGTGGCCGGGGTGGCACGGTCGCGGGGCCCCGAGGGTCCCCGACCGGGACACGGGTAGCGGCTCAGCGGCTCAGCGGCATTCGGGGACGGCACCTGACCGCGGTGCGGTCCGGAGGACCGCAGTGTCACCGCCGACCCCTCTCCTTGCACTCGCCGGTCCCGAGTGCCAGACTTTCGGTTGGCACTCGACAGTGCCGAGTGCCAATCAGGTCGGAACGGTGAGGCACTGGTGCGCGGGCCGACGGAGCGCCCGCCGTGCCGGTGTCGTCCGTCGCGGGCGCCGGTCCCGGCCGTGCAGCGATCCATGCATGGAGGACATCACCACATGGCCAAGATGATCGCCTTCGAGGAAGAGGCGCGCCGCGGCCTCGAGCGGGGCATGAACACCCTCGCCGACGCCGTCAAGGTGACGCTCGGCCCCAAGGGCCGCAACGTCGTCCTCGAGAAGAAGTGGGGCGCCCCCACGATCACCAACGACGGTGTCAGCATCGCCAAGGAGATCGAGCTCGAGGACCCGTGGGAGAAGATCGGCGCCGAGCTGGTCAAGGAGGTCGCGAAGAAGACCGACGACGTCGCGGGTGACGGCACCACCACCGCCACCGTGCTGGCCCAGGCGCTCGTCCGCGAGGGTCTGCGCAACGTCGCCGCCGGCGCCAACCCGATGGCCCTGAAGAAGGGCATCGAGAAGGCCGTCGCCTCGGTCACCGAGTACCTCCTCTCGACCGCCAAGGACGTCGAGACCAAGGAGCAGATCGCCGCGACCGCGTCGATCTCCGCCGCTGACCCGGCCATCGGCGAGCTCATCGCCGAGGCGATGGACAAGGTCGGCAAGGAGGGCGTGATCACGGTCGAGGAGAGCAACACCTTCGGCCTGGAGCTCGAGCTCACCGAGGGCATGCGCTTCGACAAGGGCTACATCTCGCCCTACTTCGTGACCGACACCGAGCGCATGGAGGCCGTCCTCGACGACCCGTACGTGCTCGTCGTCAACAGCAAGATCAGCTCGGTCAAGGACCTGCTCCCGCTGCTGGAGAAGGTCATGCAGTCGGGCAAGCCGCTGGCCATCATCGCCGAGGACGTCGAGGGCGAGGCCCTGGCGACCCTGGTCGTGAACAAGATCCGCGGGACCTTCAAGTCCGTCGCGGTGAAGGCCCCCGGCTTCGGTGACCGCCGCAAGGCCATGCTCGCCGACATCGCCATCCTCGCCGGTGGCCAGGTCATCAGCGAGGAGGTCGGCCTCAAGCTCGAGAACGCCGGTCTGGACCTGCTGGGCCGCGCCCGCAAGGTCGTCGTCACCAAGGACGAGACGACGATCGTCGAGGGCGCCGGTGACAGCGACCAGATCGCCGGCCGGGTGAACCAGATCCGCGCCGAGATCGAGAAGTCGGACTCCGACTACGACCGCGAGAAGCTGCAGGAGCGCCTGGCCAAGCTGGCCGGTGGCGTCGCCGTCATCAAGGCCGGCGCCGCGACCGAGGTCGAGCTCAAGGAGCGCAAGCACCGCATCGAGGACGCGGTGCGCAACGCCAAGGCCGCCGTCGAGGAGGGCATCGTCGCCGGTGGTGGCGTCGCCCTGGCGCAGGCCACCGCGGTCGCGTTCGAGAAGCTCGAGCTCGACGGTGACGAGGCGACCGGTGCCAACATCGTGCGCGTCGCGCTCGAGGCGCCGCTGAAGCAGATCGCGATCAACGCCGGCCTCGAGGGCGGCGTCGTGGCGGAGAAGGTCCGCAACTCCGACACCGGTTTCGGCCTCAACGCCGCCACCGGCGAGTACGTGGACCTGGTCGGCGCCGGCATCATCGACCCGGCCAAGGTGACCCGCTCCGCGCTGCAGAACGCCGCCTCCATCGCGGCGCTCTTCCTCACCACCGAGGCCGTCATCGCCGACAAGCCGGAGAAGGCCGCCGCGGCCGCCCCGGGCGCCGGCGACATGGGTGGCATGGACTTCTGAGTCCAGCTCCTCGGTAGTACCAGCAACGCCCGGCAGGGGCGGTCCGCGCAGGCGGGCCGCCCCTGTCGGCGTTCCGGGCCCGGCGCCCTCGACGAGATCTGCACAGTGGTCACCCTCGGGGCCCGATGCCGACGAGTGTGCAGATCTCGTTGGGTCACTCCGGGGAGAAGACGCAGAACTCGTTGCCCTCCGGGTCGGCGAGCACGTCCCACTCGACGCCGTCGGGCGTGGGGACGGCGTCGCGCTGCCGGACCAGCGTCGCGCCGGCCGCCAGCAGCGCCGGGGTGTCGCCGACGACGTCGAAGTGCATGCGGTTCTTCAGCAGCTTCGACTCCGGCACCGGCACGATCCAGATGAGCGGCCCGCCGCCCGCGGGGTCGACGATCGGCACCGGCCAGTCGGCCGGCCGCGGGTCGCCGCCGTCTCCCTCGAGCTCGTCACGGCGGACGTAGCCGAGCGCGGCGCACCACCAGTCGGCCTGGGCCTGGTGGTCGCGGGCGTCGAGGCAGAGGTCCTTGAAGCGGGCCGGAGCGGTCACGGCCCGACCTCACCACACGGGCACATGCCGAGGGCCCGCCGCGACGCTGCGACGGGCCCTCGGTGTGTTCAGTTGTGGTGTCTCCCGGCCGGGCTCACCCCTGGCGGAGGTGGGGACCCGGCCGGGACGCGATCACCGGTTCTCGACCGTGATCGGGCCGATCACGTCCCCGTTGCTGGACTTGAACCAGAGGGTCCCCGGGTTCGTCGCGGGCGCGGGGTCCACCACGATCTCCCAGGTGCCGGTCGGCAGACCCGCGTCGAGGGGGCCGACGACTCCGGTCGGGTAGCCGGCGACCGGGGTGGCCACCGGGCCGGTGCCGGCGGTGTTGGTCCGGTGAGCCGTGATGGTCGAGCCGGGAACGGTGCCGGCGCCGCGGATCCGCAACTCGTCACCGGCCCGGTAGATCGCCACCTCGACGGCGATGTCGTCACCCGTGACGATCGCGTTGGCGAGGTTGCCCGTGCTGATCGGACCCCACTGGTTGACGGGTGTCACCGGCGTCCTGGCCTGGACCCGGACGACGTACCGGTGGTTCGGCTGGCTCTTCGGCAGGCCGGTGACGGTGCCGTTCGTGGCGCCGGTGACGACCGTGTCGTACTGCGACTGGAGCACGGGCGCGGTGGACGACCCGATCGTCTGGTCGAAGACCCGGATCCGGTAGCTGGTCGCGTCCGGCACCGGGTTCCAGCCCACGTTGATCGTGCCGGCGTTGTTGGCCGGCCCGGCCCCCGTGCTGCCCAGGACCGCGACCCCCGTCGGTGCGACCGCCGCGGCCGCGGGCTTCGGCGAGACGACACCGGTGGCGTGGGTGGCGCCGCCGGCGGCGTTGATGGCCACGACGTTGACCCGCGTGTTGTCGGCCGTGATGGGGATCGGCTCGGTGTAGAGCGTCGCGTTCGTCGCCGGCACCCGGCCGTTCGGCTCCGTCGTGACCGGCGTGCCGTCCAGCGTGTAGTACGCCGTGCTGCCCGTCTCCGGGGTCAGGGTGAGGGTGCGGCTCTCGGCGATCACCGCGGTGTCCCCGTTGAACGCCGGGGTCGTGGTGAGCGTCGGCCCGACCGCGCCGGGCGTGTCACCGGGCACGGCACTGGTGCCGAGGAGCGCGAACGGAGCACCGAGCTCGCCGCCGACCATCGAGCGGACCTCGATGTCGTACAGCGCTGCCGGGTCCAGGCCGGTCAGGACCGCCTGGGTCGCGTTCTGGCCGACGCGGACGCCCCGGAGCTCCCGCGCGCCGGCGGTGTCCGCCGGCTCGAGGGCCTCGATGTTGTAGCCGGTGACGGCCGAGCCGCCGGCGACGGGCGCCGCCGCCTTCCAGGTGACCGTCGCCTGGGTGTCGCTGTTCCACACGACGGAGAACTCGCTCGCCGGCGGCTCGGCGCCGGCCGGACCGGCCGGGCAACCGGGCGCGCCGCCGCTGGCCAGCCCGTACTCCGCCAGCGTCAGGCCGAGCTGCTGCTCGATGCCGGTGGTGGGCTCGGCCATCCAGCCCAGCGCCACCCACTGGCCGTCGAAGACCATCTGCTGGTCCTCCTGCGACATGTTCGAGAAGGTGACCTCGAACCGGCCGTCGGCGGCGGACCCGCTGACGGTGTAGCCGGTGGCGGCCGGGTCGGGCGCCTCGTTGGGGCTCCAGCTGATGGCCCGCTCGCCGATGGCTCCGGCATCGCGCATCGCGGGGTTGACGACCTCGACGGCGAAGTGGTCGAGGTTCACGTCGCCGCCATACGTGCCCCGGACGGTGACCGAGTTGGTGTTGCCGGTGCTCGGGACGCTGGCCGTCCGCTCGGTGATGACGGCGGAGCTGACCGTCATGTCGTCGACGAGCGTCGAGCCGCTGAAGCTGACCGACACCTTGTCGCCGGCCACGATGTCCGGGGTCAGGTCGGTGAAGCACGACGCCGCGTCGTGGTTCCACTCGATGAAGCCGTCCGCGGGCACGACGCCCGTGGCGGTGCCCATGACCTGGCCGCCCCGGGTGACGGTCAGGGTCGCCGTCTGGCCGGCCTGCGCCGTGTAACCCTCGATGGCCACCATGTCGCGGTCGGGGAAGACCTCGATGTTGCCCGGCCCACGAGGCGTGGCGGCCGAGGCGGTGCCGACGATGCCGATGAGCCCGCTGGTGGCCGTGGCGGCCACGAGGCCGGCGGCGGCCAGCCGGGCGTGCTTGCTGGGGGACGTGCGCGATGCGGAGGGAGCTCCAGTCCCGCCTCCGCGACCGCTGTGCTTGCCTGGTCGTGTCCTGGTCATGACCTCTCCGCAGTCGAACCGTTGGAACGCCTCGCTCGGGGGTGAGGAGGCACACGAACACGGTCGTTCGCCGAGGAGCCGACAGGCAGCCGTCCCGAGGGGGGCTCGTGCCCCCCCAACCAGGGGGAGTCGCGGGCCGGTCCTCCCGCCCGGGACGCGGCGCCCGTGCGGCTCACCTGCGGGGACGGTGCGGGCCCTGCGAGTCGCGCCGTCGGCTCGTGGGTAGGCCGGGTCGGTGGCCGTGGTCATCGGGACGTCGGGGTGGCAGTACCGCGACTGGCGCGGCCGCCTCTACCCGCCCAAGCTGCCGCAGCGCCTCTGGTTGGAGCACCACGCCGCGCTGTTCGCCACGGTGGAGAGCAACGCCGCGTTCTACCGGCTGCCCGAGCAGCACACCTTCGAGGCGTGGCGGCGGCGCACCCCGCCCGACTACCGGTGGGCGGTCAAGGCCAGCCGGTTCCTCACCCACGTGAAGCGGCTGCGCGACCCGGCCGAGCCGGTGGCCCGGCTGCTGGAGCGCGCGGCGGGCCTGGGGGAGCGGCTGGACGCCGTCCTGCTGCAGCTGCCGCCGACCCTGCGCGCGGACACCGGGCTGCTGCAGGAGTGCCTGGCCTGCTTCCCGCCGAGCGTGCGGGTGGCCGTCGAGCCGCGGCACGACAGCTGGTGGACCGACGAGGTCCGCGCGCTGCTGGAGCGCTACGGCGCCGCCCTGTGCTGGGCCGACCGCGCCGAGCAGCCGGTCGCGCCGCTGTGGCGGACGACAGGCTGGGGCTACCTGCGGCTGCACACCGGCGCCGAGGGCTGGGGCTACCCGCCGTCGGTGCTGCAGACCTGGGCCGACCGGCTCGCGGCGACCTACGCCGAGGCGGAGGACGTGCTCGTCTACTTCAACAACGACCCGGGCGGGAACGCGGTCACCGACGCGGTCGTGTTCGCCGACGCCGTCCGGCGGGCCGGCCGGACGCCGACGCGGGTGCCCGCGCCCGCCCAGGCCACCGGGGCCGCCTGGACGGGCGAGGAGCGGCTACCGGCTCAGTCGTCGTCCGAGCCGGAGGGGTCGTCGTCCCCCTCGTCGTGACCGGAGCCGTGACCGGAGCCGTGACCGGAGCCGCGCCCGGAGGAGTCCTCGTCGGAGTCGTCGAGGTCGGAGGGGGAGTCCGCGCCGGAGTCGTCGGTCTCGTCGGCGTCGTCGGACGGCGTGGGCCCGGCGGTCGGGCCGGCGGGAGGGCCGTCGTCCTCGGCGTGGTCGCGGCCGGAGTTCGCGCTGCCCGGCCCGCTGTTGCCGCCGCCGTGCCCGCTGCTCGCGCTGCCGGGACCCGAGTTGCCGGTCGGGGCGGCCGGGGTGCCGGTCGACGGTGCGCGGGGGCCGCCGTCCTCGTCGGAGTCGTCGAGGTCGGAGGGCGAGTCGGCGCCGGAGTCGTCGGTCTCGCCGGCGTCGTCCAGGTCGGAGGGCGAGTCCGCGCCCGAGTCGTCGGTCTCCCCGGCGTCCTCGTCGGAGTCGTCGAGGTCGGAGGGCGAGTCGAGGCCGGAGTCGTCGGTCTCGGCGGCGTCGTCGGCCGAGGCGCGGCGGACGTCGTGGGAGTCGGGGACGTCGAAGGGCGTGACCACCTCGAGCGCCCCCGCGACGCCGTCCTGGACGGCGCCGGGCAGCACCCCGGTGAACCCGGCGCCGGTGACCCCGGCGACGGCGATGCCCACCCCCGCGGTGACCTGGGCGACGGTCGAGGCGGAGGCGACCTTCGCGGCGAGGGCGGCGAGACCTGCGATCAGCGGCATGCGGCTGTGATCGGCAGCACGCCGAGGAACTTGAACCGTGAAGGACCTTGGTCCCTGCTCAGAGCGCGGCGGGGTCCTCCGAGTGGGCGACACCGAGCGCCTGCGCGGCCCGGCCGAGCACGTCCATCACCGCCTGGGTGTCGGCCAGGGGCATGCCGGCGCTCTCGGTGCGGCCGGCCCGCAGGCACTCGGTGACCTCGATCAGCTCGTGGGCGTAGCCGCGTCCGGTCTGCGGGCGGGTGAGGGTCTCGGGGTCGGCGCCGAGCCGGCTGAGCACGATGGTATCCGGGTGGTGGAAGCGCGGCAGGACGTCGATCCACCCGGCGGTGCCCAGGACCCGCGCGGCGCCGGGCGTCGGGTACCGCAGCGAGGTGGTCAGCGTGGCCGAGCGGCCGTCGGCGTACCCGAGCAGCAGCGCGGCCTCGGCGTCCACGCCCGTCGGGAACGTCGAGCCGGCGACGGTGACGGTGTCCGGCGTGCCGAGGAGCATCTGGGCGAAGGAGACGACGTAGACGCCCAGGTCGAGCAGCGCCCCGCCGCCCAGCTCGAGGGCGAACAGCCGGTCGGCGGGGTCGTACACCCGGGCCACCCCGAGGTCGGCCTGCACCGAGCGCACCTCGCCGATGGCGCCCTCGGCGACGAGGTCGCGCAGGGCGACCACCGCGGGCTGGAAGCGCGTCCACATCGCCTCCATGACGAAGACGCCCGCGGACCGGGCCGCGGCGACCACCTGCGCCGTCCCTTCGGGGGTGGCGGTGAACGCCTTCTCCACCAGCAGCGCCTTGCCGGCCTCGATCGCGGCGAGGGCGACGGCGGCGTGCTGCGCGTGCGGGGTGGCGAGGTACAGGACGTCGACGTCGGGGTCGGCGAGGATCTCGGCGTAGGAGCCGTGCGCGCGCGGGATGCCGTGCCGCCGCGCGAAGTCGGCCCCCCGCTCCGCGGACCGGGAGGCCACGGCGGTCACCCGCGCGCCCTCGACGTGGACGAAGTCGGGCAGCACGCTCTCGGCGATGCGGCCCGGCCCCACGATGCCCCAGCGGATCTCGGCGGTCACCGGGCCGACGCTAGCCGCCGCCCGGCAGACTCGTGCCGTGGCCGTGCTGATCGACAGTCCCGTCTGGCCGTGGCGCGGCCGACGGTGGTCGCACCTGGTCAGCGACGTCTCCTACGAGGAGCTGCACGGCTTCGTCGCCGCCGAGCTCGGCATCCCGCGGCGGGCGTTCCAGGGCGACCACTACGACGTCCCCGAGGAGCTCTTCGAGCACGCGGTCGCCGCCGGCGCCCAGCCGGTGGGGTCGCGGGAGCTGCTCAGCCGGCTGGCGGCGGCGGGTCTGCGGCGGAAGAAGCCGCGCGCGCCCGCAGCAGGCTGAGCTCGGCGGTCAGGTTGGCCCGCGCCCGCGGCGTCCACTCCGCCGCCACCGCCGGCAGCCGGAACAGGGTCGGCAGGCCCAGCAGGTGCTCCAGCACGGCGATCCGCCCCGCGGTGAACTCCGCGTCGGACAGGTGGCCGTACTCCTCCCGGACCGCGGAGGCGTACGTGGCGTAGGCGGCCGGCGGGCCGGCCAGCACCGCGAGGTCGGCGTCGCAGAGGACGGCGCCGTTCGCGTCGCCGGGGCCGGCGTCGTGCCCGGCGGTGAGCAGCACCAGCCGCACCACCTCCTCGACCCGCTCGGCGGGCACCAGCCCGCGCAGCCCGGCCCGGGCCCGCTCGGCGCTGACCGCCTCGTTGTCGCCGCGGCGGGGGTCGTAGACGACGTCGTGGTACCAGGCGGCGAGCCGGACGGCGGCGGGGTCGTCGGCGGCCTCCTCGAGCTCGCCGACGATGCCGAGGACGGCGGCCAGGTGGGCCAGGTCGTGGTACCGCCGGTGCGGCTGCCCCCAGGCGTCGACGACGGCGGCCCACTCGGTGCGCGAGGTCGCCGAGTCACCGGCCAGCGCCGCCCAGGCCCCGAAGCCGACCAGCTCCATCACGCCACCCCGCAGCGGCGCAGGACCAGCAGCGCGAAGGCCCGCGCGGCGGTGACCACCTCGGCCAGCGGCACCCGCTCGGCCGGGCCGTGCGCCAGGTGCAGGTCGCCGGGGCCGAAGTGCAGCGTCGGGATGCCGGCGGCGGCGTAGAGCCGCAGGTCCGTGCCGGCGGCCACCGCCCGCTCCGGCGCGGGACCGGCGCCCGCGTCGGCCAGCGCCGCCCGGACCTCCGGCAGCAGCGGGGAGCCGGGGGTGAGCTCGCCGCTGGCGAAGGAGCCACCGGTCCACTCCACCCGCACCGGGTGGCCGGCCAGCCACCGGTGGCCGGCGCAGAACGCGGCCACGCGGTCCTCCAGGGCCTGCCGCGCCGCCACGACCGGCTCGCCGAGCCGCACCCCGTAGCGCCCCTCGGCGACGAGCAGGTCGGGCACCGAGCTGGCCCAGTCGCCGGCGCGGACCGTGCCGATGGACAGCCCGAACGGGTAGCGCGCCTCGCCGAACCGCGGGTCGGCGCCCCGCTGGCGCTCGGCCTCGAACGCCCGCAGGTCGGCGTGCACCTCGGCGAACAGCTCGACCGCGCTGACCCCGCGATCGCGGTGCGCGGCGTGCGCGGCCAGGCCGGGGACCCGCAGCCGGAAGGTGAGCGCGCCCGCGGCGGCGGTGACGACCGCGCCGGCGGTGGGCTCGGGGATCACGCAGGCGTCGCCGCGGTGCCCGCGCGCGAGGGTCGCCCAGGCGCCGAGACCGCCGTCCTCCTCGCCGACGACGGCGTGCAGCGCCACCGGCCGGGCCAGCCGGACGCCCGCCGTCCGGATCGCCGCCAGCGCGGCCAGCGCCGACACCAGCCCGCCCTTCATGTCGCAGGCGCCGCGGCCGTGCAGGGCGCCGTCGGCCACTCGGGCGACGAACGGGTCGCCGGCCCACTGCGCGCGGTCTCCGGGCGGGACGACGTCGGTGTGCCCGCAGAGCACCAGCGCCGGGACGCCGTCGTCGGCCGCCGGCAGCGTGCCGACGACGCCCCACGCCTCCTCGCGGACCACCTCCTGGCCCGGCGCGTCCGGGGCGGCCGCGGCGGCAACCAGGTCGATCGGCCAGCGGTCGACGTCGCAGCCCAGCCCGTCCAGCCAGTCGCCGACCAGGTGCTGCACCTCGACCTCCGCGGCGGTGCCGCCGATCGACGGGACGGCGACCAGGCGGGCCAGCCGGTCGGTGGCCCAGGCCGCATCGACGGCGGACAGGACGCGGGCCTCGGCGGCGGTCGGGTCGGCCACGCCGCGGAGTCTGGCACGCGCCCGACCGGCGAGCCGCGGGGCGCCGTCACCGACCCGGGGCGTTAGCTTGCCGGGCGTGACGCAACCCCCTCCGCCTCCCGGCTGGTACCCCGACCCCGGCGGCAGCGGCGGCATGCGCTGGTGGGACGGCCAGGGCTGGACCGAGCACCTCCAGCAGCAGGCCCCGCCGCCGCCCCCGCCGGCCCCGGCTCCTCCGACCCCACCTCCGGTCGCGGCGACCCCGCCGCCTCCGCCGCCCCCGGTGCAGCAGGCGCCGGTCCAGCACGCGCCCGCGCAGCAGCACGCCCCGGCGCAGCAGCAGGTGCCGGTCGGCCGCGGCCCGTCGCTGTACGACCAGCCCGTCCTGGTGGTGAACCAGAAGACGAAGCTGATCGAGCTGACCAACGAGTACGCGGTCCTCGACGCCCAGGGCCAGCAGGTCGGCGCCGTCGTCCAGGTCGGGCAGAGCGGGCTGAAGAAGGCGGCGCGGTTCGTCTCCAGCCTCGACCAGTTCATGACCCACCGGCTCGAGGTCCGGGACGCGACCGGCGTGGTCCTCGTGCTGACCCGCCCCGCCAAGTTCGTCAAGTCGCGGGTGCTGGTCGAGCGGCCCGACGGGTCGCCGGTCGGCGAGATCGTCCAGGGCAACGTGTTCGGCAGGATCCGCTTCGACATGGTCGCGGGCGGGCAGGTCGTCGGCGCGATCCAGGGCGAGAACTGGCGCGCGTGGGACTTCGCCGTCCTGGACGCGGCGGGCACCGAGATCGCCCGGATCACCAAGAACTGGGAGGGCCTGGCCCGCACCATGTTCACCACGGCCGACAAGTACGTCGTCCAGGTGCACTACAAGCTGCCCGAGCCGCTGGCCAGCATGGTCATCGCCTCGGCGCTGACCGTGGACACCGCGCTCAAGCAGGACGCCCGCGGATTCGGCTGAACCGGCGCACCGGCGCGCGTCGAGGGGTAGCCTCGGTGGTGTCCGGGCCGGGCGATCTGTGTCCCCGGGTGCCAATTGGATACCGCCTTCACGGACTACCGCCCCGACCTCGGTCGGGGGCCTGGAGCCGCGTCGTGCAACTCGCCGCGAGGCGACCAGAGCCCGGTCCGGACCCTGACCGAGCACCGGCTGAGGCCCCTCAGGAACCCACCTGAGGGGCCTCAGCCGTCCCGGGGCCGGCAGGACTGCCCGACCTGCCGATGCCGCGCCGGCCCCCTCAGTACGACCGTCGTCCCCGTCAAGGACGAGACGACGACGAGGAGCCGGTCGTGTACAGCGCCTATCCCAACCCCGGACTCGAGGCCGAGCTGGCCTACCGCCACGAGCTGCTCAGCGCCCTGGGCCGCGGCACCCGCACCCGCCGCAACCCGTGGCTGTCCCGGCGGCGCCGGCGGGCCGGCTGACCACCGTCGCGCCCGGGCCGTCGGTGGCCCGTGCCACGATGCCGGGCGTGCCGCAGTGGGAGGACCGTCCGCTGGTCGGCCGGGACCCCGAGCTGGCCCGGCTGCTGGCGTCGGTCGACCGGGCCGTCGCCGGCCACGGCAGCGCCGTCCTGCTGGCCGGCGACGCCGGCGTCGGCAAGACCCGGCTGCTCGACGAGCTGTGCGCCCGCGCCACCGCCCGCGGGGTGCGGGTGCTGACCGGGCACTGCGTCGACCTCGGCGACGTCGGGCTGCCCTACCTGCCGTTCGTCGACCTGCTCCGCCCGGTCGCCGGCGACCCGGCCACCACCGGGCAGCCGGCGCTGGAGGGGCTGCTCGCCGGCCGCACCGCCGGGCCGCCGCCCGAGCCCCCGGCCGGTGACGCCGCCGACCTCGGGCGCCCGCTGCCCAGCCGGGCCATCCGCATCCCGGCGGACGACGGCCGGCTGCAGCTGTTCGAGTCGGTCGCCGGCCTGCTGGCCGGGCTCGCCGCGGAGGCGCCGCTGCTGCTCGTCGTCGAGGACCTGCACTGGGCCGACCGCTCCAGCCGCGACCTGCTGCGCTACCTGCTGGCCCGCCTCGGCGAGGAACCGGTGGCGGTGGTGGCCTCCTACCGCGCCGACGACCTGCACCGCCGGCATCCGCTGCGGCCGCTGCTCGCCGAGCTGGTCCGGCTGCCCGGGGTGGAGCGGCTGGAGCTGACCCCGCTGCCCGACCCCGCGGTCGGGCAGCTCGTCCGCGACCTCGCCGCGGGCGTGCCGGAGGCGACGGTCGACGACGTGGTGGCCCGCGCGGAGGGCAACGCCTTCTACGCGCAGGAGCTGCTCGCCGCCGGGCTGGCGGGGGAGAGCCTGCCGCTGGGCCTCACCGACGTGCTGCTCGCCCGCGTGGAGCGGCTCGCGCCCCCGGCCCAGCAGGTGCTGCGCGCGGCGGCGGTGGCCGGGCGGCAGGTCCGGCACGAGCTGGTCGCCGCCGTCTCCGCCCTGTCGCCGGCCGACCTGGAGCCGGCGCTGGCCGAGGCGGTGCACTCGCACCTGCTCGTGGTCTCGCCCGACGGCCGCTACCGCTTCCGGCACGCGCTGCTGCGCGAGGCGGTGCTCGCCGACCTGCTCCCGGGGGAACGGGTGCGGCTGCACGCGGCCGTCGCCGCCCACCTGGCCGCCGACCCCGCCGCCGGCACGGCCGCGGAGCGGGCCCACCACGCGCGGGAGAGCAACGACCTGCCGACCGCGCTGACCGCCTCCCTGGACGCGGCGGCCGACGCCGCCCGGGTCGGGGCGCCCGCCGAGCAGCTGCAGCACCTGGAGGCCGCGCTCACCCTCTGGCCGGCCGTGCCGGACGCCGCCGCCCGCGCCGGCCGCGACCACCCCGTGCTGCTGCTGGAGGCGGCGGCCGCGGCGCGCGCGGGCGGCGAGGTGCACCGGGCCGTGGCCTTCCTGCACGCCGCGCGGGAGCTGCTCGGCCCCGACGGCGACCGCGCCACGCTGGCGCGGGTCCACTACACGCTGGCGCAGGCGCTGGGCCGCATCGAGGACCAGGCCGCCGCGCACCGGGAGAGCACGCGGGCGATGGAGCTGGTCCCGGCGTCCCCGCCCTCGCCGGCCCGGGCCTGGGCCGCGGCCACGCACGCGCGCACCGCCTACGACCTGGCCCGGTGGGCCGAGGGCGACGCCGCCGCCGAGGAGGCCCTCGCCGCCGCCGACGCGCTGGGGCTGGACAGCGCGTGGGCCGACACCGCGGTGACCCTGGCCCGCGCCCGCGGCGGGTCGACGGCCGTCATCGCGGCGCGGCTCGAGGAGGCCCTCGCGCGCGCCCGCCGCTCCGGGGACCGCGACGTCGAGATGCGGGTGCTGTTCAACCTCGCCGTCGTCCCGTACGAGGCGGGCGACGTGGCCGGCGCGCTGCCCTGGATCGACACGGCCCTGACCCGCGCCGAGGACCTCGGCCTGCCGTGGACCTTCTACGCCGCCGAGCTGCGGCACCTGGGCGTGGTGGCCCGCTACGTCTCCGGGGACTGGGACGGCAGCCTGGCGCTGGCCGAGCGGCTGGCCCGGGTGCCGGAGATGGCGGCGCACGTGCGCGCCGCCGGCCTGCTGGTGCAGGTCGGCCGCGGCGACCCCGCCGCCGCCGAGCGGGTGGCCTGGGCGCGCGGGCTCTCCGCCCGGCTCGAGGCGCACGTGCTGCTCATGCTCGCCACGGCGGGGGCGGCGATCGACCTGGCGGCGTGGGCGGGCGACGCCGAGGCCGCGGCGAGCGAGGCCGAGACGGCGGAGCGGCAGCTCGGCCTCCTGTGGCGCGACGACAGGCTCGCCGCCGTCCGGCTCGTGGCCACCGCGCTCTCCCCGGTCGCGGACGCCGCCGCCGCCGCGCGGGCCGCGGGGGACGCCGACGCGGAACGCCGGTGGGTGACCCGCGGCGAGGGGCTGGTGGCGCGGGCCCGGTCCGCGGTGGCCGACCACCTCCGCGCCATCGGCGGGTACGGGGCCGAGGGCGCGGCCTGGGTGGCACGGGTGGACGCCGAGGAGGCCCGGCTGCAGGGGCGGACGGACCCCGAGCTGTGGCGCGCCGCCGTCCGCGCCTTCGACTACGGCCACGTCTACGAGCGGGCCCGGGGCAACCGGCGGCTGGCCGAGGCGCTGCTGGCCACCGGGGACCGCGACGGGGCCCGCGAGGCGCTGCAGGAGGCCGCCGACGTCGCCGTGCGGCTGGGCGCGGAGCCGCTGCGCGAGGCGGTGGCGGCGCTGGCCCGGCGGGGCCGGCTCGCCGTCGAGCTGCCCGGCCTCGGCCGGGTCCCGGACGCCGCGGCGGTGTTCACCCCGCGCGAGCTGGAGGTGCTCGGGCTGCTGGCCCGCGGCCGGACCAACCGGCAGATCGGCACCGAGCTCTACATCAGCGAGAAGACGGCCAGCGTGCACGTCAGCAACATCCTGGCCAAGCTCGGTGCGGGCAGCCGCACCGAGGCCGTCGCCCTGGCCGCCGCCCGCGGCCTGCTGCCCGAGGCCTCCGCCGGCTGAGCCGCCCGGCCGAGCCCGCGGCTCCTGCGGTGTTTCTCGCCCTCGTGCGGTGCTGCACACCGCAGGGGCACGCAGAACACCGCAGAAGCCGCCCATTGCGGGTCCATCTCGTGCTCTACGGGTCCTGCAGCACCCGCAGAGCGCGGGTTCGACCCGCAACGGCGTCACAACATGGTGCGGAGGCGTTCCCGGCGGGCGCGGAGGACGTCGACCGACGCGGACGCCGACGGCGGCCCGGGCACGTGCTGGCGCAGCTGCGTGTGCACCACCGCGTGCGGGGTCGAGGTCTTCGCCGACACCCGGCTGACCAGGCGGTTGATCTCGCGGCGCAGCTCGGCGGCGTCCCGCCAGGAGCGGCCGGCGTCGTCCTCGTCGGGGTGGTCCTCCACGATCATGAAGTCGCCGTCGTCGGCGCGGTGGCTCTGCGCGACGCGCAGCCGCAGCTCGTCGTCCCGCTTGGCGAGCAGCTCGGCGGTCTGCTCGGCGGTCAGCAGGCCGGGGATGCCGAGGAAGTCCTCGTCCTCCGCCGCGACCGCGACCCCGCCCGAGCCCCCGCCGGTGTGCGCCGTCCCGCCGTGCAGCACGTGCGCGAACCGGGCGTCGGCCTCCAGCGCCTCCCACTGCTTCATCTCGCCCTCGCGCGGCTCCCGCGGGGGCAGGTCGAGCGCCTCCAGCTCCTCGTCGGGCTGGCTCTTGGGCGGCGGCATGACGTGGTTGCGCTGCTCCTCCATGGTGGCGGCCAGCGACAGCAGCGGCCGCACCGCGGGGAGGAACACCGTCGCCGACTCGTGGGCGGCGCGGGCGCGGACCACGCGGCCGACGGCCTGGGCGAAGAACAGCGGCGTCCGGTAGGAGGTCATCCAGGCCAGGACGGCGGCGCGGGGCACGTCGACGCCCTCGGAGATCATGCGGACGCAGACGGCGATCCGGGCCGATCCGGTGGCGAAGCGCTCGATCTTCTTCGACGCCTTGGGGTCGTCGGAGAGGATCAGCTCCGGGGCCTTGCCGGTGACCCGCTTGACGATGCGGGCGTAGGCGCGGGCGTCGTCCTGGTCGCTGGCGAGGATGAGCCCGGCGGCGTCGGGCATGCCGCCCTCCTCGCGCAGGTGCGTGATCCGGTCGTCCATCGCGGCGATGACGTGCGGCACCCACTGGCCCTTGGGGTCCAGGGCGGTGCGCCAGGCCTGCATCTCCACGGACTTTGTGCCGGCCTCGGTGAGCGAGGCGGCGACGACCTCGCCGGCGGAGTTCCGCCAGCGGGCGGTGCCGGTGTAGGCGGCGAAGACGACCGGGCGGACGACGTTGTCGGCCAGCGCCTCCTTGTAGCCGTAGGTGTAGTCGGCGCGGCTGACCAGACCGCCGGCCTCGCCCTCGAAGGTGTCCTCCTCGTAGCGGACGAAGGGGATGCGCTCGTCGGGCTTGGTGCGGAACGGCGTCCCGGTCAGGCACAGCCGGCGCGCGGCCATGCCGTAGGCCTCCTCGATCGCCTCGCCCCAGGAGAGCCCGTCGCCGGCGTGGTGCACCTCGTCGAGGATGACCAGGGACTTCACGGCGGTGGCCCGGGCGGCGTGCAGCATCGGCTTGCCGGCGACCTGCGCGTACGTCGTCACGTAGCCCTGGGTGCCGGCGCGCACCGGGCCGACGGCGTTGGTCAGGTTCGGGTCCAGCACGATGCCCATCGCGTCGGCGGCCTCGGCCCACTGCAGGCGCAGGTGGTCGGTCGGCGCGACGACGACGACGCGGGCGACCTCGCGCCGCGACAGCAGCCGGGCGGCCAGCGTCAGCGCGAAGGTGGTCTTCCCGGCGCCCGGCGTCGCGGTGACGAGGAAGTCCTTGGGGGACTGCTCCTCGTACTGGCCGAGCGCGGCCTGCTGCCACGCCCGGAGCGGTCGGCTGGTCCTCTGCGGGGCGACCGCCTCCGCACGTGCTGCACTCCCCATGTCGGGGTCCATCCTGCCGTCCGCGGAGGAGACACGCCCAACCACCCGGCGCTTGCGCGCCGCCCCGCGGACGACGTATGGGGAGCCCCCGACGCCTCGCTGACCTGGTCCTTCGGCAGTCGGCCCGACGTGCGTGTGGCGAGCGTCATGCCGCGGCCGGACCGGTCCGTCCCGCCCCGCCGGTCCCGCCGTCCCCAGCCGTCGCTAGCGCTCCTGGCCGACCACGCGGAGGTCGGGGCGCGTCTCGATCCCGGCCCGCGGGTCGGGCACCGGCGGCAGCCCGGCCGCCCGGCGCAGCCGCGCCTCCGGGACGTCGAGGGCGCGGGCGAGCGGCCGCGCGAGGTCGGCGGAGACGAACACCCGGCCGCCGCGGGTGATCAGCTCGAACACCTCGGTCGGGATCTCCCAGCGGGACCGCCGGGACGCCTGCACGGGGGAGCAGTCGAGCTCCCACAGGCGGCGGCGCACGAGGTCCGGGACATCGGCCACCACGGAAGGCTACGGCCGCCGCGGCGGCCCGGCACCTCGAGCGCCGGCCGCCGCGTCCCCCGGGCGGGAAGTGGCTGGTCCGGGGCGGGACGCCGGCGCTACCCTCGGCGGCGAGCTCCTCGACCAGGCAGCCCGCCCGGTGCGTCGACGCGGCAGGGACACCACCCGCCGCCGTCCGCGCCGCCTCCCTCCGTCCGCCGAGGTCCCGCGCAGGAGCCGTCCGTGTCCGCCGTCGTCCCCGCCCGTCCCACGCCCGCCCTCGCCGCCCGGCTGCGCGGCGTCGCCAGCTCGCCGGTGCGCGAGCTGCTCGCCCTGCTGGACCGGCCGGAGGTGATCTCCTTCGCCGGCGGGCTGCCCGCCCCCGAGCTGTTCGACGCCGACGGGCTGCGCGCGGCCTTCGCGGCGGCGCTGGACGGCGACCGCGCCCGCCGCAGCCTGCAGTACGCGCCCACCGAGGGCGATCCGCGGCTGCGGGCCCTGGTCGCCGAGCGGCTGACCGCCCGGGGCCTGCCGACCACCGCGGGCGACCTGCTCGTCACCACCGGCTCGCAGCAGGCGCTCACGCTGGTCGCGGCCGCCCTGCTCGACCCGGGCGCCGTCGTCGCGGTCGAGGAGCCGACGTACCTGGCCGCGCTGCAGTGCTTCACCCTCGCCGGCGCGCGGGTGGTCCCGGTCCGCAGCGACGAGGACGGCATCGACCCCGACGCGCTGGCCGACGTCGTCGCCCGCGAGCGGCCGGCACTGCTCTACCTGGTGCCCACCTTCGCCAACCCCACCGGCCGGACCCTGCCCGCGCACCGGCGGGCCGCCGTCGCGGAGATCGCCGCCGCGGCCGGGCTGTGGGTGGTGGAGGACGACCCGTACGGCGAGCTGCGCTACCGCGGGACGGCGGAGCGCCCGCTGGCCGCCGAGCCGGCGGGGGAGGACCGGGTGCTGTACCTGGGCAGCTTCTCCAAGATCGCCGCGCCGGGGCTGCGGATCGGCTGGCTGCGCGCCCCCGCGGGCCTGCTGCCCGCGCTGACGGTGGCCAAGCAGGCGGCCGACCTGCACACCTCCACCGTCGACCAGGCCGCGGCCGCCGCGTGGCTGGCCGCCACCGACGTCGAGGCGCACGTGGCCCGGCTGTGCGCCGCCTACGTCGAGCGGCGCGACGCGATGGTGGCCGCCCTGCCGGCGACGCTGCCGGCCGGCAGCACGTGGAGCGACCCGGACGGCGGCATGTTCACGTGGGTGCGGCTGCCCGGCGGCGTGGACACCGCGGCGCTGCTGACCGCGGCCGTGCGCGCCGACGTCGCCTTCGTGCCGGGTGCGCCGTTCTTCGCCGGCGAGCCGGACCGGGCGACGCTGCGGATGTCGTTCACCACGAACACCGCGGAGCGGATCGCCGAGGGGATGGCCCGGCTGGCCGCGGTGCTCAGGGGAGCGGCCGCACGAAGCTGACCCGGTCCAGGCCGGGCCCGTCGTAGTCGCTGTGCACCGGGACGCCGCCGGCCTCCCGGTCGCCCGGCTCCAGGGCGAAGCCCATCCGGGTGTGGAAGGCGACCGAGCCGCGGTTGTCCGGGCCGGTGATGCAGCGGACCTCCCGGGCGCCGCGGGCGCTCATGGCGGCGAAGAAGGCCTCGTACAGCCGCCGGCCCAGGCCGCTGCCCTGCGTCGCGGGGTCCACGCCGACGAAGTGGACGTAGGCGACCGGCGCGTCCGGGGACAGGAAGCCCACGAGGAAGGCCACCACGCGCCCGTCGGCGTCCTCCACCAGCGTGCTCGTGCCGGTGAAGTGCTGGAAGAACAGCCGGGGGAGCAGCAGCGCGCGCTGCAGGTCGCCGGAGTCGCCGCCGAGGTGGCCCCACCAGTCGGCCAGCACGGCCTGCACGCGGGCGTGGTCGGCCTCGACCGGGCGCCGCGCGGTGAGCCCCTCGGGCACGGCGAGCAGCTCCACCGGGTCGGTCGTCGTCGTCACGCCGGCGACCCCACCACCCCACCGGTGACCCCGTCCACCGGGTTGCCCGGCGGGGCCCCGTCCTCAGTCGGCGGGCTCGTCCACCCAGTCGGGGCCGTTGACCTCGCCGGGGCCGGCCAGGTCGTCGGCGTCGACGATCGTGTACGCGTAGCCCTGCTCGGCCAGGAACCGCTGCCGGTGCGCCGCGTACTCGGCGTCGAGCGTGTCGCGGCTGACCACCGTGTAGAAGTGCGCCTGCCGGCCGTCGGCCTTGGGGCGCAGCACCCGCCCGAGCCGCTGGGCCTCCTCCTGCCGCGAGCCGAACGTCCCCGACACCTGGACGGCGACGGCAGCCTCGGGCAGGTCGATGGAGAAGTTGGCGACCTTGGAGACGACGAGCGTCCGGATCTCCCCGGCGCGGAAGGCGTCGAAGAGCTTCTCCCGCTCGCGGTTGGTCGTCGAGCCCTGGATGACCGGGGCGTCCAGCGCGCGGCCCAGCTCCTCGAGCTGGTCGAGGTAGGCGCCGATCACCAGCTTCTGCTCGTCGGGGTGCCGGTCGAGCACGCGGCGGATCACCGGCAGCTTGGACGACGCGGTGGCCGCGATCCGGTACCGCTCCTCGGGCTCGGCGACGGCGTAGGTCATCCGCTCCTCGTCGTCGAGCGCGACCCGGACCTCGATGCACTCGGCCGGCGCGATGTAGCCCTGCGCCTCGATGTCGCGCCAGGGGGCGTCGTAGCGCTTGGGGCCGATGAGCGAGAAGACGTCGTCCTCCCGGCCGTCCTCGCGGACCAGCGTGGCCGTCAGGCCCAGCCGGCGGCGGGACTGCAGGTCGGCGGTCAGCCGGAAGATCGGCGCCGGCAGCAGGTGTACCTCGTCGTAGACGATCAGGCCCCAGTCCTGCGCGTCGAACAGGTCCAGGTGCCGGTACTCGCCCTTCCGGCGGGTGGTGATCACCTGGTAGGTCGCGATGGTGACCGGGCGGATCTCCTTGCGCTCGCCGGAGTACTCGCCGATCTCCTCCTCGGTGAGCGAGGTGCGGGCGATCAGCTCGCGCTTCCACTGCCGGCCGGCGACCGTGTTGGTCACCAGGATCAGCGTGGTCGCCTTCGCCTCGGCCATCGCCGCGGCGCCCACCAGCGTCTTGCCGGCGCCGCAGGGGAGGACGACGACGCCCGAGCCGCCGGCCCAGAAGCCCTCGACCGCCTCGGCCTGGTAGTCGCGCAGCTGCCAGCCGCTCTGGTCCAGCTCGATCGGGTGCGCCTGCCCGTCGACGTAGCCGGCGAGGTCCTCGGCCGGCCAGCCGACCTTCAGCAGCGCCTGCTTGAGCCGGCCCCGCTCGGAGGGGTGGACGACCACCGTGTCGGTGTCGATGCGGGCGCCGAGCATGGGCGCCACCCGCTTGCTCCGGACGACCTCCTCGAGCACCGCGCGGTCCGAGGAGGTCAGCACCAGCCCGTGCACCGGGTTGTTGACCAGCGTCAGCCGGCCGAAGCGGTCCATCGTGTCGGCGACGTCGACCAGCAGCGCGTGCGGCACCGGGTAGCGCGAGTAGCGCACCAGCGCGTCGACGACCTGCTCGGCGTCGTGCCCGGCGGCGCGGGCGTTCCACAGCGCGAGCGGGGTGACCCGGTAGGTGTGCACGTGCTCCGGCGAGCGCTCGAGCTCGGCGAAGGGGGCGATCGCCGCCCGGCACTCCTTGGCCAGCGGGTGGTCGACCTCGAGCAGCAGCGTCTTGTCCGACTGGACGATCAGGGGGCCGTCACTCACGCGGGGCAGTCCTTCGATCGGGGATGGCGGCGCAGCGGTCGCGCCGGACTACCCAAGGTAACGCCGGGGAGCGACAGCGCCTTCCGGGCGCGGAGGAGGATCAGTAAGGACCCCCTCGCCCCCCACCTCTCGCTCCGCTCGCGTCGGGCCCCTGCGAGGGGGCCGGGGTCAGGTGCGGGGGCGCCAGCGCTTCCAGTGCGCGACGGCGGTGGCGCGGGGCTTGCCGTCCCAGTGCAGCCGGACGTCGACGGTCATCTCCGCCTCGCCGGCCGCGGTGACGACGGCGAGCAGCGACACCGGCTCGGTCAGCGGCGCCGGGCGCAGGTAGCGCACGTCCAGGCCGGCGGTGACGTACGCCAGCGCGGCGCCCGGCAGCGGCCCCCAGCCGCGCACGTCGGCCTCGTGCATCACCGCGGCCGCGCTGTGGCAGTCCAGGACCGTCGAGATGATCCCGCCGTTGAGGTAGCCCAGGCCGTTGTCGTGCTCGGGCCACGGCGTGAACTCCGCGACCACGCCGTCCGTGCCGGGGTAGCTGTGCAGCCGCAGCCCCCGCGGGTTGGCGTGCCCGCAGCCGAAGCAGGTCAGCGACGGGTACAGCCGCTCCTGGATGCTCGCGGTCACGGCGCCGCCTCCTCGTCGTCCACCAGCGCCACCGAGGTGATCCGGTGGACGGCGAAGGTCCGGGACTCGCCGCGCCGCTCGTCGAAGGCCTGCAGGAACCCGCCGCCCAGCGACACCGGCTGCACGATCCGCTGGCTGCCGCTGCCCTGCGCGTCGACGTAGCCCAGCCACACCGGCAGCCCCGCGCGCACGGCCCGCGACAGCAGCTCCAGGGTGCCGGCGGTGGTCACCCCGGGGACCTGGCGCACCGCCTCGCCGCGGCGGGCCGACAGCGCGGCGTCGCCGGCCCGGATCTCCCGCACGGTCGCGGCCAGCTCGGCCTCGGTGAGCGGGCGCGGGGCGGCCGTGGTCGCCGTGGAGTGCTTGCGGCCCAGCGCCCGCGGCCGGGCCGGCGGCCGGGTGAGGACGGCGCCGCCGGCGGACTCGCCCGCCGGCGCGTAGCCGGCCTCGCGCAGCACGCCGAGCACCTCGTCCGCGCCCAGCCCGCTGACCAGCACGCCGGGCGCGAGGCGGCGCAGCTCGGCCGCGGCGGTGCGCCGGTCGCTGAGCAGCTGGGCGAGCAGCCCGTGGTCGTCGGAGCGCACGTAGCTCTCGATCGAGCCGACGCGGACCCGGCCGTGCTGGCGGGCGACGTCGTCGACGAGGTAGTCCAGCCCCTGCGGCACCGGCGTGCGGGAGGCGCGGGCGAAGAACTCGTGCAGGTCGGTGGCCGACCAGCCGGAGTCCAGCGCCCGCCGCACGCTGCCCTCGGAGACCCGGAACACGGTGGCGCCGCCGGAGGACTCCACGTCGGCGACCACCGCGAGGGTGTCGGCCAGCTCGGCGACCAGCGGGCCGGGCGCGATCAGCGACAGGTCGGGCTGGGCCAGCACGTGGTCGACCGGCTCGGGCAGCAGGCCGCGCATGCCGTCGGCGGCGCCGTCCTCCCCGGCGGTGAGCAGCCCGCGCCCGCCGGTGGAGAGCACCCCGCCGACGACGACGCCGAGCCGGGTGGCCTCCTCGAGCATGCCGGGGACCGGGGCCAGCCGGTCCGCCCGACGCGGCGTGCGCCAGCGCAGCAGCTCCACCAGCTGGTCCGGCGCCAGGCCGGAGCCGGGCGGGTACTCGGCCAGCGCCGCGAGCGCGCCCCGCCGGATGCCGGCGGCGGTGTGCCGCACCAGGTCGGGGGACAGGGCGTTGACCGCCTTGCCGGCCACGTCGCGCTGCCCGACCAGCGAGGGCAGTCGCGGGCTGTCCAGCCAGCCGCCGGTCAGCACGGCCCAGCGGGCGGCGAGGTCCTGCTCGCGCCACACGTCGTAGGCGCGGGTGGGCAGCCACTCGTCGCGGTGCGGCCCGCCCACGTCGAGCAGCCCGGCGGCGTGCGCGAGCTCCAGCAGCCAGCCGGCGTCGGCCTCGTCCACGTGCAGCGTGCGGGCGATCCGCTTCTGGTCGCGGACGGCGACCCCGCCGCTACGCAGCAGGCCCGCCGGCTCCTCCTCCAGCAGCGTCAGCAGCTCGCCGACGCGGCCGATCGTCTCCAGCGCGGCCCCGGCGGCCCGGCGGTCCAGCGTCGCGACGTCCCGGGTGACGACCTCCGGCTCCGGCCGCAGCCGCGGCGGGCCGTAGGGGCGGTCGCCGCGCAGCAGCAGGCCGACCTCGCGGGGCAGCTCCACGTTGAGCGCGTCGATGCGGGCCAGCAGCCCGCGCTGCAGCAGCCGCCGGGCGGGGGTGGCCGGGGCGCCGGCGGCGTCGGGCAGGTGGCCGACCGGGCGGCTGCCGGCGAGGCGCTCGAGCACCTCGCGCTCGTCCGGCGCGAGCTCGCCTAGGGCGGCGGGCAGGTCGGCCGGCGGGTTCAGCCGCAGCTCGGTCGCCCGCCGGCCCAGCCCGGCCGGGTACCGGACGGCGCGGCGGACCGGGTCCGGGGCGTGCAGGACGTCGTCGCCCCACAGCAGCGCCCGCGTGGTCAGCGTCTCGAGCGCGCCGGTGAGCACCTCCTCGGGGACCTCGGGGAGGGCGCCGAAGAGGTCGGCCGCCTCCACGCCGTCGGTCGGGGCCAGCAGGACGACGTCGAGCACCTGCAGCGTCGCGGCGTCCAGCTCGTCGAGGGCGCGGTCCACCGACACCGGCACCGCCAGCCGGCTGGCCAGGGCCACGACGTCGGAGGGGGCGGGCCGGGCGACGTCCGGGCGGGCCGCCAGCAGCGCCGCGATCTGCGTGTCGCTGCGGGTGCGCAGCCAGCCGGCGAGCGTGGCCGGGCGGCCGGGGGCCTGCGCGGGGCTCGCCCCGGGATCGGAGTCGGCGGACATCCGGTCCACGGTACGGCGCCTGCGACGATGGCCGCGTGCAGCCGGCCGCCGACGACCCCGCGACCGTCGCCGCCCTCGCCGCCTACCGCGGCGGCGCGCTGCGCTGGATCGCCGGGGGCGTGCTGGCCGCCGTGCTCGCGGTGCTCGTCGGGATGGCCGTGGCGGCCGTCGCCGACGACACCGGCCGGCGGGTGCCGGTGGTCGGGCTGGCCGTCGTCGCGCTGCTGCTGGTGGCCCCGGCGGCGGTCGTCGTCGGGGTCGGCTCGCTGCTGCGCGCCCGCCGCTGGGCCGTCGCGCTGGCGACCACGCCGTGGCGGCCCGGCGTGCTGCGGGCCGGCGGCCCGGCGGTGCTCGCGTTCGAGCCGCTGGGCGGCGACACCGACGAGACGGTGCGCTGGCAGCTGGAGAGCACGACCATCTGGCGCGCGCGGCTGGTGCAGCAGCTGGACGGCGCGGACGTGCGGGCGGTGCCGGTGGGCGGCGGCGAGTGGGTGTTCACCGCCGACGGGCTGGGCACCCTCTTCGGGGCGCGGGAACCCCGCCGTCGGCGCTGACCTCCAACCGGGTGGTGTCGCGTGCACCGGCGGCGGGCGGTTCGGCGAGAATGGCCGCAAGGGCGCACCCCGCGTGCGCACACGACCTCGGAGGCGACATGGCGAAGCGCAACCCCAAGCAGGCCCACCTGGTGGAACCCACCTGGGGGCAGTCGGACGACGACGGCCCGCCGGTGACCGAGCTGACCACGTCGGTGGCCGGGGGGCTCTCCCCGTTCGGCGAGGACCACAGCTTCCCGCTGCCGGCCGACCGGCTGCGCTACGCCCACCCCACCGACAAGCCGAACCGGGCCGGCCTGATGGCCGGGGAGACCCGCAAGCGGCGCTGAAGCGGGGCGGCTGGTCAGCCGGCCTTCGTCGTGGAGGCCGGCGCCAGCCGCACGAGCAGCTTCGACAGCACGCTGCCCACGACCACCCACACCAGCGCGGCGATCGCCGCGTTGACGGTCTCCGGGACGCGGCTGTCGCCGGTGGTCGTGAACAGGTCCACCGTGAACCAGCCGAAGTCCTCCCGGACCGTGGTCGCGAAGTCGACCAGCGAGTTGGCCGGGTTGGCCTTGAAGAACCAGAACACCGCGTGCAGCAGGATGACCGCTCCGATGAGGGAGCAGACCACCCGCACCACGGTGGCGACGACGGACAGTGCTCGGGCGGCCATGGCGACGATGATCGCGCAGGTCACACGGTCGCGCGACTCCTCGCCGGTCAGCCCACCCGGCAGTCGACGGCCAGCGCCCGGTGGTCCGACAGCGGCAGGCGTACCGCCTCGGCGGGGCCGGCGGCGCTGATCGGCCCGCGGGCAAGCAGGTGGTCCAGCTGCCGCGTGGGCGCGTCGGCGGGGAACGTCGCCGCCGACGCGAGCGGCCGCAGCCGGCTGACCCGGGCGGCCTGCCGCGGCTCCATGTTCAGGTCGCCCATGAGCACCAGGGGCTCCCGGGTGCCGGCCAGCGAGCGCATGAGCCGGCCGAGCTGGAACACGTGCCACCCGGGCACGAACGACAGGTGGGTGTTGGCCACGGTGAGGTGCCCGGCCGGCCCCTCGAGGACGGCGGCGACGGCGACCCGCGGCTCGTCCCCGACCACCCGCGGCCTGCGGTCGCCCTTGAACCAGACGGGCACCCGCGTGGTCAGCGCGGGCAGCCGCACCACCCGCCAGGACACCACCGGCAGCCGGGACAGCAACGCGATGCCGTAGCTGGCCGACCCCGGCTGCTCGTCGCCGGTGGCCGCCATCCAGGTGCCGCCCGGGGTGCCGGCCAGCGCCGCCACGAACTGGTGGTCGGTGGCGCCCATGGCCTCGGCCGCCACCGCGGTGAGGTCGGCGTTCAGCGAGCGCGGTTGGTCCCGGTCGACCTCCTGCAGCCCGAGGACGTCGGCGTCCAGGGCCTTGACCGCCGCCGCCAGGCGGTCGCAGTCGACGCGGCCGTCGGCGAGGGAGCGGCCGTGCAGGATGTTGAACGTCGCGATGCGCACGGGATCTCCCATGCCCCGGGTGAGCCGCTCCCTACCGTGCGTGCGCCGGGCGCGAGCGGGTAGCAGGGCCAGGTGCAGCCCGACGACCGCGAAGAGATCCGCGACCTGCTCAAGCGCACCGCCGTGGCCCTGAAGGAGGGCGGGGTGCCCTTCGCCCTGTGCGGCGGCTACGCGGCCTGGGTCCGCGGCGCCCCCGAGCCCGACCACGACGCCGACTTCCTCGTGCCCGCCGCGGAGTCCGAGCGGGCCGCCAAGGTGCTGGCCGAGGCCGGGCTCGAGGTCGCCGACCCGGCGGAGGACTGGCTGACCAAGGTCGTCCAGGGCAACTCGTTCGTCGACGTCCTGTGGCGGGTGTGCGGCGCCCCGGTGGAGACCGACCTCATCGACCGGGCCGAGGACAAGCCGGTGCTGTCGGTGCACATGCCGGTCCTGGCCGCCACCGACATCGTCGTCACCAAGCTGATGGCGCTGGACGAGCACTACTGCGACTTCGCCCGGATGCTGCCGGTGGCCCGGGCGCTGCGCGAGCAGGTCGACTGGGAGCGGGTCCGGCGCGACACCGCGGGCAACGACTTCGCCGTCGTCTTCCTCGTCCTGCTCGACCGGCTGGGCATCGTGGACGTGCCCGGCGGCGACTGACGACGGCGGCGCGGCGACGTCCGCCGGGAACGGTGTCCGCGCTCGGGGGCCCGGCCGACTAACCTGGGCGGTGAGCGGCCGCGTGTGCCGCGCCGTCCCCCGGCGACCCGCCGGACCGACCGCGACGTGACTGAGGGATCGACGTGCCCACCGGCAGAGTGAAGTGGTTCAACCCGGAGAAGGGCTTCGGCTTCCTCTCCCGCGAGGACGGCCCCGACGTCTTCGTGCACCGGGACGCCCTGCCCGCGGGCACCGAGGAGCTCAAGCCGGGCCAGCGCGTGGAGTTCGGCATCGTCGCCGGCCGCCGCGGCGACCAGGCGCTGCAGGTCCGCGTCCTGGACCCGCTGCCGTCGGTGACCGCCGCCCACGCCGCGGCGACCCGCAAGAAGCCCGACGAGCTCGTGCCGATCATCGAGGACCTGATCAAGCTCCTCGACGACGTCTCCGAGGGGCTGCGCCACGGCCGGCACCCCGACCGGGCGCACGCCCGCAAGGTCGGCACGGTGCTCCGCGCGGTCGCCACCGACCTGGAGCACTGAGCCTCACTCGGCGCGGATGAAGCCGACCGGCCAGGCGCCGGAGAAGCCGTCGCAGTCGGTGTCGGAGTCCTCGACGACCACCAGGTAGAACGCCGCCGGGACGACGTCGGAGGTGTTGATCCCGTCGAAGCTGGCGCGCCCGGCGTCGACGTCGACCTCGCCGAGCTGCTCCTCCAGCCGGTCGTCGAAGACCTGCACGCTCCAGCCGCGCTCGGCCACGGCGTCGGCGACGGTCAGGGTGATGGCCGCGTCGGCGGAGACCTCGATGACCGGCGGCTGCACCGAGGTGTACCGCTGGCCCTCGCCGTCCAGGCAGTACTGCGTCGGGGCGACCTCGACGTCCTGCGGCCCGACGGTGACCTGCACCGACGGGGGGCCGTCCGGCTCGTCCTCGCCGCAGCCGGCCAGCACGACCAGCAGGGCCGCGACCCCGGCCCCCGCCCGCCTCAGGACGCCCACTCCCCGGCCGGGGCGGGCGGCCGCTGCCGCTGCCGGCCCCACAGCACCACCCCGACGGCGAGCACCAGCAGCGCGGCGGCGACGGTGAACCCGAGCCAGCCGATCGGCGGCAGTGCGATGCCGAGCGCGCCGCCGACCACCCAGGCCAGCTGCAGCATGGTCTCCGAGCGCGCGAACGCCGACGCCCGCAGCGAGTCGGGGACCTCCCGCTGGATGATCGCGTCCAGCGAGACCTTGCCCAGCGCGTTGGCCACGGCCGAGACGCCGGCGACCACGGCCGCCATCGCGAAGCCGTAGAAGATCGCGGCCAGCACCGTGATCGCGGCCGCGGCGCCGGCGGAGACCAGCACCATCCGGTCGGGGCTGACCGTGTGCAGCCGCGAGCCCACCGCCGTGCCCAGCACGCTGCCCACGCCGGCCGCGGCGGCGATGCCGCCCAGCGCCAGCGTCGCCTCCCAGCCGTCGGCGGTCGCCTGCACCAGGAACGCCGAGAAGATCGTGAGGAACCCGCCCAGCCCGCGCAGCGCCGAGTTGGCCCGCAGCGCGACGACGACGTGCGGGCTCACCTGCCGGCGCCGCCTGCCGACCGCCTCCTGCGGGGTGGTGGTGAGCACGTCGGCGGGCTGCTCGCCGGCTGGGACGTCGACGTGCGCGGGCAGCCGGACGGCCAGCACCCCGGCCACCGTGAAGACGACGGCGGTCAGCCACAGCTCGGGCGGGAACCCGAACGCCCAGGAGACGCCGGCCGCGATGCCGCCGAACACGCCCGCGGTGACCAGCCCGAACACCGACGTCCGCGAGTTCGCGCTGGTCAGCGACATGGCCCCGGGCAGCACCCGGGGCAGCACGGCCGCGCGCAGCACGTTGTGCGCCTTGGACAGCACGAGCACGCCGAGCGCCGCGGGGTAGAGGACGAGGTCGTCGAAGTGGGCCGCCATGACCAGCGCGAGCACCGCGCGGCCGATCGAGCAGGCGCCCATGGCCCACCGGCGGCCGCGCTGCAGCCGGTCCAGCAGCGGGCCGATCACCGGGGCGACGACGGCGAACGGCGCCATGGTGACCAGCAGGTAGAGCGCGACGTTGCTGCGCTGCGCGTCGGTCGTGGCGGCGAAGAACAAGGTGCCGGCCAGCGAGACGGCGATCATCGCGTCGCCGGCGGCGTGCAGGGCGTTGGTCCACAGCAGGTGGGTGAGGCCGCTCTCGGCGGCGCCGTCGGCCCGGCTGGCCGCCTTGACCCGGCGCACCGCGGCGCCGGTCAGCTCGCGGGAGCGGGCGACCGCCACCCGGGTCACCGTCGTGCGCTGCCCGGGCAGGCCGGCCGGCTCGGTGGCGGCGTCGGCCGGCTCCTCCGGCAGCACCGTCGTCTCCGCCGCCGGGTCCTGCTCCGGCCAGGAGGGCGGCTGCTGCGCCGGGTACCAGGCCCCCGGCGGGTACGGGCCCGGCGGGTGGGGTCCCGGCGGGTAGGCCGCGGGCGGGTAGGCCGCGGGCGGGTACCCCGCCGGCGGGTAGGCAGCGGGCGGGTATGCAGCGGGCGGGTAGGCCGCCGGCGGGTAGCCGCCGGCCGGGTGGGCACCCGGCTGGCCGGGCACCGGCGGGGAGCCGCCGGCGCCGTACGGCGCCGCAGCGGGCGGGCCCGCGTACGGCGACGGGGCGTACGGCGACGCGGCGTACGGCCCGCCCGGGCCGTACGCCGGCGGGTACGCGCCGGGCTGGGCGGACGGGTGCGCCGGCGGCGCGGGCGGCGGCTGGTACGCCGGGGCGGCCGGGGCCGGCACCCGCGTCGCCGGGCCGGTCGGCGCGTCGTCCGGGCCGGTGCCGGCCGCCGGCATCGGCCGGGTCGCCGACCGCGGCCGCTCCACCGGGGTGGTGTCCAGGCTCCCGGTCACCGGCGGCGCCGACCGGCGGCGCAGGACGCCGCGGCGCGGGCCGGGGACGGGGGAGTCGGGCACCACCCCATGGTGCCGCACGCTGCTGATCAGGCGGGGAAGGCGTGAGCGGTGCCGCTCACGCACCCTCCCGGGGAGCGTGCGCGACAATGGCGCCGTGCCCGACACCGCGCCCTCCCCGCTGGCCGCCGCCGTCGACCTCGCCCGCGCCGCGGCGGAGGAGACCGCCGGCGACCCCGCCGTCGTCGGCGAGCACCTCGCGGCCACCCCCGAGCCCGGCGCGGACCCGGCCCTGGGCGAGGCCCTGACCCACTCCTTCGCCAGCACCCTTCCCGGCTACGTCGGCTGGTACTGGGCGGTCACCCTCGCCCGCGTGGCCGGGGAGGAGGCCGTCACCGTCGACGAGGTGGTGCTGCTGCCCGGCGACCAGGCGCTGCTCGCACCCGCCTGGGTGCCGTGGCACGAGCGGCTGCGGCCCGGCGACCTCTCCGTCGGCGACGTGCTGCCCTCCACCGAGGACGACCCGCGGCTCGTGCCCGCCTACGCCGTCGAGGACGACGCCGCCGACGACCCCGAGGCCCGCGCGGTCGCCGCCGAGATCGGCCTGGGCCGCGAGCGGGTGATGTCGCGGCAGGGGCGCGCGGAGGCGCTGGCCCGCTGGGACGGCGGCGACTTCGGGCCGCGGTCGTCGATGGCCCGGCACGCCCCCGGCCACTGCGGCACGTGCGGGTTCTTCCTGCCGCTGGCGGGCTCCCTGCGCAGCGCGCTCGGCGCCTGCGGCAACGCCTACGCGCCGGCCGACGGGCACGTCGTCACCGTCGACTACGGCTGCGGCGCGCACAGCCAGGCGACGCTCGTCGTCCAGGAGGCCACCGAGGTCGTCAACACCGCCCGCTACGACACCGCCGACTTCGACCTCCTGTGACGGCTCCGCTCAGTCCCGGCGGCCCAGCTGGCCCTGCCAGCGCATGATGCCCAGGCCGATCGCGGCCAGGGCGATGCCGGCCACGCACGTCCAGGTCCACACCCGGTCGACGCGGTCGCCGAGCAGCAGCACCACGACCAGCGCCACCGCCCACAGCGCCGTCCCGGCGAGGACGACGCGGGCGGTGTCGACCCGCAGCGGGGGAGGGGCCTGCTTGGTCGGTCCGGGCACGCCCCGACCCTAGGCGTCACACGGCCGTGATCTCCCCGCACCCGGCGGGTGGCTACTCTGTCGCCGCCCGACCGGCAGTTCCCACGGGGAGAGCGTCATGCCCGAGAAGTCCCGCCCCGCCACCGGCGCCACCCCCGCGGACGCCTCCGCGGCCGCGCCGGCGACCCCGCCCCGCCGCAGCGAGGGCCCGCGGGTCCGGCCGCGCAACGGCCTGGACCGCTACTTCGAGATCAGCGCGCGGCGGTCGACCGTCACCCGCGAGGTCCGCGGCGGCCTGACGACGTTCTTCACGATGGCCTACATCGTGGTGCTCAACCCGATCATCCTGTCCGGCGCGGACGTCGACGGGACGACGCTGCCGTTCGGGTCGGTCGCCGCCGTCACCGCGCTGATCGCCGGGGCCATGACGATCCTCATGGGCGTCGTCGGCCGGTACCCGTTCGCGCTGGCCACAGGCCTGGGCATCAACGCCATCGTCGGCGTCTACGCCGCCACGCAGCTCACCTGGCCGGAGATCATGGGCCTGGTCGTGCTCGAGGGCCTGCTCATCACGGTGCTGGTGCTCACCGGCTTCCGGAAGGCCGTCTTCGAGGCCATCCCGTCGCAGCTCAAGACGGCCATCGCCGTCGGCATCGGCTTCTTCCTCACCATCATCGGGCTGGCCGACGCCGGGGTGATCCGACCCGGCAGCCCGCTGATCAGCTTCGGCGTCGGCGGCGAGCTGGCCGGCTGGCCGCTGCTGGTCTTCGTCGTCGGCCTGCTGCTCATGGCCGTCCTCGTCGTCCGCAAGGTCAAGGGCGCGCTGCTCATCGGCATCGTGGCGACGACGCTGCTGGCGATCGTCGTCGAGGCGATCGCCGACATCGGCCCGCGCTTCACCGACGACGGCGAGAACGCGCGCGGCTGGGCGCTGCAGGTGCCCGAGCTGCCCGACGACGTCGTCAGCAGCCCCGACCTCTCCCTGGTCGGCAACTTCTCCCTGTTCGGCGGCTTCGAGCGGATCGGCATCATCGCCGCCCTGCTCATCGTCTTCTCGATCATGATCGCCGACTTCTTCGACACCGTCGGCACGGTCACCGCCGTCGGCGCCGAGGGCGACCTGCTCGACGAGCGGGGCAACCTGCCGAAGTCCCAGCCGGTCCTGCTCGTCGACTCGCTGGCCGCCGCCGCGGGTGGCGCGGGCAGCGTCTCGTCGAACACGACCTACATCGAGAGCACCGCCGGTGTCGCCGACGGCGCCCGCACCGGCCTGGCCAGCGTCGTCACCGGCGTGCTGTTCCTGGTCGCGATGTTCTTCACCCCGCTGGTCGAGATGGTCCCCTCGGAGGCCGCCGCGCCCGCGCTGGTGATCGTCGGCGCGCTGATGATCACGCAGATCCGGAACCTCGCCTGGGACGACATGTCCCTGGTCATCCCGGCGTTCCTGACCATCGCGCTGATGCCGTTCACCTACTCCATCACCAACGGCATCGGCGCCGGCGTGATCAGCTTCGTCCTGCTGCGCCTGGCGGTCGGCCGGCGGCGCGACATCCACCCGCTGATGTGGGTCATCGCCGTCGTCTTCCTCGTGTACTTCGCGCTCGACCCGATCCAGCAGCTGGTCTGAGCGGGCAGGCCCCGGGCCGACCCGGCCCGAGGCAGGACGATCGTTAGGTACGCTACGGATCGTGGGTCGGACGACGCTGGACACCGCGGCGCTGGCCCACGACCTGCGGCTGGCGGTCATGCGGTTCTCGCGGCGGCTGCGCGCCCAGCGGGTCGACACGTCGGTCACGCTCACCCACCTGGCCGCGCTGTCCACGCTCAAGCGGCACGGCCCGATGAGCCCGGGCGAGCTGGCCGGGCACGAGCGGGTCCAGCCGCCGTCGATGACCCGGGTCGTGGTGGCCCTGGAGGCCATGGGGCTGGTCACCCGCAGCCCGCACCCGACCGACGGCCGGCAGGTCGTCATCGACCTGACCCCCGCGGCCGAGGAGCTGCTCACCGCCGAGGCGCAGGCCCGCGAGGCGTGGCTGACCGGTCAGCTGGCCGAGCTGACCGACGAGGAGCGCGCGGTCCTGCGGGAGGCCGCGGAGATCATGGAGAAGCTGGCCGGCCGGTGAGCGCGGCCGGCGTCGGGGCGAGGTCCTCCCGGGGGATGTTCCGGTCGCTGCGGGTGCGCAACTACCGGCTGTTCGCCTCGGCCAACCTGGTCAGCCTCATCGGCACCTGGATGCAGCGGATCGGCCAGGACTGGCTGGTGCTGCAGCTGTCCGGCGACAGCGGCGTCGCCCTCGGCGTGGTCACCGCGCTGCAGTTCGCGCCGGGCCTGCTCCTGAGCATGTACGGCGGCGTCCTGGCCGACCGGTACCCCAAGCGGCGGATGCTCGTCGCCACCCAGGCGCTGATGGGGATCGTCGCCCTCGTGCTGGGGCTGCTGGTGACCACCGGCGCGGTGCAGCTCTGGCACGTGTTCGTGCTGGCCGCGGCGCTGGGCTCGGTGTCGGCCGTCGACGTCCCGGTGCGGCAGGCCTTCGTGTCGGAGATGGTCGGGCCGGAGCTGCTGACCAACGCCGTCGGGCTCAACTCCACGATCTTCAACGGCGCGCGGCTGGTCGGCCCGGCGGTGGCCGGGCTGCTCATCGGCGCCACGGCGGGCGACACCGGCCCCGCCTTCCTGATCAACGCCGGCAGCTTCGCGGCCACGATCGTCGCGCTGCTCGTGATGCGCCCCGGGGAGCTGTTCCCCAGCCCGCCCGTCGCGCGGGCGCGCGGCCAGCTGCGCGCCGGCCTGGCCTACACCTGGTCGCGCCCGGACCTGGTCCTGGCGCTGGCGCTGGCGCTGGTCATGGGCACGTTCGGGCTGAACACCCAGGTCACCATCGCGCTGATGGCCCGGCAGGAGTTCGACCTGGGCGCCGAGGCGTTCGGCCTGCTCACCACCTTCTTCGCCGTCGGGTCGCTCACCGGGGCACTGGTCTCGGCCCGCCGCAGCAGCCGCCCGCGGGAGGGCTTCCTCGTCGGCGCCGTCGTGGTGTTCGGCGTCGTCTGCGCGGTCGCCGGGCTGATGCCCGGCTACGCCTGGTTCGCCGCGCTGCTGGTGCCGACCGGCGCGGCGGCCATGGTGTTCACCGTCGCCAACAACAGCTTCGTGCAGCTGGGCGCCGACCCGCAGCTGCGCGGTCGGGTCATGGCCCTGTACTTCATGTGCCTGACCGGGGGCATGCCGATCGGGGCGCCGCTGGTCGGGTGGGTCGCCGAGCACCTCGGCGCGCCGTGGGCGTTCGTGTCCAGCGGCGGCCTGCAGGTGGTCGCCGGGCTCTGCGCCGCGGTCTGGCTGCTGCGCCGACGGCGGCGGGCGGGGACGGCGGACGGCGTCCCCGCGGCGGGCCGCCGCTCGCCGATCGCCGCGGGCTGAGTGCGCGTACCGTTCGGGCCACCGCTGTCCCGCCCGACCCGGAGGCCGCCATGGCCGGCGCCCTGTTCCAGATCGCGCTGCTGACCGCGGCCCTCGTCGGGGCCTTCGGGCTGCTGGGCCTGCTCACGGGGCTCTTCTGCGGCAGCGTGCGGCTGCGGACGCGGCGCCGTCCCCCCGAGGTCCCGGTGCACCGCCCGCTGCAACAGGTGGCCGCGGACCTGCGCCGGCTCGCCCGCCAGCTCTCGCTGGTGCCCGCGGGCGCGCCCATGGCCCGGCGGCGGGGGCTGCAGGCGGCCTACGACGACGTCCTCGTCGAGGCGGCGGCCCTGCTGGAGGTCCGGCACACGATGACCCTCACGCCCGTCGGGCCCGCCCGGGACGCCGAGCGGGGACGGCTCCAGGCGGCGCTCGCGGACGCCGGCCTGGACCCGCGCTGAGCGCGCCGGCGCCGCTGCGACTGTTCGTCGCCGTGACCCCGCCCGGGCCGGCGCTGGCGCACCTCGGCGCGGCGGTGGGGCCGCTGCGCGAGACCGCGGGCGCGCCGGCCTGGACGGCGGTCGAGCGCTGGCACCTCACCCTGCTCTTCCTCGGCGCCGTGCCGCCGGACACCGTCGACCCGCTGGCGGAGCGGGTGGGGCAGGCGGTCGCCGCCGGCCCGCCGATGACCCTGCGGCTCGCCGGCGGCGGCCGGTTCGGCTCGCTCCGCCGTCCGCAGGTGCTGTGGGCCGGGCTCGCCGGGGACGTCGCCGAGCTCGGCGCGCTGGCCACGCGGCTGGGCCGGGCCGCGCGCTCGCTGCGGCTGCCGGTGGAGGACCGGCCGTTCCGCCCGCACCTCACGCTGGGCCGCTGGCGGCCCGGCCGCCCCGCGGACGGCGCCCTGGCCGACCGGCTGACCGGCTACGAGGGGCCTGCCTGGCCGGTCGAGGAGGTGGCGCTGGTGCGCAGCACGCTGGGACCGCGGCCCCGCCACGACCGCCTCGCCGGCTGGCCGCCCGGCGGCTGAGTCACCAGGCGTACTCCATCGGCGCCGGCCGGTAGCCCGGGAAGATCTCGTCGAGCCGCTTGAGGGTCGTGTCGTCGAGGGCGATGTCGAGCGCGCGCAGCCCGCCCTCGAACTGCTCCATCGTCCGCGGGCCGACGATCGGCGCCGTCACCGCGGGCCGGTGCAGCAGCCAGGCGACGCCGACGTCGGCCGGGGCGTGCCCCAGCTCGCGGCACAGCGCCTCCCACGCCTCCAGCGCCGGCCGGTGCCGCTCGATCCGGGCGCGGACGCGCTCGTCCCGGCGGCGGTCGCCGGCTGACTCGTCGAGCACCCCGGCCAGCAGCCCCCCGGCGAGCGGGCTCCACGGGATGACGCCGATGCCGTGGTGCTCGGCGGCCGGCAGCACCTCCAGCTCCACGTGCCGGGTGAGCAGGTTGTAGTGCGACTGCTCGCTGACCAGGCCCTGCGACCCGCGCCGGGCGGCGACCGCGTTGGCGGTGGCCAGCTGCCAGCCCGCGTGGTTGGAGGCCCCGACGTAGACGACCTTGCCCTGCGCGACCAGCGTCTCGCAGGCCTGCCAGACCTCGTCCCAGGGCGTCTCGAGGTCGACGTGGTGGAACTGGTAGAGGTCGATCCAGTCGGTCCGCAGCCGGCGCAGCGAGGCCTCGCAGGACCGCACGATGGTGCGGGCCGACAGCCGGGAGTCGTTCGGCCAGTCCGACATCGTCCCGTAGACCTTGGTGGCCAGGACGGTCTTCTCCCGGCGGTCGCCGCCCTGGGCGAACCAGGAGCCGATGACCTCCTCGGTGCGCCCGCGGCCGGCGCTGCGGCCGTACACGTTGGCGGTGTCGACGAAGTTCACGCCCTCGGCCAGGGCCCGGTCCATGATCGCGTGCGCGTCGGCCTCCGGCGTCTTCCAGCCGAAGTTCATGGTGCCCAGGCAGAGGCGGGAGACCGACAGACCGCTGCGCCCGAGGTGCGTGTACTCCATGGGAGAGCACCCTGGCACCCTGACCGACGTGCCGCAGACCCACCCCGACAGCGCCTTCGACCGTGCCACCGCCGTCTCCGCCGCCGAGGGCGGCGGCGCCGTCGCCGAGCTGGACCCCGGGTGGGAGGTGGGCGGCGGCATCCTCAACGGCGGCTACCTGATGGCGGTCGCGGCGCGGGCGGCGCTGCTGGGCAGCCCGCACCCGCACCCGGTGGCGGTGTCGGCGACCTTCCTGCGCTCCAGCGCCGGCGGCCGGGCCGACGTCCGGCTGACGTCCGGGCCGGCGGGGCGCACGCTGGCCAACAGCGTCGCCGTCCTGTCGACCGGGGGCGGGCCGACGCTCACCGCGCAGGTCACCACCGCCACGCTGGGCGAGGCGCCGGTGGACTGGTCGGCCAACCCGATGCCGTCGGTGCCGGCGCCGGCGGAGTGCTCGGCCGCGCTGCGCCCGCCGGGGGTGCCGGTGCCGGGGCTGGTGGAGCGGCTCGACATCCGCTTCGACCCCGCGACCGCCGGCTTCGTGGAGGGCCGCCCGGCCGCCGAGCCGCGGCTGCGGGCCTGGATGCGGCTGGCCGACGGTCGCGAGCCCGACCCGCTGGCGCTGCTGGTGTTCGCCGACGCCCTGCCGCCGGCGGGCTTCGCGATCGGCCGGATGGGCTGGGCGCCGACCGTGCAGCTGCAGGTTCTCGTCCGCGCGCTGCCGGCGCCGGGCTGGTGCCTGGTCGAGAACGTCAACACCGAGGTGGCCGGCGGCTGGACCGACGAGGACTGCCGGATCTGGGACTCCACCGGCCGGCTGGTCGCGCAGAGCCGCCAGCTGGCCCGCCTGCCCCGCTGACCCTGCCGTCCTCGACGAGATCTGCACACTCGACGGCATCAGCCGCTGATGGGGACGACTGTGCAGATCTCGTCGAGCGGTCAGCCGGGCAGGTCGACGTCGCCGGTGAGGTAGCGCTGCACCGTCGGGCCGACGGCGGCCACCACCTGGTCGGGGGCGGCCGAGGCCAGCGGCTCCAGGCGCAGCACGTAGCGGGTCATGACCATGCCGATCAGCTGCGAGGCCACCAGGGCGCCGCGGGCCTGGCGCTCCTCGACCGGCATGTCGATCGAGCCGATGACCCGCCGGATGACCTTGGCGAGCACGAACTCGCGCAGCAGGGTCGCCGACCACTCGTGGTTGACCGCCGACCGGACCAGGGCGAGGATCGCCGGCCGCGCGGGGCCGTCCCAGACGCGCAGCACCATGCGCACGACGGCGGCCCCGCGCGCGTCGAGCGGGGTCGCGAGGACCTCGGGGAGGAAGTCCTCGGGGTCGGCCGGCGCCTCGACCGCGGCGAGGAACAGCTTGTCCTTGGTGCCGAAGTAGTGGTGCACCAGCGCCGGGTCGACGCCGGCGGCGGTGGCGATGCCGCGGATGGAGGCGCCGTCGTACCCGCGCTCGGCGAACGCCGCCCGGGCCGCCGCGAGCACCGCCTGCCGGGTGTCGGGGTTGCCGGGGCGGCGTCCGCCGCGCGCCCGTCGCGTCTCGGTCAGCTGCTCCTCCTCCGCAGGGTCGCCGCCGCCAGGGCGAGGGCGAGGACGGCGACGCCGGCCACGATCCCGACGTCGCGCCACATGGTGGTGGTCTCGGCCGCGGACCGGCCGACCTCCCCCAGGGCCTCGACGGCGTAGGTCAGCGGCAGCACGTCGCTGACCGCCTGGAGCCACCCCGCCATCTGCTCGCGGGGCACCAGCAGGCCGCAGAGGAAGAACTGGGGGAGGACGACGACCGGCATGAACTGCACCGCCTGGAACTCGCTGCGGGCGAACGCGCTGGCCAGCAGCCCCAGCGCCACCCCGAGCACGGCGTCGACCACGGCGATCAGGACGACCAGCCACAGCGACCCGGCGACGTCCAGGTCGTACAGCGTCGTCGCGACGGTCACGGTGACCAGCGCCTGCACCGCCGCAGCCACGCCGAACGCGAGGCCGTAGCCCAACAGGAGGTCGAGCCGGGACAGCGGCGTGGACAGCAGCCGCTCGAGCGTGCCGGAGGTGCGCTCCCGCAGCATCGCGATGCTGGTGACCAGGAACATCACGACGAAGGGGAAGATCCCGAGCATCGTGAGCCCGACCCGGTCGAACAACGGGGACCGGCCGGGCAGCACGGGGACGTCGCGCCAGAGCAGGTACAGCAGCCCGAGCAGCAGGCTGGGCAGCACGACGAGCATCGCGATCGTGCGCGGGTCGTGCCGCAGCTGGCGCAGCACCCGCCCGGCGGTCGCGGCGGTCAGCCGGGGGCTCAGGGCGGTGCTCACGCCGCCACCTCCTGCCGGGCGCGGATCAGCCGGAGGAAGGCCTCTTCCAGGTCGTCGGTGCCGGCCTCGGCCCGCACCCGCTCCGGTGTGGAGTCGGCCAGCAGCTCGCCCTCGCGCAGGAGCAGCAGCCGGTCGCAGCGGCCGGCCTCGTCCATGACGTGGCTGGACACGACCAGCGTCGTCCCCTCGGCGGCCAGTGCGGCGAAGCGGTCCCACAGCTCCACCCGCAGCACCGGGTCCAGGCCCACGGTGGGCTCGTCGAGCACGAGCAGCTCCGGCTCGCCGACCAGCGCGCAGGCCAGCGACACCCGGCCCCGCTGCCCGCCGGAGAGGTCGGCGACCAGCTGCCCGGCCGCGTCGGCCAGGCCGACGTCGGCGACCGCCGCGTCGGCCGCCCGGGCACCCCGGCCGTACAGCGCGGCGAAGTAGCGGGCGTTCTCCCGGACGGTGAGGTCGGCGTAGACGCTCGGCGCCTGGGTCACGTAGCCGACCCGGGAACGCAGGGCGGGCGAGCCGGCGGGCTCGCCGAGCACGGTGATCTCGCCGGAGCGGATGCGCTGCACGCCGACCACGGCCCGCAGCAGCGTGGACTTGCCACTGCCGCTGGGGCCGAGCAGGCCGGTGACCCGGCCGGCGGGCACCGCGCAGCTGAGGCCGGGGAGCACGCGGCGCGGCCCCCGGTCGACGACCAGGTCTCGGACGGTGACGGCGTCGGTCATGGGGACCTCCCGAGGCGGAACTCAACGCCTGATGAACTCAACGGTAGGTGAGTTCTGTCCCCGGCGTCAACGGGGATCTGCGCCCTCGTCGCCGTCGGCCGCCGAGGGCGACGACCGTGCGGATCCCGCCGGGGGGTTCAGGCGGTGGCGCGGCGCCGGGAGACGGCGTCGAGGACGGCGATGAGCGCGAACGGCACCACCGACCACAGCGCCAGGACGACGACCCCGCGCCCCACCGCGTCGCCGGACAGGTAGGCCGCACCGCGGAGCGCCTGCACCGCCACGCCCGGCGGCAGCACGTGCGCCAGCGGCTCCAGCCAGCCGGGCAGGTACTCGGCGGGGTGGCTGCCGGTGCTCGTCGCCGCGCCGATGGTCAGCAGGACGGCGGTGGCCACGAAGGTGCCGGCCGCCCCCAGCAGCCGCAGGGCGAGCGCCGCGGCCGCGCCGCACGCCAGGGCGAGCAGGGCGACCAGCCCGGCGACGGTCCAGAACCCGGCCGGCAGCGCGTCGAATGCGCCGACCGACAGCCAGGCTCCGACCAGCCCCGCCGCGGCGGCGAACAGCCCGGCGCTGAGCAGCCGCAGCCGCAGCCGCAGCTTGGGGGCGACCTGGTAGCTGGTGATGCCGAACAGGAAGCCGCCGAGCACCACGCCGAAGGCGGTGTGGTCGATGGCGCGGCCGCGGGTGTCGCCGGCGGCCAGCGGGGCGACGTCGGTGACGGCCAGCTGCCCGCCGGACTGCTGGACCAGCGGCCCCAGGGTGTCGGTCAGGTCCTGGGTCACCGACTGCCCGTGCGCGCCGGCCACCAGCAGCTGCGGCGCCGGGCCGTCCAGCACCAGCGCGCCGTAGACCTCCCCGGAGGTGACCGCGCGCTCGGCGGTGGCGGCGCTGCCGAGCTCGACCAGCCGCAGCACCCCCGGCTGGTCCCGCTCCAGGGCGGACCGGACGTCGCCGATCCCGGCGTCCGGGCCGACGACGCCGACCGGCAGGTCGTGCGGCTCGGCGGTCGGGAAGGCGGCCAGGTAGACCGCGATCAGCAGCGCGCCCACGGCGACGGCGACCAGGGCGGGCAGGACGATGCCGCGCAGCCCGGCCCTGACCGTGGAGCCGTCGGAACGCCGCTCCTCGGCCGCCTGGTCGGCCGGCCCGGGCGGCGGCTCGAGCCCGGCGGGCATCAGGCGGCCCCGGCCAGCGCCCGGCCCAGCGCCGTCCCCGAGGTCCAGGCGGCCTCGACCCGCGAGGGCGCGGCCCAGCCGTCGCCGCAGGCGCCGATGCCGTCCAGCAGGCCGTAGGGCTCCTCGCGCGGCTCGGCCGGCCGGGCGAAGGTCCAGCGGTGCACCGTCGTCCAGGTGGGGCCGGCGTCGAGCCCCAGCACCCGGCCCACCGCCGCGGCGACGGCGGGCGCGGCGGCGTCCGGGTCGTCGAGGTGGGCGCGGGCCAGGCCGGGTGGCGTGTGGGCGACCAGCACGGGGGCGCCGTCGCCGCGCCGGTCGCCGTCGTCGGCGATCCAGGCCACCGCGTCGTCGTCGTGCACGAAGGCGCCGTGCAGATCCGCGGGCCAGCGGCGCCGGTCGAAGCCGAGGACGACGGCCAGGGCGGGCTCCCACGCGCGGTCGCCGAGCAGCCGGTCGGCGGTGGCCGGGTCGAGGAGCCGGCGGGCCTGCGGGTCGGGCATCGCGAGGACGGCGGCCGGCACGTCCTCGCCGTCCACGGTGGGGCCGGGCCGGACGCCCTCGACCGTCTGCTCGGCGGTCACCACCACGCCGTCGGCCAGGTCCTCCACGAGCGACCGCAGCCCGGCGGGCGCGGCGTAGCGGACCGGGCCGGTGGTGGTCCGCTCGACGCCGTCCGGCCCGGCGACGGCGAAGGTGTCGGTCCACGGCCGGGCCAGCCCGCGGGCCACCCAGCCGTCGACGACGGCGGCGAAGTCGGAGCCGGGGGAGGCGGTCAGGTAGGAGGCGCCGATGTCGACCACCCGGCCGCCGCGCATCGAGCGGGACGCCATGCGGCCGCCGGGGCGGTGCGCGCGGTCGAGCACCCGGACGGCGGTCCCGGCGGCCGCGACCGCGCGGGCGCAGGCCAGGCCGGCGATGCCGCCGCCGACGACGGTCACGGGGGAGGGCACCGCTCGATCCTGCGGGTTCCGAGACCCGGCCGCCCCTCGAGGCATGGGAAGCGATGCACACGTCCGAGGCCCGGATACGTGGGCACAGCCTCCGATGCCTCAGGATCGGGGGCGTGGCAGCGCCCGAGGCGATCACCGATCCCGCCGACGAGCGGGTCGCCGACTTCCGCGACCTGGTCGCCGGCGACCGCAGGCCCGGCACGCCGCGGGGCACCGGCCCGGTGATCGTCGAGGGCGTCCCCGCGGTGCAGCGGCTGCTCGCCTCGCCCTACCGGGTGCGCGCCGTGCTCGGCGTCCCCGGCCGGCTCGCGGACCTGGACCTGCCCGAGGGGGTGCCGGCCTACGAGGCCGACAAGTGGGTGCTCTCGGAGGTCATCGGGTTCCGTCTCACGCGCGGCGTGCTGGCGTCGGCCGACCGCCGTCCGCCCGCCGACCTCGACGCGCTGCTGGCGGGCTCCGACCCGGCCGCCCCCCGGCGGCTGGCGGTGCTCGAGGCGCTCAACGACGCGGAGAACCTCGGCTCGATCGCCCGCTCGGCGGCGGCCCTGGGGATCGACGGCCTGCTGCTGGACCCGCGGTGCGCCGACCCGCTGTACCGGCGGGCGGTGCGGGTGTCGATGGGGCACGTGCTCGCCCTGCCGTTCGCCGTCCTGCCCGACTGGCCGGCCGGCCTCGACCGGCTGCACGAGGCCGGCTACCTCACCGTGGCGCTCACCCCCGCCGCCGACGCGGTCGACCTGGGCGACGTCGACCCGCGGGCGCACCCGCGGACCGCGGTGCTGCTCGGCGCCGAGGGCCCCGGGCTCACACCGGAGGCGCAGGCCGCCGCGCGGGTGCGGGCCCGCATCCCGATGCGCTCCGGCGTCGACTCGCTCGGCGTGGCGGCCGCCGCGGCGGTCGCCTTCGCGACCCTCCGCTAGCTGTACTGAGCAGAGACGTTGGTCGAGGGCATGTGATCACGGGATCTGATTGATCGATCTTGTGGAGGGAGGACCTCCGGTCGTGGAGTGGAGCTGCTCAAGGCATCCACACACGATCCGGAGGTCCTCGTGGCCCACGCTAATGCCGCTCTGACGCCACGCCAGCGTCTTCGTCTCGGTCGTGCCGTGGTCGAGGACGGCTGGTCGATCACCTACGCGGCGGCGATGTTCCAGGTCGCCTGGCCGACGGCGAAGAAGTGGGCGGTCCGCTACCGGCAGGCCGGCCCGGCGGGCATGGTCGATCGCAGCTCCCGCCCGCACCGCTGTCCCCGTCGCACCTCGCGGCCGCTGGTGCGCCGGATCGTGCCTCTGCGCTGGCATCAGCGGCTGGGGCCGGTGGAGATCGCCGCCCGGTTGGGCGTGCCGGCCTCCACGGTCTACGCGGTGCTGCGGCGCTGCCGGATCAACCGGCTGTCGCACATCGACCGGCGTACCGGCGAGCGGATCCGGCGCTACGAGCACGACCGGCCCGGTGCGCTGCTGCACGTCGACGTCAAGAAGTTGGGCAACATCCCTGACGGCGGTGGCTGGCGCTACGTCGGCCGCGCCCAGGGCGACCGCAACCGTGCCGCCACCCCGGGCAAGCCGCGCAACGCCCACTACAACCCCAAGCTCGGCACCGCGTTCGTGCACACCGTGCTCGACGACCACAGCCGGGTCGCCTACGCCGAGATCCACGACGACGAGACCGCCGCCACCGCCATCGGTGTGCTGCGCCGGGCGGTGGCCTGGTTCGCTGCCCGCGGGGTCACCGGCGAGCGGGTGCTCTCCGACAACGGCTCGGCCTACCGCTCGCACGCCTGGCGCCAGGCCTGCGCCGACTTGGGAATCAAGCCCAAGCGGACCCGGCCCTACCGGCCGCAGACCAACGGCAAGATCGAGCGCTTCCACCGCACCATGGCAGACGGCTGGGCCTTCCGCCGCATGTTCCTCAGCGAACTCGCCCGCCGCCGCGCCTTGCCCGGCTGGCTACACGAGTACAACCATCACCGGCCCCACACCGCGATCGGACGCCGACCACCGATCACCCGCTTGACCAACCTGTCTGGGCAGTACAGCTAGCCCCGCAGGGAGAAGCGGGCCAGCGCGGCGCGGGCCTCCTCGGCGCGGCTGGGCTCGCACATCACGTCGTAGCGGCCGGCGGTGATCCGGCTGGTGCTCGTGAAGTCACGCCTGCCCTGCGTCGCGGCGTAGCCCATGGCGCCGAACAGCGCGCCGAAGACCAGGCCGATGAGCAGGCCGGACAGCAGCGACCCGATCCACTCGCTGCCGTCGCTGGCGAAGATCCCGAGCAGCAGCCCGACGAACAGACCCCACCAGGCGCCGCCGGCGGCCCCGGCGGCGATCGCCCGGCCGCGGGTCAGCCGCCCGGTGACCTTCTCGACCATCCGGAGGTCCGACCCGATGATCGTGACGTTCTCGACGGGGAACTTCTCGTCCGAGAGGAAGTCCACCGCGGCCTGCGCCTGCTCGTAGCTGTCGTAGGACCCGACCTGGACGCCGCCGAGCGGCATCGACACCGACATACCCATGGGACACCTCCTACCCCGGGACAACGGGGCACACGTCGGTGCTGTTCCGGGCGCGGTCAGCGGTGCTTGCGGACCCCGAACACGATGTCCTCCCACGCGGGGATGCGGGCCCGCGGGTCCTCGTCCTCGCCGTCGGGGCGGCCGAGGACGACGGTGTCGTGCTCGGCGATCTCGTCGAGGTCCACCTCGGCGTCCGCGGCCCGGCGCTGCGGCTCGGGGCGGGCCTCGGGGCGGGGCTCGGGGGAGCCGTCGGGCGCGGCGACGTCGCGCACCCGCTCGTCCCCGGCCTCGGTCGCCGGCACCTGCTCGGTCACGACCGTGACCGGCCGGGAGCGGTACAGCGGGGACGCCGGCAGCCCGGCGGGCACGTCGGGGACGACGCGGACCAGCCGGGTCCCCTCGGCGAAGTCGGTGGTGGCGGCGTCGGCCGGGGAGACGACACGGGCAGCCAGGTCGTAGGCCCAGCGGGTGACGCCGGACTTCGCGCCGGCCTGCCACGCGGCGGTCACCTGCCACACGCCGTCGGCGGCGCGGGCGGCGTCCCACCGGACGGCGTCCAGGTCGGCGCCGAGCAGCCGCAGCCGCTCGGCCATGAACTGCTGCAGCGGCGGCGCGGTGCTGCCGTCGGACAGGCGCACCCGGGCCTCCCGCGACTGTTCGGCGACCCGCTCGCGCTCCTGCAGCACGGGGTGCGCGAAGCGCAGCACCCGCTCCACCCGGATCCCCGCGGCCTCGGCGACCTGCTCCGGGCTCTCCCCGGCGCGGATGCGGGCCTGGATGACCCGCGGCGGGATGCTCATGCCGAGGTCCACGTCGATCTGGCCCAGCCGCCGGGTGTCCCCGCGCGCCGCGGCCCGGACCCGGTCGTCGATCGGCAGCTCGAACCGCTCGCCCTCGTCCCCGGGCTCGGTGCCCTCGGCGACGAGCACCAGGCTCGAGCCGTCGTCGGAGAGCCCCACGAGGCGCAGGGTGCGCATGGGCGTCCTCCGTTCGTCGCGAGGGTGGATGGACCGGCGCCCGAGGCTATCCGCGCGCCGCGGGGCGCCCCCGCAACCACGCCCGGCGTGGCGGGAGTTGTTCCCGATGACATACGGGCGCAACACGACGCCTGCACTGTGGCCGGTGGGGCGGTTGTGCCGGCGGCACGGGCCCTCCGGAGTGCGTGCGCGGCCACACCACCCCGGCGTGCGACCCTCCCGCGGGCCGCGAGCGAGCGGCCGTCGCTCCGAGCCGAGGAGGTGCCGTGGCCAGCCCCCTGATCTCCCCGCCGTCCCCCGTCCTGGCCGAGCCGTTCGGCACCGTGTCCGCCGCTCCGCCCACCGCCGGTCTGCCGGCCGAGGTGCGGCTCGCCGTCGCCGAGATCGCCGGCGCGGCCGGCGCCTGGTGCCCGGCGCTGTCGCCGGCCGGGGACCGCGTCGCCTACGTCACCGACCGCTCCGGCATCCCGCGGCTGGAGGTCCTGCCCGTCGGCGGCGACGGGCCGGCCGCGACGCTGCCGCAGGTGCTCTCCGGCCCGGACCAGGAGGTCGTCTCCGTCGCCTGGGCGCCCGACGGCGCGTGGCTGGCGTACCTGGTCAGCCCCGCCGGGTCGATCTGCGCCGAGCTGCACGTCGTCCGCCCGGACGGCAGCGACGCCCGGCTGGTCGCCGGGGCGGACCCGCGGGCCACCGTCTTCGCCGGGCACTGGACGCGGCCGGGCTCCTACGTGTGCTCCATCGCCCCGGGAACCGGGCCCGACGCCGACGTCGTCCTGGTCGACGTCGCGACCGGCGGGCACCGCACCCTGGCCCGCGGCGGCTTCCTGTCGGTCACCGCCGTCTCCGCCGACGAGCGGTGGGTGCTGGCCCGCCGCGGCCCGCGCGGGCACCGGCACGTCGTCCTCGTCGACGTCGCCGGCGGCACGACCCGGCGCGTGCTGCCGCTCGGCGCCGCCGGCGGGGTCGCGTCCGAGGACGGCCGGTTCGCCCCCGACGGCCGGGCGGTGCTGCTGCGCGCCTCCCTGCCCGGGCCGCCCGGCGCCGACCGCGCGGGCCTGGTCGAGGTGCCGCTGACCGGCGACGGCGAGCTCGGCGAGGGCCGCGTGGTCCTCGCCCGTGCCGACGCCGACCTGGACGGCTACGCGCTGCGACCCGACGGCACCGTGCTGGCCGTGTGGAACGCCGGCGGCGTCACGGAGCTGGCGGTCCACGACCGGGCCGGCGGCGCGGTCGTCGAGCGCCTCCCGCTGCCCGAGCCGGTGCTGCCGGGCTGGTCGCTGGCCGCCGACGGCGCGACGATGGTCGCCGAGCTCACCGGCCCGCACACCCCGCGTGGGCTGTGGTCGGTGCCGCTGCGCCGGGGCGGCACGCCGGCCCGGCTGCCCTCGCTGCCGCGCCGTCCCGACCGGGCGCTGTCGGTGGAGCCGGTGCGCGTCGAGTACGCCGGCGGCGACGGCACCGGCCTGCACGGCTGGCTGTACACCCCGCCGGACGCGCACGGGCCCAACCGCACGGTGGTGAGCTTCCACGGCGGCCCGGAGGGGCAGGAGCGGCCGGCCTGGTCGCCGGTGGCCCAGTCGCTGGTCGCCGCCGGGTTCACCGTGTTCGCGCCGAACGTCCGCGGCTCCGGCGGGCAGGGCCGGGCCTTCATGGCCGGCGACGACGGCGCCGCCCGCGCGTCCACCTTCACCGACGTGCCGGCCACGGTGCGGTTCCTGGTCGACGCCGGGATCGCGCTGCCGGGCCGGGTGGGCGCGCACGGGTGGTCCTACGGCGGCTACCTGACGCTGGTCGCGCTCACCCGCTGGCCCGACCTCTTCGCCGCCGGGGTGTCGCTGGCCGGGATGAGCGACCTGCGCACCTTCTTCGCCGGCACCGAGCCGTGGATGGCCGCCGCCTCGGTCACCGAGTACGGCGACCCCGTGGCCGAGCGGGAGATGCTGGCGGCGATCTCGCCGATGACCGCGCTGGACCGGCTCACCGCGCCCGTCCTGCTCGCGCACGGCGACCGCGACACCAACGTGCCGGTCGCGGAGTCGGTGCAGGCGCACCAGGCGCTGCAGGCGCGGGGCGCCCGCAGCGAGCTGCTCCTGCTGCCCGGCGAGGGGCACACGATCGTCGGCCGGGAGCACCTGGTGGAGCTCTCCGAGCGGGTGGCGACCTTCCTCGACCGCTGGGTCTGAGCGGAGTGCGGGAGCGCAGGGAACCGGCGCTCCCGC
>NZ_JBJGZO010000034.1:0-50549 GCF_054050575.1 Blastococcus sp. SYSU D00868
CCCCGCCGGCCCCGGGGTGCACCACACCCCCCGGGCCCGTCGTCCTTGTCCCGCCCCCCCCGGCTGCTGGGCTGGGGGTGGGGGGCGCCCCCCCAACTCCCCCGCCGGACGACGACGTCTGGACCGTCCCCCTGACGTCTTCCCCTGGAGTCCCTCGTGCCCCGCGGCCTGCTCGCCCTCGCCGTCGGCGCCTTCGGCATCGGGACCACCGAGTTCGTGGTGATGGGCATGCTGCCCGAGATCGCCGACGGACTCGGCGTCTCGGTGTCGGCCGTCGGCCTGCTCATCTCCGCCTACGCCGTCGGCGTCGTCGTCGGCGCCCCGACGCTGACCGCGCTCGGCGTGCGCTTCGCGCCGCGGCAGACGCTGGTCGCCCTGATGGTGGTGTTCACCGTCGGCAACGCGCTGTCGGCGCTGGCGCCCAGCTACGAGCTGCTCGTGGTCGCCCGGGTGCTGACCGCGCTGGCGCACGGCTCGTTCTTCGGGGTCGGCGCGGTCGCCGCCCGCCGGCTGGTGCCGCCCGAGCGGGCCACCGAGGCCATCTCGCTGATGATGGTCGGCCTCACGCTGGCCAACGTGGCCGGCGTCCCGCTGGGGACCTGGGTCGCGCAGCAGGCCGGCTGGCGGGTCGTGCTGGGTGGCGTCGCCGCGCTCGGACTGCTGACCATCGCCGGCCTGCTGGCCTGGCTCCCCCGCGGCGCCGGCGAGCGCGGCGACCTGCGCGCCGAGCTCTCGGCGTTCCGGCGGCCGCGGGTCTGGCTGGTCCTCGGCCTGACCGTGGTCGGGTTCGCCGCGACCTTCGCCGTGTACAGCTACGTGAGCCCGATCCTCACCGACCTGGCCGGGCTGCCGGCCGGCTGGGTGACCCCGGCCCTGGCCGCCTTCGGGGTCGGGACGACGGCCGGCACGCTGCTGGGCGGCCGGTTCGGCGACCGGCTCGGCTTCCCCCTGGTCACCGGCGGCCTGGTCCTGCTGGCCGGCGTCCTGGTGCTGTTCGCCCTGGTCGGCCGCACCCCCGTCGGCGCCGTCGTCCTGCTGGTCGTCTTCGGCGCGGTCGCGTTCGCCATGGGACCGGTGGTGCTCAACGGGGTCATCGAGGCCGCCCGCGTCCGCGGCGGCAGCCTGGTCTCGGCGGCCAACCAGGCCGCGTTCAACGTGGCCAACGCGCTCGGCGCGGCGCTCGGCGCGCTCGTGATCTCCCTGGGCTGGGGCTACACGGCGCCGATGTGGCTGGGCGCCGGGCTGGCGCTGGCCGGCGCCGGGATCGCCGTCGTCGCCGGCCGGGTCGAGCGCCGGGAGTCCGCGCGGGTGGCCACCGACGTGCGGCTGTGGCGCGAGGCGCGGGCCGCCGCCGGAGAGCGCGCCGCCTGAGTCAGGGCGCGGGCTCGGCGTAGCGGGCGACGAGCAGGTCGACGCCGGCGTCCAGCGCGGCCCGGGTGGCGGCGGTGTCCCGGTCAACCAGCCAGCTCGTCGTCGCGCCGTCCACGAGCGCGACCAGCAGCCGGGCCGGCTCGTCGAGGGGCCCGCGCCACGCCGTCCCGGTCAGCGCGGTCGCGCGCTCCAGCAGGGTCGCCGCGGCCGCGGCGTAGGCGCGGTACTGCTCGCGGGCGACCGGCTGCAGCGCCGGGTCGCGCACGGCGTGCAGGGTCAGCTCGAGCATGAGCTGCTCGGCGCCCGGGTCCGCCTGCAGGTGGGCGAGGTACCCGGCGGCGGCCGCCCGCAGGCAGCCGGCCAGCCCGGCGGCCGGGTCCATGCCCGCGGTGGCGGCGGCCAGCTCGCGGCCCACGACCCGGCGGACCAGCTGGCCGAGGAGCTCGTCGCGGGAGGCGAAGGCGTAGTGGAAGCTCGCCAGCGACATGCCGGCCTCGGCGACGACGGCGCGGGTGGTGCCGGCGACGAGGCCGTCGCGGGCCATCACCCGCAGCGCCGCCCCGACCAGCGCCTCCCGCCGGTCGGCGACCGGCAGCCGCGGCACCTCAGGCCCGCCCGAGCACGCGGTCGAGGTGGGCGGTGGCCAGCACGCCCGCGGGGTCGAGCCGCTCGCGCAGGGCGGTGAACTCGCCGAACCGGGGGTAGCGCCCGGCCAGCGCCGCGGCGTCGAGGGAGTGCAGCTTGCCCCAGTGCGGCCGCCCGCCGACCGCACCGGCGATCGCCTCGAAGGCGTCGAAGTACTCCCCCGGCTCGCTGCGCGCCGGCACGTGGACGGCGACGTAGGCGGTGTCGCGGCCGAACGCCGTGGACAGCGGGACGTCGTCGGCCGCGGCCACCCGCACCTCGACCGGGAAGGGCACCCGCCAGTCGCTCGCGTCCACGGTGCGGCGCAGCTGGGCGAGCACCTCCGGGGCCGCCTCGCGCGGGACGGCGTACTCCATCTCCCGGAAGCGCACCCGGCGGCGGGAGACGAACACCCGGTGCGCGGCGTCGGTGTACGTGCGGGCGCCGAGCGCGCCGGCGGAGAACCGGGCGAGCGGACCGACCAGCGCGGGCACCCGGCGGCCGGCGGCGACCACGGCCGCGAGCCCCGCGTTGGCCAGCACCTCGTCGTCCCAGAACGCCCGCAGCCGGGGCAGCGGCGCCACGTCGGCCGGCGGCACGCGGGTGTTGCACTTGGTCAGGCAGCGGTCGGTGTGCGGGAACCAGTAGAACTCGACGTGGTCGGTGGAGCTCATGTAGGCGTCGAAGCGCTCGAGCAGGTCGGGCAGCCGGGCCGCGCCCTCCTCGGCGCGCAGCGCGAACGCCGGCACGGCCTGCAGGGTGACGGTGTCGAGCACGCCCAGCGCGCCGAGGGAGATCCGCGCCGCGGCGAACACCTCGGGGTGCTCCCCGGGCGAGCAGCGCAGCACCTCGCCGCCGGCGGTGACCAGCTGCAGCCCGCGAACCTGGGTGGCCAGGCCGCCGAACGCCGCGCCGGTGCCGTGGGTGCCGGTCGAGAGCGCCCCCGCGACGGTCTGCCGGTCGATGTCGCCGAGGTTGGTCAGCGCCCAGCCGCGGGCGGCCAGCCCGGCGTTGAGCCGGTGCAGCGGCATCCCGGCCTGGACGGTGACCAGGCCGGTCGGGTCGACGTCCAGCAGGGCCGCGTGCCGGTCCAGGGCGAGCCCGAGGTCGTCGGGGCGGCCGACGGCGGTGAAGGAGTGGCCGCTGCCCAGCGGGCGGACCCGCCGGCCGGCCGCCGCAGCGCCGGTGAGCGCCTCGACGATGCCCCCGGTGCCGGCCGGGTGCAGCACGGTCACGCCGTCCGCCCGCTGGTTGCCCGCCCAGTTGCGCCACGTGCCGGTCACGGCGGCAGCCTACTGGGACACTTGACCCAGTTCGGCGCGGCGCAGCATGCTGCGCGACCGTGGACCGCCCCGACAGCAGCGCCGACACCGCCCGGGCCCGGCTGGACGTGGCGACGGCCGACCTCGACCCGCCGCTGGCGGTGCTCGACCTCGACGCCCTGGACGCGAACGCCGCCGACCTCGAGCGCCGGGCCGCCGGGCGCCCCATCCGGGTGGCGAGCAAGTCGGTGCGCAGCCGCCCGGTGCTGCGGCGGGTCCTGGCGCGCCCGGGCTTCGCCGGCGTGCTGGCCTACTCCCTCGCCGAGGCGCTGTGGCTGGCCGGCGGCGAGGACCCGGTGTCGACCGACGTCGTCGTCGGCTACCCGACCGCCGACCGGGTGGCGCTGCGCCGGCTGACCGCCGACCCGACCCTGGCCGCCCGGGTGACGCTCATGGTCGACTCGCCCGACCACCTCGACCTCGTCGACGTCGTCGCGCCGCCCGGCGGCCGGCCCGAGGTGCGGGTCTGCCTCGACCTCGACGCGTCGCTGCGGGTGGCGGGCGGGCGCGTGCACGTCGGCGTCCGCCGCTCGCCGGTGCACACCCCCGGGGAGGCCGCGGCGCTGGCCCGGGCGGTGGCCGCCCGGCGCGGGTTCCGGCTGGTGGGGGTCATGTCCTACGAGGCCCAGGTGGCCGGGGTGCAGGACGCGCCCCCGGGCCGGCCGCTGCGGGGGCTCGCGGTCCGCGGGATGCAGGCGATGTCCGTCCGCGAGGTGGCCGGGCGCCGGGCCGCCGCCGTCGCCGCCGTCCGCGCCGTGGCCCCGCTGGAGTTCGTCAACGGCGGGGGCACCGGCAGCCTTGAGACGACGTCCGCCGACCCGTCGGTGACCGAGGTCGCCGCCGGGTCCGGGCTGTACTCCCCCACGCTCTTCGACGGCTACCGCGCCTTCCGCGGCCGCCCCGCCGCCCTGTTCGCGCTGCCGGTGACGCGCCGCCCGGCACCCGGGACGGTCACCGTCGCCGGCGGCGGGTGGATCGCCTCCGGCCCGGCGGGCGCCGACCGGCTGCCGGTCCCGGTCCACCCGGCCGGGCTGCGGACGGTCGGCACGGAGGGCGTCGGCGAGGTGCAGACGCCGCTGCGCGGGGCGGCGGCCGACGGTCTGGCGATCGGCGACCGGGTGTGGTTCCGGCACGCGAAGGCCGGCGAGCTCGCCGAGCACGTCGACGTCCTGCACACGCTCGCCGGCGACCGGCTGACCGGCGCGTTCGTCACGTACCGCGGCGAGGGCCGCGCGTTCGGGTGAGGCCGCCCCCGCGGCGGCTCGTGCCACGATGGGGGGCGTGACCCGCCCGACCCCGCAGCGCGACGCCATCCGGTTGCTGTTCGAGGGCCTCGACGGCTTCCACAGCGCGCAGGACGTCTACACCCGGCTGCGGTCCACCGGCGGCAAGGTCGGACTCTCCACGGTCTACCGCGCGGTGCAGTCGCTGGCCGACGACGGTGAGCTCGACTCGATCCGCACCGACAGCGGCGAGGCGCTGTACCGCCGGTGCAGCAGCCGGCACCACCACCACCTGGTGTGCCGCTCCTGCGGGCGCACCGTCGAGGTCGAGGGCCCGGCCGTCGAGCGCTGGGCCGACGAGGTGGCCGGCGAGCACGGGTTCGCCGACGTCAGCCACACCCTGGAGATCTTCGGCACCTGCGCCGACTGCCGCGCCGTCGCCAGCTGAGGTCGGGCCGCCCGCTCAGCCCTGCGCGGCGAGGGCGTCGGACAGGGCCCGCAGCTGGGCGAGCTGCCAGTCGACGAACGAGCCGTCGTCGTCGGGCACCGACTCGGTCACCTCGACGACCGGCACGCCGGCCTCCTCGGCGGCCGAGCGCAGCTGCTCGGGGACGCCGCCCTCGGTCTGGGTGTTGTAGACCAGGACGTCGACCTCGCCGGCCTCCAGCGCCGCCTGGAAGTCGGCCACGTCGCCCGGCGCCGGGTCGGTCTCGTTGCTCGCCGCCTCGCGGTACCCCTCGGGCGTGACGTCGGTCAGCCCGATCGCCTCCGCCATGTACGCGAAGACCGACTCCGTGGCCGCGTACGTGCGCCCGCCGGCGGCCGCGCGCAGGGACGCCACCTCGGCGAGGTAGGGCGCGAGCTCCTCCTCCCAGGCGGTCGCCCGGTCGGCGAGGTGGCCGGCCGCGTCGGGTGAGAGCTCGGCGAGCGCGTCGGTCACCGCGCCGGAGGCCTGCTGGACCGCGTCCGGGGAGTACCAGATGTGCGGGTCGACCCCGCCGTGGCCGTGCCCGTCCTCCTCCGCGTGCTCGTCCTCGCCCTCGCTGTGCTCCTCGGCGTCCTCGGCGGTCTCCACGCCCACCACCTCGGCGAGGTCGAGCACCACCGGCGCCGGGTCGATGGCGGCCGCGGCGTCGGCCGCCCAGTGGTCGTAGTCGGCGCCGTTGAGCACGACGAGGTCGGCGTCCTCGAAGGCCGCGATGTCCCCGGTCGAGGGCTCGAAGTCGTGCGGGTCGACGGCGGTCGAGCTGATGACCGTGGTCACCGCGGCGCAGTCGCCGCCGAGGGCCGCGACGACGTCCCCCCACTGACCGACCGACACGACGACGTCGACGACCTCGCCGGGGCAGGCGTCCGCGTCGCCCCCGCTGGTCGTGGGCCCGCCGCCGTCCCCGCCGCACGCGGCGAGGGCGAGGGCGGTGGCCCCGGCGAGGGCGAGGGCGGCGGGGCGGGTGCGGCGGCGCATGGCGGACTCCAGAGCGGGAATGGGAATGATTCTCAACCCCACTATGCCGGACCGCCCGCTGCCCGGCGCAGCCGGCCCGCTCGGCGCCTCAGCGGGTGCGGACCACCCGCGTCTCGTCGAACACCGGCTCGGCCGACTCGTAGACCCGCCCGTCGGCGCCGAAGACCAGGAAGCGGTCGAAGGAGCGGGCGAACCACCGGTCGTGGGTCACCGCCACGACCGTGCCGTCGAAGGCGGCCAGCGCCTCCTCCAGCGACTCGGCGGAGAGCACGTCGAGGTTGTCGGTCGGCTCGTCGAGCAGCAGCAGGGTGGCGCCGGAGAGCTCGAGCATGAGCACCTGGAACCGCGCCTGCTGTCCGCCCGACAGCGTGCGGAACAGCTGGTCGCCCTGGTCGGCCAGCCCGTACCGGCGCAGCGCGGCCATCGCCCGGCCGCGGTCGACGCCCGGCCGGCCGGGCTCGCCGTGCCAGAGCAGGTCCACCGGCGTGCGGTCCAGCCACTCGGGGTGGGCGTGGGTCTGCGCGAACAGCCCGGGGACGACGCGCGCGCCCAGCCGCCACGAGCCCGTGTGCGCGACCTCCTGCCCGGCCAGCAGCCGCAGGAAGTGCGACTTGCCGGCACCGTTGGCCCCCAGCACGCCGACCCGGTCGCCGTACCAGAGCTCCACGTCGAACGGCTGCATCAGGCCGGTGAGCTCGAGCTGGTCGGCCATGACCGCGCGGACGCCGGTCCGCCCGCCGCGCAGCCGCATCGCCACCCTCTGCTCCGGCGGGCGGTCCGGCGGCGGGCCGGCCGCCTCGAACTTGGCCAGCCGGGTCTGCGCCGCGGAGTACCGGCTGGCCATGTCCGGCGAGTTGGCCGCCTGCTGCTGCAGCGTGCGCACGAGGTCGATCAGCCGCTGGTGCTCCTCCTCCCACCGACGGCGCACCTCGGCCAGCCGCTCGTGCCGCGCCGTCCGCGCCTCGGGGTAGCTGGCGAAGCCGCCGCCGTGCACCCACGCCGTCCCGCCCTCGACGGTGACCACCCGGTCGGCCACCCGGGCCAGCAGCTCCCGGTCGTGGCTGACGAACAGCACGGTCTTGCGGGTCTCCAGCAGCCGCTCCTCCAGCCAGCGCTTGCCGGGGACGTCGAGGTAGTTGTCCGGCTCGTCGAGCAGCAGCACCTCGTCGGGCCCGCGCAGCAGCGCCTCGAGCGCCAGCCGCTTCTGCTCGCCGCCGCTGAGCGTGGACAGCTCCCGGTACTTGCACCGGTCGTAGGGGACGCCGAGCGCGGCGACGGTGACCGTGTCCCAGGTGACCTCGGCCTCGTAGCCGCCGGCGTCGCCCCAGGCGGCCAGCGCGTCGGCGTAGGCGAGCTGCGCCGGCTCGTCGTCGGTCTCCATGAGGGTGAGCTCGGCGGCCTCGAGCGCGTCCCAGGCGGCGCGGACGGCGGGCGGCGCGAGGTCGACGAGGAAGCGCTGCACCGTCGTGTCGTCGCGCACCGAGCCGATGAACTGGCGCATGACGCCGAGGCCGCCGGTGCGGGCCACGGCCCCGTCCTCGGGGATCAGGTCGCCGGCGACGATCCGCAGCAGCGTCGTCTTGCCCGCGCCGTTCTCCCCGACCAGCGCGGCGCGGGCGCCCTCGCCCACCCGGAACGACACGTCGTGCAGCAGCACCCGCCCGTCGGACAGGGTGTGCCGGATCCCGCTCACGTCGACGTAGCCCACCCGGACAGTCTCCGGCCCCGGACAACCGGGTTTCAGCCGGTCCGCAGCACCACCTTGCCGACGGCGCGGCGCTGCTCGAGGTCGGCGTGCGCCCGGGCCGCCTCGGCCAGCGGGTACTCCGTGACCAGCGGCCGCCAGGCGCCGGCGGCCACCCGCTCCAGGGCGCGGCGGGCGAGGCCGGGGACGCCGCCGGGCAGCGCGGCCATCCGCGGCCCGAGCGACCAGCCGGCGGTGATCCCGAGCCGGACGACGTCGCCGGTGTCGAACCGCGTCGGCGCTCCTGCCGAGTACCCGAACAGCACCAGCCGGCCGCCGGGGCGCAGCAGCTCGAGGGCACAGCGCCCCACCGCGCCGCCCACCCCGTCGTAGACCAGCGTCACCCCGCCGGTCTCCTGCCGGATCCGCGCGTCCCAGCCCGGCTCCCGGTAGTCGACGGCGAGGTGGGCGCCCAGCTCGGCCAGCCGGGCCACCTTCTCCGCACCGCCGGCCGCGGCGACGACGGTGGCCCCGGCCGCCCGGGCCGCCTGCACCAGCAGCCAGCCCATCCCGCCGGCCGCCGACGGCACGAGGACGACGTCGCCGGCGGACGGCGGCTCCAGCTCCAGCACGCCCAGCGCCGTGCGGCCGGTGCCGACCGCGGCGACCGCCTCGGCCGCGCCGACCCCGTCGGGGAGGGCGAACAGCTGCCCGTCGACGGCGGTGACCGCCTGCTCGGCGTAGCCGCCGGGGACCGGCCCGAGGTGGGCGACCACGCGGCGGCCGAGCCAGCCCGGGTCCACGCCGTCCCCCAGGTCGTCGACCACGCCGGCCACCTCGCGGCCGGGGACGGTGGGGAGCTCCGGCAGCGGCAGCGTCACCGGTCCCGGATCGCCGCGGCGCAGGGTCGTGTCCACCAGGTGGACGCCGGCCGCCTCCACCGCGATGCGGACCTGGCCGGGGCCGGGCGTCAGGTCGGGCAGCTCGTCGAGGACCAGGCGGTCGGGGCCGCCGAACTCGTGCAGTCGGATGGCTCGCATGCCCGTGAGGCAACCGCCTCACGTGCGCTCGAGGTCAAGCGCTCAGGTCGGTCGTCTGCAGCCGGGTGCGGGCGAGGCGCTCCACCAGCTCGGGCAGCGCGGTCGTGGGGACGCCGCTGAGGTCGCGGCGGCAGCTGCGGACGACGGTGCCGATCACCTGCGGGCGCAGTTGCGTGCGGAACTCCTCGGTCAGCCGGACGACCGCCTGGTCGATCGCTTCGTCGTCGGGGGTCCGCGCGAGGGCCTGGGTCAACACTGCTCCTTCGTGCCGGGCCGCCGGATCTGTGGTCCCCGTGATCCGGCGCGGCCATACGGTGCCTCGGCGGCACGTCGCGGACCAGGGACCAAGGGCCCGGCGGCGGCTCAGCCCGCGAAGTAGGCGTTCGATCCCCCGCGTGTCGCCGCCAGCGCGTCGCGGACCAGGGCCGCGAGCTCGTCGGCGTCCACCCGGTCCAGGGACGGGAAGCGGATGCAGCTCCTGCCGCAGGACACCCTCCCCAGCCGGGCGGCCCGGGCCTCGGCGATGTACTCCCCGTCGACGACGGCGCACACGTAGAGCGACAGGTGCCGCTTCTGCGCGGCGAGGGCGATCAGCGGCCAGGTGGTCGCCACCTTCGCCGACCGCGGCTTGTACGGCATGAGCCCGTAGCCGAGCACCCGGCCGCTGCCGGCGGGCACCAGCTGCCGATCGATGCCGGGGGCCGCCGCGGTGACCAGCGCGTCGACCCGGCGCAGCTCGGCCTCGCGGTCGCCCGCGGCGGCGAACCACTCCTCGATCTCGTCGGTCGGCATCGCGGCCTCCTCAGCCCAGCACGAGGGCCAGCGCCGTGAGCACCGCCGCGAGCAGCATCACCACCACGACGACGGCAGCGACGACCCTGCGGCGCCGCTCGGCGTCCCGGCCGCCCGCGCCCCCCATCCCCATCACGGTCGGCACGCTACTGCGGCGCACCGACGGTCAGGCCGGTCGGCGACCCGACAGCAGGGTGTCCAGGGCGGTGCCGGCCGGCGTCTCTCGGGTCACCTGGGCCAGCCGGTCGACGTCCAGGAGGGCCGCCACCGGGGCGAACCGGTCGACGCTGTGCAGGATCGCCGGCTCCTGCGGGCCGCCGACGCCGCGCTCGACGTTGTCGACGTCGTGGCCGAGCACGAGCAGCCGCCCGCCGGGGGCCAGCCAGCCGACCGCGCGCACCAGCAGGTCCTCCAGGTCCGGCGGCGGCAGGTGCAGGTAGGCGACGAGGACCAGGTCCACCGGCCCGCCGGGCCCCGGCCAGGCGAGGACGTCGGCGGTCACCCACTCGACCCGCTCGGCGCCGGGCCGCTCGCGGCCGCGGGCCAGGCCCGTGGCCGCGAAGTCGACGGCGGTCACCCGCCAGCCGCGGTCGGCCAGCCACAGCGCGTGCCGGCCCTCCCCCGCCGCGAGGTCCACCGCCGTCCCCGGGGGCTCGCCGGCCAGCAGCTCGGCCACCAGGGCGTTCGGCTCGCCGGACCACTGCTGGCGCTCGGCGTATCGGGCGTCCCAGGCGTGCGCGTCCACGCGCCGATCCTGGCAGGGGCGCTCCGCGGTGCGCGCCGTCGCCGCCGGCGGCATCGTGACGGGGGTGGCCGCCCCTCCGCCGACCGTCACGCTGGTCCCCTTCGAGCCGGAGCTGCTGCTCGCCGTCCTCCCCTGGTTCGACCACCCCGAGGTGCAACGCCGCCTCGGGGACCGCACCTGGCCGGAGCGCGAGCTCGCGCTGCGCCTGGGCACGCCCCCGTTCGCGGAGTTCCGCGGCCGCCGGGTGCTGCGCTCGCAGACGTTCGTGGCGCTGGACGGCGACGGGCGGCCGGTCGCCCAGGTCGGCGGGGACGTCTACGACCGCTGGACGACGTGGGACCCGGCCGCCGAGCGGGTCACCGGTACCGACCCGCGCCGCAGCATGGGCGCGGCCTACGTCGTCGACCCGGCGCGGTGGGGGCAGGGGTACGGCCGGGCCACCCTCGGCGCCCTGGTCGGCGCCCCCGAGACCGCCGACGTCGAGCTGTTCGTGCTCGGCATCGACCCCGACAACACCGCCAGCCTGCGGGCGGCAGCCGGCGCCGGGTTCACCCCGCTGACGACCGAGCCGGACGCCGAGGACATGGTCTACGTGCAGCTGGCCAGGTGTTCCGGAGCGTCGGAGCCTGCTGCCACGCTGCCGGCATGACGACGACGCCCCGGCCGGTCGAGCCGCGGGAGCTGGCCCTCCTCCGCCTGGTCGCCCAGCGGCTGGCCGGCCCGCCGGCCGCGGACGCCGCCGACGCCGTCCGCGGTCTGCTGTGCGCCCAGGGGCAGGACCTGCCGGGGGCGCTGACGTCGGTGGCGCTGCGGACCCGGGACCGCTCGCTCGCCGGGGTGCGGGCCGCGCTCGACGCCGGCGCGGTCGTGCGGTCGTGGCCGATGCGGAGCACCCTGCACCTGGTCCCGGCCGAGGAGCTGCACTGGCTGCTGGAGCTGTGCGGGCCGCGGGTGCTGGCCGGCGCGGCCAAGCGGCGGGCCACCCTGGGCATCACCGAGGCGGAGGTCGACCGGGCCCGCGAGCGGGCGGTGGCCGCCCTGTCGGGGGGCCGCCGGCTGGGCCGCGCCGCGCTGCTGGCGGCGATCGGCGAGGCCGTCGACGTGAGCGGGCAGCGCGGCTACCACCTGCTCTGGTACACCGCGCAGACCGGCACCACCTGCCTGGGCCCGATGGACGGCGGCGACCAGTGCTTCGTGCTGCTCGACGAGTGGGTGCCCGCGCCGCGCCGGCTGGCCGGGGAGGAGGCGCTGGCCGAGCTGGCCCGCCGCTACCTCACCGGCCACGGCCCGGCGACCGATGCCGACCTCGCCCGCTGGGCCGGGCTGACGCTGCGCGACGTGCGGGCGGGCATCGCCGCCGTCCGCGCCGAGCTGGCCGCGGTCGAGGTGGACGGGCGGGAGCTGCTGATGGCCCCCGACCTGCCCGACCGGCTGGCCGCCTGCCGCGCCGAGGTGGAGGACGCCGTGCTGCTGCTGCCCGGCTTCGACGAGTTCGTGCTCGGCTACGCCGACCGCACGTGCGCGGTGCCCGAGGAGTTCGCGCAGCGCATCGTGCCGGGCAACAACGGCATGTTCCGCTCGACGGTCGTGCACGGCGGCCGGGTGGTCGGCGTGTGGCGGTGGAAGGGCAGCGGCGCGCGGCGGGCGCCGGCCCCCGAGCCGTTCACCACCTTCCCGGAGCGGGTGGCCGAGGCGATCCCCGAGGTGGCGACCGCCCTCCCCTGACGTGCGGCCGGCCGCGTCCCCGGAGGAGGGTGGAGGCCATGGAGTACACGCGTCTGGGCGGCACGGGCCTCGAGGTCTCGCGGATCTGCCTGGGGATGATGAGCTTCGGCGACCCGCAGCGGGGCAACCACCCGTGGAGCCTGCCGGAGGAGGACAGCCGCCGGCTCATCGAGAAGGCGCTCGCCGCGGGGATCAACTTCCTCGACACCGCCAACGTCTACTCGGCCGGCTCCAGCGAGGAGATCACCGGCCGGGCGATCCGGGACCTCGCCGACCGCGAGGACGTCGTCCTCGCGACCAAGGTGCACGGCCGGATGCGCCCGGGTCCCAACGGCGCCGGGCTCTCCCGCAAGGCGATCCTGGCCGAGCTCGACGCCTCGCTGCGGCGGCTGGGCACCGACTACGTCGACCTGTACCAGATCCACCGCTGGGACCCGCGCACGCCGATCGAGGAGACGCTGGAGGCGCTGGACTCCGCCGTCCGCTCGGGCAAGGTGCGCTACCTGGGCGCCTCGTCGATGTGGGCGTGGCAGTTCAGCAAGGCGCTGTACACCGCCGGCGAGCACGGCTGGCACCGCTTCGTCTCCATGCAGGACCACTACAACCTGCTCAACCGCGAGGAGGAGCGGGAGATGCACCCGCTCTGCGCCGACCAGGGCATCGGGGTCATCCCGTGGAGCCCGCTGGCCCGGGGCCGGCTCACCCGCGACTGGGACGAGGCGACCGCGCGGTCGGAGACCGACGAGTTCGGCCGCCGGCTGTACGACGAGACCGCCGACCGCGCCGTCGTCGAGCGGGTCGCCGAGGTCGCGGCCGCCCGCGGCGTCCCCCGGGCGCAGGTGGCGCTGGCCTGGGTGCTGTCCAAGCCGGTGGTGACCGCCCCGATCGTCGGCGTCACGAAGGACGCCCACCTCGACGACGCGGTCGCCGCCGTCGACCTGGAGCTCACCGACGAGGAGGTCGCGCGGCTCGAGGAGCCCTACCGGCCGCACGAGGTGGTCGGCTTCTGAGCCGCCGGTCTCAGGCGGCGGGCACGGCGCGGGGCAGGTCCGTCACGCCGACGGCCGCGCAGGCGTCGGCCACGTCGTCCAGCCGGGCGGTGTAGTCGGCGTAGCGCAGGGCGTACTCCTGCGGCGACTCCGGCGCGAAGGTCAGCAGCGCGGCCGCGGGCAGCAGCCGGAAGACCAGCGAGTCGAGGGGCTCACCGAGGGCGAGGGCCTCCCGGGCGTCCAGCAGCGCGCGCACCTGGGCGGCGCGGACGGCGTCGTCGGCCGCCGGCGCGGTCGGGGTCAGCGCGGCGGCCACCGGCGTCAGCAGGCCGATCAGCGCGCGGCAGTCCGCCGGGTCGGCGGGGCCGGCGGTGTCCGCGGCGGCCGGCGGGCCGGCCTCGGCGGACGTCGGGGCCGGGTCGTCGAGCACGGCGTCGGCCACCACGTAGACGACCAGCCCGACGATCCCGAGCACCAGGGCGGCGATCCCCGCCACGACCGCCAGCTGTGCGCGCGGGCCCAGCACCTCAGCGGGAGAACAGCCGGGCGAAGAAGCCCTTCTTCGCCGGCTCCCAGCCGGCGGAGGCGAGCAGGTCGAACAGCGGCTGCTTGATCCGCGAGGTCTCGAACGAGTAGCTCCAGGTGGAGCCCTCCTCGCCGTGCGAGTTCGCGCGCAGCGCGATGCCCCCGCCCCACTGCTTGCCGACGCTCTTGCCCTTGAACAGGTCCTTCTGCCCGGAGAAGCCGATCGTCCCGTCCCGGCGCAGGCCGCCCTCGGTCTCGCTCTCGGCCTTGCGCTCGACGAAGTCGTAGGTGCCGGCCGCCTCGTCGAGGGTGACGGTGATCGCGTAGTCCTTGTCGATCGTCCCGCCGGACACGAGGTTGGTGTAGCTGACGTCGGCGATGTCCCAGGTGCCGGTCACCTGGTTGCCCTGGCAGGTGTAGCGGAACGGCTGGCCGGGCGGGTTGAGCTCGGCGGCGATGCGGGCGCAGGTCTCGGCGATGCTGGGCACGGGGAACACCTCGGGCGGTTCGGGGGCGGACGGCGCAGGAGTGTGACCGACGCCGTCCGCCCGCGCCAGGGACCGCCGCGCGGCGGGCCCGGCGAGCTCAGAGCCGACCGGCCAGCTCCTCCAGGTCGTCGAGCACGAGGCCGGCGCCCAGCGGGCCGAGGCCCAGGAACCAGCGGTCGTCGTCGACGGCGAACGCGTGCCCGTCCTGCACGGCCTGCAGCGACTGCCACAGCGGGCCGGCCACGACCTGCTCGGCCGCTCCGGCTCCGTCGTCGCCGTACCCGGACCAGAAGAGCAGGTCCCCGTCGGCCTGGCCGACCTGCTCGGGCCCGACGGCGACGAACGTCTCGTCGACCTGCTGCACCGCCGGACGGGCGAAGCCGACGTCGGCCAGCACCGTGCCGATGAACGAGCCCGTGCCGTAGAGCCGCACCGAGGTCGCGTCGATGAACCGCGCGACGCTCACCTCCGTCGCGGCCGGGTCGCCGAAGCCGGCGCCCACGTCGGCGGCGCGGGCCTCGTACTCCGCGAGCAGCGCCTCGGCCTGCTCGGTCCGGCCCAGCGCCTCGCCCGCCAGGAGCAGGTTCTCCTTCCAGGTCTCGCCGACGTGCTCGGCCATGACGGTCGGCGCGATCCCGCTCAGCTGGTCGTACAGCGCCTCGTGGCGGACGACGTTGGACAGGACGAGGTCCGGCTCCAGCGCCGCGATGGCCTCGAGGTCGGGCTCGGCGATGGTGCCGACGTCCCCGATGTCCGCCGGGTCGACCCCGGCGTCCTCGACGAACCCGGGCAGCTCCGCGCTGACGTCGGTCCGCACCGCGCCGACCGGGGTCAGGCCCAGCGCCAGGACGGCGTCCAGCTCGCCGGTGTCGAGGACCACCACCCGCTCGGGCGTCCCCTCGATCTCCGCCGTCCCCAGGGCGTGCTCGACCTGCCGGACGTCGGCCGCCGCCGCGCCCTCCTCGTCGGCCTCGGCGTCCCCGCCGCACCCGGCCAGCGCCAGCGTCGTCCCCAGCACCGCCCCGAGCACCCCGGCCCGGCGCCCCTGCCCTCGTCCCTGCACGTCGTCCTCCTCCCGGCGTCGCACCGTCGCGACACCGGGAGGCAACTTAGGGCAGCCTGCCCTCAGCTGATCATGCGGGGTTGGCCGGCTCCGCGCGCTCCACGACGAACACGGGGATGACCCGGTCGGTCTTCTCCTGGTACTCCGCATAGGGCGGGTAGGCGGCGACCGCCCGCTCCCACCACTGGGCCTTCTCCTCGCCGGTCACCTCGCGCGCGACGCCGTCCCACGGCTCCGGCCCGTCCTGCACCGTCACCTGGTCCGGGTGCGCGCGCACGTTGGCCACCCACGCCGGGTCCTCCGGCGCGCCGCCCTTGGAGCCGACCATCGCGTAGGCGCCCTCGTGCTCGACGCGCATCAGCGCCTGCTTGCGGACCTTCCCGCTCGTCGCCCCGCGCGTGCTGAAGATGCAGACCGGCAGGCCGGTGTCCAGCAGCGTGTCGGCCTCCCGGCCCCCGGTCGCCTCGTAGCGCTCGACCTGCTCGCGCACCCAGGCCTCGGGGCTCGGCTCGTACTCACCCTCCAACGGCATGCCCCGAACCTAGGCCGGTCAGCGGTCCCCGGCTCGGTGGGCGGGCCAGGCCGCGGTGTGGTCGATGGTGTGCGGCACGAAGAAGCTGAGGTTGTCGGTGACCAGGCCGTCGCTCTCCCGGATGCCCAGCCCGGCGGGCTCGCCGTCGACCACCCACGCGCCGAGCACGGGGTGGTGCGGCCCGTCCACGCCGGTGAAGTCGGGCAGCGGGGCGAACTCCTGGACGACGAAGCCCTCGGTGCCGTAGCGCCCCGGCATCTCGACGGCGACCTGCCCGTCGCGCACGATCGCGACGTTGGCCCCCTCCCGCCCCCACAGCGGCTTGCGCACGTAGGTCCGCCACGACGCGGGCATCTCGTCGGCGAAGTAGGCCGGCAGCAGCAACGGGGAGAGCGCGGGGTCGCTGCCGAACATCTGCCACAGCACCGGCAGCAGCGCCTTGGTGCTCCACAGCATCTTGTAGGCCGGCTCCACCCACGTGGTGCCGCCCGGTCGGGCGGCATCGGCGAGGACGGCCGGGCCGAACTCGTCCTCGATCAGCCACTCCCAGGGGTAGAGCTTGAAGACGACGTCGAGGTGGCGGCCCTGCTGGTCGTAGAACCGGCCGTCGCCGTCGTCGAGCACGATGTCCTCGACCACCAGCTCGACGGCCTCGTAGCCGGCCTGGACGACCGTGTCCATGAGGTAGGCGACGGTCATCCGGTCCTCGCCGGACCGCTCCTCGCTGGTCCAGGCCAGGTGCACCCGCGGCCGGAGGCCGGTGCGCCGCTCCCAGCGCAGCAGGTTGCGCTGCCAGGCGGCGACGAGCGTCTCGTGCAGGGCGTTCCACTGGTCGGCGCCCTGGCCGGTGAACAGGTGCCAGTTCCACTGGGTGACGGCGGACTCGACCAGGCCGGTGGGGGTGTCGGCGTTGAACTCGAGCAGCCGGGGCGGGCCGGTGCCGTCGTAGCGCAGGTCGAACCGGCCGTAGACGCTCGGCGGCTCGGCCTCCCACGTGCGGCGGATCTCCGGCCGGGCGATCGGCGGGATGCCCATCCGGTCGAACAGGTCCCGCTCGATCACGTGGTCGCCGGCGGCCTCGCACATCTGGAACAGCTGGGCCACCCAGCCCTCGAGGCGCTGGACCTCGGCCATCGTGAAGTCGTAGAACGGCCCCTCGCGCCAGTAGCTGCGCACCTCGCCGCCGGCCAGGTGGGTCCGGTTGTAGACCAGGCCCTGGGCCTCGATCTCGGCCTCCCAGCCGGGCCGGACGACGCCGCCCTCGATGCGCCTCAACTGCCCCCGCCGGTGCCCGCGCGCCCGCCGGTGCCCGACCCGATGCCCCCGCTCACCCGGGTGCCGCCGGTGACCTTCCCGCTCGCCGGGAGGCCGGCGTTGCGGCGGGCGGTGGCGTCCCGCGGGTCGATGCGGGTGCCGCCGCCGGGCAGCACGGTGCCGACGGGGAGGCCGCGGCCGAAGCCGCCGACGTAGAGGAAGAACAGCCCGCCGCCGGAGTAGCCGTCGTCGCAGAAGTCGTCGTCGACGATCTCGCCGTCCTCGTTCGTGCAGTAGGCGACCTGCTCGTCGTCGTCGTCGTCCACCCCGCAGGCGGAGAGGAACCCGGTCGCCGCGGTCGCCAGCACCGTCGTCGTCAGGGCGCTCTTGACGCGGTTGGAGACCGCCACGGAACCTCCAGGCTCGTCGGGACTGCCCCGACCCTAGAGGACGGTCCCCCGCCGTCCCGCCCCTCGCGCGCGGCCCCGGCGACCGGGCCGGGATACCGTCGCGCGGTGGCCGAGCCGACCGATGGGGCAGCAGCGGCAGCGGGGCGGATCGCCGCGGGGTACGCGACCACCGGTCCGGCCCTGGAACTGGGGGCGGTGGTGCTCGACGGCCGCCCGCACCCGGCCGCCCAGGTCCGCGTCCCGCTCGCCGTGCTCAACCGGCACGGGCTCATCGCGGGCGCGACCGGCACCGGCAAGACCAAGACGCTGCAGCTGATGGCCGAGCAGCTCTCGGCGGCCGGCGTCCCGGTGGTCGTGGCCGACCTCAAGGGCGACCTCGCCGGCCTGGCCCGGCCCGGGGCCGACGGCGACCGCGTCCGGGCGCGGGCCGCGGCGACCGGCGACCCCTGGACGCCGGCCGGCTGCCCCGTCGAGTACCTGGCCCTGGGCGGGCTGGGCACCGGCGTCCCGGTGCGCGCGACGGTCACCGACTTCGGCCCGGTCCTGCTGGCCAAGGTGCTCGACCTCAACGCCACCCAGGAGAGCTCGCTCGGGCTGGTCTTCCACCACGCCGACGCCGCCGGCCTCCCGCTGCTGGACCTGGCCGACCTGCGCGCCGTGCTCACCTGGCTGACCAGCAAGGCCGGCAAGGCCGACCTCGAGGGGCTGGGCGGACTGTCGAAGGCGACCGCCGGGGTCATCCTGCGAGAGCTGGTGGCGCTGGAGGACCTCGGCGGCGACGTCTTCTTCGGCGAGCCCGCGTTCGAGCCGGCCGACCTGCTCCGCGCCGCGCCCGACGGCCGCGGGGTGATCAGCGCGGTCGAGCTGCCCGCGATCCAGGACCGCCCGGCGCTGTTCTCCACCTTCCTCATGTGGCTGCTGGCCGAGCTGTTCGAGGAACTGCCCGAGGTCGGCGACCTCGACCAGCCGCGGCTGGTGTTCTTCCTCGACGAGGCACACCTGCTGTTCACCGGCGCGAGCAAGGCCTTCCTCGAGGCGGTCACCCAGACCGTGCGGCTGATCCGCTCCAAGGGCGTCGGCGTCTTCTTCGTGACGCAGAACCCCACCGACGTCCCGCGGGCGGTCCTCGCCCAGCTGGGCAACCGGGTGCAGCACGCGCTGCGCACGTTCACCCCGGAGGACGCCGACGCGCTGGCCGGGACGGTGCGGACGTTCCCGCGGAGCGAGGACTACGACATCGCGACCCTGCTGACCTCGCTCGGCACCGGCGAGGCCGCGGTCACCGTGCTCTCCGAGCGGGGCGCCCCCACCCCGGTGGCCTGGACCGTGCTGCGGGCGCCGCGGTCGCACATGGGCACCGTCGAGGCGGCCGAGCTCGCCGCCGCCGTGGCGGCCTCGCCGCTTCAGGCGCGGTACGGCACCGCAATCGACCGCGAGTCGGCCCGCGAGCTGCTGGCCGCCCGGCTCGCGCCGCCGCCCCCGCCTCCCCCGGCCCCGGCCCCGGAGCCGGTGCCGGTGCCGGTGCCGCCGCTGCCCAGCCCGTGGCCGGAGACGGAGCCGCCGCCGGAGCCGCCGCGCCGGCGGCGGGCGGACCGCGGCGAGGACCTGCTCACCGGCGCGCTGGGCTCGTTCGCCCGCTCGGTCGGGACGGCGCTCGGGCGGGAGATCACCCGCGGGTTGTTCGGCACCCGGCGGCGGCGCCGCCGCTGAGCTCCGGTCGTCGGCGGGCGGGCGCGGGCCAGCGGCGTTAACGTGCCGCTGCCGTCCCGCTTCCCCATCCGGAGGCCTCGATGACCGACAAGCAGCCCCCCGAGATCGCGCAGGTCGCGGCCGAGACCGGGGCGAAGAAGGTCCACCGGACATGGGACCGGGTGCTGGTCAGCGCCTTCCTCGCCGGCGCCTACATCGCCTTCGGCGCGATGGTGGCGATCACGGTCTCCTCCGGCCTGGACCCGGAGACCTGGGGGACGTTGCCCACGCTCTGGACGGGGGCGGCGTTCACCCTCGGCCTGGTGCTCGTCCTCATCGCCGGCTCGGACCTGGCGACGGGCAACATGATGCTGGTCCCGCTGGGTGCGATGCAGGGCCGGGTCACGGTGAACGACGTCGCGCGCAACCTCACCCTGGTGCTGCTGGGCAACCTGCTCGGCGCGCTCTTCGTCGCCTACTTCCTCGCGGTGTCCACCGGGGTCATCGGCGACGCGGACAGCTCGGGCGCCGCCGGGCTGACCTTCGACCGGCTGGCCCAGATCGCCGAGGGCAAGACCTCCGGCCACACCGCCTGGGAGATCTTCCTGCGCGGCGTGGGCTGCAACTGGCTGGTCTGCCTCGCCGTGTGGATGTCGCTGTCGGCCTCGACCATCCAGGGGAAGATCCTGGCGATCTTCTTCCCGATCATGGCGTTCGTCGCGATGGGCTTCGACCACGTCGTCGCCAACATGTTCTTCCTCCCGGCCGCGATCTTCGCCGGCGTCCCGGACGTCGGCTGGGGTGACGCCCTGCTCAACTGGCTGCTGGCGGGCGCCGGCAACCTGATCGGCGCGGTGGTCTTCGTGTCCACCTCCTACTGGTTCCTCTTCCTGCGGGACCGGCCGGCCGCCGCCCCGGCGCACGGCGGCGAGGCGGCCGAGCGCGCATGACCGCGGCCCGGCCGGGGCAGTGCCCGGGCCGGGCGGCACCGATCCGGGTGCCCGACGGCGAGAGGGCGGCGGGCGGATGAGGTACCGCGAGAGCGGGCGGCTGGACACCTCGGGCGTGCAGGACCGCCGCGGCATGGGCGGCGGGCGGGGCCTGGCGGTCGGCGGCGGCGGGCTGGGCCTGGTCGGCGTCCTCGTCCTGGTGCTGTTCCAGGTGCTCGGCGGCGGGGGCGGCGCCGGGGCCGGGGCGGCGCTGGGCCAGCTCGGCTCGCTCGGCGAGGGCCAGACCGCCGACAACCGGCAGCTGTCCGAGCAGTGCCAGACCGGCGCCGACGCCAACGAGTCGGTCGACTGCGCCGTCGTCGCCGACGTCGAGTCGATCCAGGACTACTGGTCCGGGGTGCTCGGCGACCGGTACGTGCCGACCGAGACGGTGTTCTTCTCCGGCTCGGTGCAGACCAGCTGCGGCGGGGCGACCAGCGGCTCCGGCCCGTTCTACTGCCCGGCCGACCAGCTCGTGTACATCGACCTGTCGTTCTTCGACCAGCTGCAGCAGCAGTTCGGCGCCGAGGGCGGCCTGTTCGTGAACGCCTACGTCATCGCGCACGAGTACGGCCACCACGTGCAGAACCTGCTGGGCACCAACCGGCAGGTCACCCCGGGCGAGACCGGCCCGGCGAGCGGCACCGTGCGGCTGGAGCTGCAGGCCGACTGCTACGCCGGAGCGTGGGCCAACCACGCCGAGACGGTCCCCGACGACTCCGGCGAGCCGCTCATCGCCGAGATCACCCAGGACGACATCGACCGCGCGCTGGACGCCGCGGGCCGGATCGGCGACGACTTCATCCAGCGGGAGCTCGGCGGCGGGACGGTCGACCAGGACGCCTTCACCCACGGGTCGTCGGAGCAGCGGCAGCGCTGGTTCACCACCGGCTACGAGACCGGCGACCCCGAGCAGTGCGACACCTTCGCAACCGACGACCTGGGCTGAGCGCCCGCCACCGCTCGCCCTCACCCGGCAGCGCTGCCCTCACCGCGCGGCGCGACGACAGCGCTGCCGGGTGACGGCCGGCCGTCCCCCGGGGGCCGCGCAGGAGGCCGCGCACGCGCACACGAGGATGACGGCGTGGCGGAGACCTTCACGACGGAGCACCTGACCCTCACGGACGACGGCCTGGGGTCCGGCGTCGCCGTCCTCACCATCGACCGGCCGGCCAAGCGCAACGCCCTCACCGCGGGCATGTGGCGCGACCTGCCGGCGGTGCTCGCCGGGCCCGCCGCCGACCCCGCCGTCCGGGTGCTGGTCGTGACCGGCGCCGGCAGCAGCTTCTGCGCCGGCGCCGACATCGCCGACCTGCTCGGCGGCCCGGACGAGCACGACCCGATGGCCGCGCTGCGCCGGGACAACCTGGCCGCGCAGGCCGCGCTGCGCGCGTTCCCCAAGCCGACCGTCGCGATGGTCCGCGGGCACTGCATCGGCGGCGGGGTGGAGCTCGCGACCTGCTGCGACCTGCGCTTCGCCGACGACACGGCGGTGTTCGGGGTGACCCCCGCCAAGGTGGGCATCGTCTACACGCCGGAGTCGACGAAGACGCTGCTGGACCTGGTCGGCCCCGGCCTGACCCGCTACCTGCTGTTCAGCGGCGAGCTGGTGGACGCGCCGGCCGCGTTGCGCGCCGGGCTGGTCGACCGGCTGCTGCCGCCCGGGGAGCTCGAGCCCGAGGTGCGCCGCTTCGCCGGCGTCCTGGCGGAGCGCTCGGCGCTCACCCAGCGGTCGACCAAGGAGGTCGTGTCCGCCCTGCTCGCCGGCGGGGACGGCCGGCCCGAGGCCGCCCGCTGGTACCGCGAGACCATCGCCGCCGGCGAGCTGGCCGAGGGCGTGGCGGCGTTCGGCGAGCGCCGCTCCCCCGCCTTCCCCTGGCGCGGCTGAGCCGGCTCAGGCCGACAGGCTCTGCTCCTCGGCCTCGACCGCGGCGTTCCACTCCGGCTTCTCCGCCTGCCAGCGGTCCTCGGTGCGGCCGATCCGCCAGTACCCCGACACCGACAGCTGCTCGCGCGGGACGGCGAGGGTGCCGCGCAGCCAGCGGCGGAGCTCGCGCACCGCGCCGGCCTCGCCGTGCACGAACGCCTGCACTGTGCCCTCGGGCAGCGGCGCGCTGAGCACGGCGGCGACCAGCGCGGTCCCGGGGGCGCCGGACCCGCGGTGCACCCAGGTGAGCTCCGCGCCCTCGGGCAGCGGCAACCGCTGCTCCTCGTCGGCGTCGGCCACCTCGACGAAGGCCAGCGCGCGGGCGCCGGCGGGCAGCCGCTCGAGCGAGGCCGCGATCGCCGGCAGCGTGGACTCGTCGCCGACCAGCAGGTGCCAGTCGACGTCGGCGCCGGGGGTGTAGGCCCCGCCCGGGCCGAAGAGGACCACCGCGTCGCCCGGCTGCGCCGACGACGCCCACGGCCCGGCCAGCCCCTCGTCGCCGTGCGTGACCACGTCGAGGGTCAGCTCGCCGGCCGCCTCGTCCCAGCGCCGGACGGTGTAGGTGCGGGTGCACGGCCAGAACTCCCGCGGCTGCTCGGCCTGGACCTCGTCCGGGTCGAACGGCGCCGCGTAGGGGGCGCCGCGCGGCGGGAGCACGAGCTTGACGTAGGAGTCGGTGTGCTCGGGCGCGAACCCGGCCAGGCCCTCACCGCCGAGCACCACCCGGACCAGGTGCGGCGTGACCCGCTCGGTGCGGGCCACGGTGGCCTGACGGGCGACGCGGCGACGGCGCGGGGTGGGGTCGGCCATGGAGAACTCCAGTCGGGGTAGGGAAGGCTCACCTTACTCCGCTTGCGGATCTTCCCCGTCCGCCTCGCTGTTTCGGGCGATCTTCGGCGGGTATCGGCAGACCCGCAGGCCGGTGGCCCCACTCAGACACGGTGGGCAGCCGGTCCGGCGCCCACCGCGGGGTCGCCGGACGGGCCGCCCACACCGCTCCGAGGCCGCGTCGACGCGGCCCGCTGGAGCCTGACTGCGGGTCCGCACGGACGCGGCCGGCCGCGTGCTCCGACCGAGGGTCGCCGTGCGGTCGAGCAGCGCAGATCCCCTGACCACCATCGCCGAGGAGGACCGATGACCCACTCCATCGACACCCCGTTCCCGCCGCCCCCGTCCCCGGGGACCGGCGCCACCAGCCCCACGGCCGGCGGCTCGCCGTCGACCACGGACGTCGCCAAGGACGAGGCGCGCAACGTCTCCCAGACCGCCGCGCAGAGCGCCGGCCAGGTCGCCTCGACCGCGGCCGACCAGGCCAAGGAGGTCGTGCAGGAGACCAAGGCGCAGGCCCAGGACGTCCTGGCCCAGGGCCGCGACCAGCTGCGGCAGCAGGTCGTCTCCCAGCAGCAGAAGGCCGGGCAGGGCCTGGCCGGCCTCGCCGACGCGCTGCGCGGGATGGCCGACGGCAACGCCCCCGCCCCCGGCCCGGCCGCCGACCTGGTGAAGCAGGGCGCGAGCAGCCTCCAGCAGTTCGCCGACGCCCTCCAGAACCGGGAGCCGGCCGACCTGCTCGACGAGGTCCGCCGCTTCGCCCGCCGCAAGCCCGGCACCTTCCTGCTCGGCGCGGCCCTCGCGGGCGTCGTCGCCGGCCGGCTGACCAGCGGCGTCAAGGCGGCGCACACCGACTCCGGGCCCAGCTCGTCGTCCGGGACCTACCGGACCCAGGCCAACTACGTCGACCCGGCCCCGGCCTACGGCTACGGCGAGACCGCCGGCGTCTACAGCGAGTCGACCACGGGCTACGGGACCTCCACCTACGGGACCGAGACCTACGGCACCACCACCGGTGCCCCGGTACCGCCGCCGCCGTACGGCACGGTCCCGCCGGCCGGCAGCGCCGTCCCGCCGACCACGCCCGCCGGCTGGGACGACCCGGCCCGTCGCCCGGGTGGGGTGGTCTGAGCGATGAGCACCCCCTACTCGGGCGCGACCCCGGTCGGCAACCCGCCCGGCTACGGCGCACCGCAGGCCAACTACGCGGTCGGCCCGGACCAGTACGGCGCGCACGCCGGCGCCCCGGTCTCCGGGAACATGGGGACGCCGACCACCCCGGAGGGCCGCCCCGACGTCGGTGGCACCTCCGTCGGTGAGCTGATGGGCGAGGTCGCCAAGGACCTCTCCACCCTCATGCGCCAGGAGCTCGAGCTGGCCAAGGTCGAGGTCAAGGCCGAGGCCACGAAGGCGGGCAAGGGCGCCGGGCTGATGGGCGCCGCCGGCTTCGCCGGCTACATGGTGCTGCTGTTCCTGTCCATCGCCCTGTGGTGGGCGCTCTACCACCTGGTCGGCCACAGCTGGTCGGCGCTGATCGTCGCCGTCCTCTGGGGCATCGTCGGCGCCGTCGCCTTCGCGATGGGCAAGAAGCAGCTCCAGCGGGTCAACCCCAAGCCCGAGCGCACCGTGGACACCCTCTCGCAGGTGCCCGGCGCCCTGAAGCCCAACTGACCAGCGGGCCCCGGCCCCCACACACCTGGAGAGACCAGAGATGACCACGAGCAACGACCCGGACGTCATCCGCCGGCAGATCGAGGAGACGCGGCGCGAGCTCAGCTACGACGTCGACGCCCTCAACGAGAAGGTCAACCCCGCACGGGTCATGGACCGGCGGGTCACCGCGGCCAAGGGCCGCCTCACCCGAGCCAAGGAGAAGGTGATGGGCAGCGCGCACGACACCACCTCGACGGCCCAGTACCACGCCCAGAACGCGATGGGCTCGGTGCAGGGTGCGGCGTCCAACGCCGCGGGCTCCGTGCAGGGCGCGGCGTCCAGCGCCGCGGAGTCCGTGCAGGGCGCCGCGCAGCAGGCGGCGCACGCCGTCCAGCAGGCCCCGGACACGATCGTCCGCCAGACCCAGGGCAACCCCCTGGCCGCCGGGCTGATCGCCTTCGGTGTCGGCTGGCTGGTCTCCAGCCTGCTGCCGGCCACGCAGAAGGAGCAGCAGCTGGCCCAGCAGGCCGAGTCCGCGCTGCGCGAGAACAAGGACGCGCTGCTGGCCCCGGCCAAGCAGGCCGCGCAGGAGATCGGCGAGGAGCTCAAGCCGGTCGCCCAGCACGCGGTCGAGGAGGTCAAGTCCACCGCGACCGACGCGGCGCAGACGGTCAAGCAGGAGGGCCAGTCGGCCGCTCAGGACGTGCAGGGCCAGGCCCAGCAGTCCAAGGAGACGGTGCAGAGCCAGGCCCGCAGCTAGCACCAGCCCGCACAGCGCGCCCCCGCCGGGACCTCCCGGCGGGGGCGCGCTGCTGTGCGGGGTCACCTGGTCGGGTGAGGACGGCGGCGGTGCGCTGCAGCCGCTCCCCCGGGACGCCGACGTCGACGGTGAGGACCACCGACCGACGGGAGCACCACCGTGGAGCAGCGCGCACCCCGCGTGCTCGTCGCCGACGACGAGGACGACATCCGCGGGCTGGTCCGCCTCGCCGTCCGGCGGGCCGGCTGCACCGTGGTCGCCGAGGTGGCCGACGGCGCCGCCGCCCTGGACGCCGCCCGCGCCCACGCGCCCGACCTGGCGGTGCTGGACGTCTCCATGCCCGGCGCGACCGGGCTCGAGGTGTGCACCGCCCTGCGCGCGGACGCCGCGACCGCCGGTGTGCGGGTGCTGCTGCTGTCGGCCGGCGCCTCCCCCGACGACGTCGCCCGCGGCCTGGCCGCCGGCGCCGACAGCTACGTGGCCAAGCCCTTCTCCGTGGCCGCCCTCGTCGCGCACGTGCGCGAGCTGACCGCGGGGGTGACCGCGTGACGGCGGTCGAGGAGACCCCGGTCGCGACCGACGAGGTCGCGCTCCTGCGGGCCGAGGTGGCCCGGCTGACCGGCGAGCGGGACGCCCTGCGGACGCGGATGCAGCACCGTGACGGCGAGCTGGAGGTGGCCACCCGCATGCTGGCCGCCCGCGCCCAGACGATGACCAGCGTGATCGACGCGGTCACCGAGCAGTCGATCATCGGCACCGACCTCGACGGCGTCGTCCGCGTGTGGAACCCCGGCGCCGAGAAGCTGCTCGGCCTGCCGCGCGCCGACGTCGTCCGCCGGCGCCGGATCACCGACTTCCACCTGCCCGAGGAGCTGGCCGAGGCCGGCGGCGGCCTCGCCGCGCTGGTCCGGGTGGCCGGGGCCGAGGGCCGCGACGTGCGGGACTGGACGTACGTGACGGCCGGCGGCGAGGAGCGGACCGTCTCGGTGGCGGTCACCCCGCGCAGCGACGACTCCGGCGAGCACGCCGGCTGGAACTTCGTGGGCACCGACATGACCGAGGTCCGGGCCGGCGAGCGGCTCAAGGACCAGTTCGTCAGCCTGATCAGCCACGAGCTGCGCACCCCGCTCAGCTCGATCCTCGGCTACCTGGAGCTGGTGCTGGAGGACCCGGACCAGCCGCTCACCGACGAGCAGCGCTCGTACCTGGGCACCGTCGAGCGCAACGCCCAGCGGCTGCTGCGGCTGGTCGGCGACCTGCTGTTCACCGCGCAGGTCGAGGCCGGGAAGTTCACGCTGCAGCCCGAGGACGTCGACCTGGCCGCGGTGCTGCGCGGTGCGGAGGAGACCGCCCGGGTGGCCGCGGCCGCCGGCGACGTGCGCCTCGTCCTCGACCTGCCCGACGGGGAGCTCGCCGTCCGCGGCGACGCCGTCCGGCTCGGGCAGGCCTGCGACAACCTCGTCTCCAACGCCGTGAAGTTCACCCCGGCCGGCGGCCGGGTCACGCTGGCCCTGCGCGCCGGCTGGCGGACGGCGGACGGCGCGTTCGGCGCCGAGGAGCGGCCGGGCTCGGCGCCCGTCGCCCGGATCTCGGTGACCGACACCGGCTACGGCATCCCCGCCGCCGAGCTCGACCAGCTGTTCACGAAGTTCTTCCGGGCGTCGACGGCCCGGCGCCACGCGGTCAAGGGCGTCGGCCTCGGCCTCTCCATCACGCGGGCGATCACCACCGCGCACGGCGGCACCCTCGACGTCGCGAGCACCGAGGGCGCCGGCACCACGTTCACCCTGACGCTCCCCCGCTGAGTCGGCCCCCTCGCAGGGACCCGCTGCGAGCCTGCGAGCGATGGGGGGCGAGGGGGTCCTCCATCTTGCGGAGGTCTTGAGGTACGCGGGCGGGTGCCCTGCGGTTGGCGGCCCAGAGTCGTTCCTGCCAGCCGGGACACCCCGCCCCGGCCCCACCCCGCAGGAGAACGACATGACCGCCACCCGCACCCGCAAGCCCGCCACCACCCGCAAGGTCCTCGGCTCGCTCGGCGTCCTGGGCGCCGCCGCCGCCGTCGCCGGCCTCGGCACCTTCGGCACCTTCACCGACTCCACCACGCCGATCTCCACGGAGGTCGCCTCGGGCACGGTGAACATCGACCTGGCCACCGCCGGGGCGGCCATCCCGGCCACCACCGCCGGCTTCCTGCCCGGCGACTCGATGACCCGCGCGGTCACCCTGACCAACAGCGGCACGTCCCCGCTGTCCTCGGTCACACTGGCCACCACGGCGACCGTCTCCAGCGTGCTGGACACCAACACCACCAACGGCCTGAAGCTGACCGTCAAGTCCTGCGACGTGCCGTGGACCCAGGGCGGGAGCGCCACCGCGCCCACCTACACCTGCGGCGGCACCGTCACCGACCTCGGCACCACCCCGGTCGTGTCCAACCGCACGCTCGCCGGCCTCAAGAGCCTCAACCCCGGCGGCACCGACCACCTCACCTTCTCCATCAGCCTGCCCGCCGGCGCGGACAACACGTTCCAGGACAAGTCCTCGACGCTCAGCCTCGTCTTCACCGGCACCCAGCGCGCCGCCGCCGCACGCTGAGCCCCGCACCCGCAGAGACCCGACGACATCAACGACGAGACCGCCGGAGACCTGTCATGACCGCCGTCCTCCCCACTCCACGGGCAGCGCAGGCGCCGCCCGCGGGCGGGCCGGTCCGCACCCCGGTCCGCTCGGCCGAGGCCCGCCGCCGGCGGCGCCCGGTCCGCGCGATCCTGCGCTTCACCGGGCGCTGGTCGCTGCGCATGCTGGTGTGCACCGCCGTCCTGGCCTTCCTGGGCCTGGCCGTCGGGCCGCACGTCCTGGACTACCGGACGATGACGATGCTGACGGGCAGCATGGCGCCGAGCATCGACCCCGGGGACGTCGTGGTCAGCACGCCGCTCGACGTCGACGACATCGAGCTCGGGATGGTGATCACGTACCACATCCCGGTCGACGACCACCGCGTCGTCACCCACCGCGTCATCGACGTCCAGCACACCGCCGACGGCACCGTCGCCGTCCGCACGCAGGGCGACGCCAACCAGGCGCCCGACCCCTGGACCGCCGTCCTCACCGGCGACACCGCCTATCAGGTGCAGGCCGTCGTCCCGGAGATCGGGCACGTCATCACCGCACTGCACAACTCCACGCTGAGCACCCTGTTCGTGCAGCTCGTGCCGGCCGCCCTGGGCGTGTGGATGCTGCTGGGCATCTGGCGGCCCACCCGCGGGGACGACGACGAGACCACCGTCCTCGAGGGGATCCGATGAGCACCGTCCGCCGGATGCCGGCCCGCGCCCTCGCCGTGCCGGGCCTGCTGCTGGCCCTGGTCGTCACCGGCAGCCTGCCGGCCTGGGCCGGCGCCGCCTCCGACCGGCCGGCCGACCGGTCGACCGTCTGCACGGTCGACGCGGCCGCCGCCGACGCCGCCGGGGGGCCCCGGTGCTGACCGCCCTGGTCGTCGCCGCCGACGCCGCCGGCCGCGCCGGCACCGTCGAGCTGCTGACCGCCGCCGGCTGGTCGGTGCGGGAGGCCGACGGGGTCCGCGAGGCCCTCGCCGCCGCCCGCGCCACCGACCCGGACCTCGTCGTGGCCGACCTCGACCTGCCCGGTGGCGACGGCCCGGCGCTGCTGCGCCGGCTGCGGCTCACCGGCTGCCGCGCCCACCTGGTGGGGATCACGCAGGACGTCACCGCCGAGGTGCGGGAGGCCGGGAGCGCCGCGGGGGCGCTCGCCGTCCTCCCCGCGTCGGTCGACGCCGGCGTGCTGCTGCGGTTCCTGCTGGACCGGCTGACCGACCCGGCGCCGGTGGACGACGTCCCGGCCGAGGACGCCGTCGACGCCGACCTCGCCGGCCGGCTACAGGAGCTCTACGACCGGGCGCTGCCCGAGCGGCTGTCGGCGATCGACGCCGGCGCCCGGGCCGGGGACGCGCCCGCGCTCGCCTCGGCGTCGACGACGCTGGCCGGCAGCAGCGCCCAGCTGGGCCACCCCGAGGTCGCCGAGCTGTGCCGCGCCATCGCGGCGGACGCCCGCCGCGGGGTCCTGGCGCACGAGCTGGTCGACCGGCTGCTGGACCTCGCGACCGGCTGAGGCCTCCGGGAGCTTCTGCGGGCGTTCCTCGTGGGTTGCCGGCGCTGTAGGACCGGCGACGCACGAGGAACACCCGCAACGTGCGCGGGTCCAGCCTTGCGCCGATCTTGCGGTTGGCGGGCGGGTGGCCTGCGGTTACGAGCCCAGAGTCGTTCCTGCCAGCCGGGACACCCGCCCCGGCCCCACCCCGCAGGAGAACGACATGACCGCCACCCGCACCCGCAAGGCGTCCACCGCCCGCAAGGTCCTGGGCTCGCTCGGCGTCCTGGGCGCCGCCGCCGCCGTCGCCGGCCTCGGCACCTTCGGCACGTTCACCGACTCGACGACGCCGATCTCCACGGGGGTCGCCTCCGGCACGGTGAACATCGACCTGACCAGCCCCGGTAACGCGATCGCGATCTCCGCGAGCAACCTCGTGCCCGGCGACTCGATGACCCGCCCGCTGACCCTGCGCAACATCGGCACGTCCGACCTGTCGACGGTCTCCCTGGCCGTCGCCGCGCCGACCAGCAGCATCCTCGACACGAACACCACGAACGGGCTGAAGCTGACGGTCGACGCCTGCACCGTCCCGTGGACGCAGGGCGGGTCGCCCTCCGCGCCGACCTACAGCTGCACCGGCGGCACCAGCCGGACCGTGCTCACCTCGCGGCCGGTCAAGGGCACCTTCGACCTGCCCGGCCTGGCGAGCCTCGCCGCCGGCGGCACCGACCACCTGACGGTCACGGTCAGCCTGCCCACCACGGCCGACAACGCCTTCCAGGGCAAGACCACGACGCTGAGCTTCGCGTTCACCGGCACCCAGCGCAACGCCACCGTCCGCTGACCCGCTGACCCCCTGACCCGCTGGAGATCCCGCCATGACCGCCGTGCTCCCCGCCCGCGCCCCCGAGACCACCGACGCGCCGTCCCCGGCCGCGCAGGCCCCCGTCGCCGCGGCCCCCGGCCTGCTCCGCGCCGCGCTCGGCTTCGCCGGCCGCTGGTCGCTGCGGGCCCTCGTCGCGACGGCCGTCGTCGCGCTGCTGGGCCTGGCGATCGGTCCGCACGTCTTCGGCTACCGCACGATGACGATGCTGACCGGGAGCATGGCGCCGGGGATCGAGCCGGGTGACGTCGTCGTCTCCACGCCCCTGGACGTGCAGGACGTCGAGGTCGGGATGGTCATCAGCTACCACATCCCGATCGACGACCACCGCGTCGTGACCCACCGCGTCATCGACGTGCAGCACACCGCCGACGGCCGGGTCGCCGTGCAGACCCAGGGCGACGCCAACGACGCGCCCGACCCCTGGACTGCGATCCTCACCGGCGACACCGCATACGAGATGCGTGCGGTCGTGCCCATGGTCGGCGACCTGATCGCCCAGCTTCGCGATCCGGTCGTCAACAAGGCCCTCGTCTACGGCGCGCCGGCGCTGCTCGCCGCGTGGATGCTGCTGGCGATCTGGCGCCCGGTCCGCGACGAGGACGAGGCCGAGGACGTGGACGTGGACGGGGACGTGGACGAGCTCGCGGACGACGAGCAGCCGGCCGACGAGGACGCTCGGGCCTGAGCCCGGATCTTGCGGATCCCTTGCGGGAGACGCGCGGAGATTGCGCGGTCGGCCCCCGAGAGTCGTAGCTGTCACCGGCGACCCCCGCCGCGACCACCCCCGTACCAGAGAGGAGATCGAGCCATGACCCGCACCCGCCGCTGCGTGCTCCTGCTCGTCCTCACCATCGCCGCCGTCCTCGCCGCCTCGCTCCCGGCCAACGCGCTGTACGCCGAGACCGCCACGAGCGCCGGCCGACCCTCCGTCAGCACGCTGACCGTCGCCGGCCCCGGCAACGTCCGCGTCGAGACCTCCTGCGTCACGACCACGACGGTCATCCGGCGCGTCTACGCATACGACGCCTGGGGCACGACGCGGTTGGTCGGCTACCAGGAGACGAGCAGCACGGCAGCCAGCAGCAGCAACGTCGAGAGCGACACCACCGTGCGCACCGAAGGCCCTCAGTTCAACCAGTACACGACGACCCAGACGATCAAGGACACGACCCTCTACGCGACGGCGCGGTGGAACAAGAGCAGCACCCCGGGCGTGACCGGCTACACCATGACCGCCTTCCTGAACAGCGGCATGGCGTTCCCGATCGGCACGGCGGCGGCCTCGGCGACCTCGTACACGGACAGCTACGACGCCGACGTCGTCGACCTCGGCGCCCGCCTGTCGATGGTGACGCTGACGAGCTACGGGTGGACGGCGCCCGGCGACATGAGCAACGTCGTCACCTGCGGCTGACACCCAGACGCACGAGGAGCCCGGACCTGACCAGGTCCGGGCCCCTCGTGCGTCGGGTGCGTCAGGCGACCAGGCGGTAGCCGACGCCCCGAACGGTCTTGATCTCCGGCGAGCTGAGCCCGGCCGCCTGCAGCTTGCGGCGTAGGTTGGACATGTGCGCCTCGACCAGCCGCACGCTGCCCTCCCAGTCGGTCTGCCACACCTCGCGCAGCAGGGTCTCGCGCTGCAGCACCCGGCCGGGCCGGGAGGCCAGGGCGGCGAGCAGGTCGAACTCCGTGCGGGTCAGGTCGACGACGGCGCCGTCGACGCGGACCTCGCGGCTGTCCTCGTCCACCTCGAGCTCGGCGAGCCGGCGGACGGTGTCCTCGACGGGAGCGGCGTTGACCGGCGCGGCCACGCGCGGCCGGCGCAGCATCACCTGGACGCGCGCGACCAGCTCGCGCGGGGAGAACGGCTTGGACATGTACCCGTCGGCGCCGACCGCGAGGCCGATCAGCAGATCGACCTCCTCGGCGCGCGCGGTGAGCATGAGGACGTAGCACTCGGACTCGGCGCGGATCTGCCGGCACACCTCGGTGCCGTCGGCGTCGGGCAGCCCCAGGTCGAGGACCACGACGTCGGGCGCTGACCGGCGGACCTCGGCGAGCGCCTCGGCGCCCGTGCCGACCGCGCGCACGTCCATGCCGGCGCGGGTGAGCACGGTGCAGACCAGTTCACGGATCTCGTCGGTGTCCTCGACGACCAGCACGGACTGCTCGGCCACGACCTGTTCCTCCCGTCCCGGTGGACGTCCGGCGGCGGCGCGGGATGCGTCACCTGACCGGGTGATCGGTCAGGCCGGGACCACGCTTGACCTGCCCGGAGCCGGCCCACCCCCTCCGGGTGAGCCGGGCGCCGCGCGCAACTCGACGGCGGCCGAGGGCATGGGCTCCGTCGCGCCGCGGTGGAGGGCGACGACGTCGAGACCGCGCGTCGCCGCGAGCGGACCGAGGGCGTCGGCGACCCGCCGTTCGTCTCCGGTCCGCATCACCGAGAACCCGACGACGACGCGCCCGGTGGCGCTGAGCCTCGCGACGACGGTGTCCCACTCGGGGGCCGGCGGGGTCCAGAACGCCCGCACGTCGAAGGACACCACCGCGTCGAACGACCGGTCCGCCAGATCGGCGGCGAGCAGCGGGGTGGCCTGCACCCGCACGCGCCCGGCTTCGACGGCCCGCCGGTTCCTGCGCACGGTCGCGGCGACCATCGTCGGGGACCGGTCCACGGCATCCACCGTGCAGCCGCGCGAGACCAGCAGGTCGACCAGTACCCCGTGGCCGCACCCCACCTCGAGCACCCGTTCGCCGGGCGTCGCCGCGACGACATCGGCCATCCAGGCCAGCCGGGCGGACGCCGCCGGGTGCGTCCGGTCTCGAGACGAGGGCACGTGCGCACCGTAGGACGGGTCACCCCCGGGAGCGGGAAAGGCCCTCCTCGACTCAAGGAAGCGGCCTTCCGCGTCGATCCCCTCTCTGCCCACGGATGGGCACCGCCGGGGCCGGAAGCCCCGCCCCAGCAGGAGGACCGCGATGATCGGTCTCACTTGTCGCTCCGGCGAGACGTGCCGGATCGACCCGACCCTCATCCAGCGGGTCGAGACGACGCCGGACACGGTCGTCTACCTGACCGACGGCACCCATGTCGTCGTGACGGAGACCGTCGAGCAGGTCGCGCTGCGCGTCCGGGAGGCCCGCGCCGGCGACATCGTGTCGTGCTACGAGCTCGACCGAGGACACACCGCTGACCCGCGGGCGATGCAGGACATGCTCTCGGAGATCGCGGAGAACCTCAGCTGCCCGGTGGCCGGCCGGCACTACTGAGCTGACCGCTCGGTTTGACACGTGACATCGCCCGGTGTCACATGGCTGCGTGGACGTGATCCCGGACGCCGTCCTGGCGACCGACGGGCTGAGTCTCATCGCGACGGCCGGCTTCTTCGTGCCCGCGGCGATCCTCGTGGCCGTCGTGGTGGGCGCGGTGGTGCGCGACCGTCGACTCACCGCGCGGGAGAACGCGCGCCTCGACGGCTCCCACGAACACATCGATCCCGACTGAGTCCGGTCGGGCTCACGACCGGTCGCGACTCTCCAAACCCTGCAGGTCCTCGGTGAGTGCCGCCTGCACCCGGGCGGCCATCTCGGTGCGGAAGCTCGCCAGCAGCGCCTGGGCAGCGGCCGGCTGCAGCCGGTCAACGAGCGCGCGCACCCGCTCCAGCTCCTCCCCCGACGGCTCCTCCCCCGGCGTCTGCACGAGGGAGCGCCAGCCGGTCTCGAGGAACATCGAGACGTAGACGTCGGCGATGGCCCGCACGTGTTCGACCACGCGGGTCTGCGCGGCGATGAGGGCGGCCGGCGGCACCCCCAGCTCGACGACCTGCAGGCCCGCGGTGAGCAGCGGCGGGTCGAGCACCCGCAGGCGCCCGTCGTCCAGCCGCTCCACCAGGCCGAGTCCGACCAGCTCGTCGACCAACCCGGAGTCCGCCGGGACCCCCGCACGGGCGGCCAACTCCTCGGCGGTGGTCTCCTCCGGCTCGGGCGGCAGCCACGGGGCGAGCAGCGCGCGGTGCAGCGCCAGGGTGGCCGAGCTGGCCGCCTCGGGAGCGTGCGCGAGGGTCCGCTCGATCATCGTCAGCGGGTAGCCCTCGGCCAGCATCTCGCGCACGAGCAGCAGCCGGGCCACGTGCTGGCGGCCGTAATAGCCGGTGCGCCCGACCAGCCGCGGCGGCGGCAGCAGCCCGCGGGCGGCGTACGCCCGGACGTTGCGCACCGTCATCCCGACGCGCGCGGCGAGTTCGTCGACCGTGAGCTCCCGGTCCACCTCGTCCTCGGGCACGCCCGGCGCACTGACGGACAGCTCCCCCACCTCCTCGCGTCGACTCCCACGGTAACGCCGCACTCCATGTATCACTTGCCGATGTCACATGGCGGGTGTTCCATACCAACGTGTCGACGACGACGTCTGCCGTTCTCGCCGCCGCCGAGACCCGCCCGGCCGGAGGTGCCGCCCTCGGGGAGGTCGCCCTCGCGACGGGCATCGGCGCGGTCCTCACCGTGGTGCTGCTCGGGCTGGTGTACCTGCACCGGAGTCGGCGGACGGCGCTGCTCACCCGCGCCGGCGACCGCCTCGGGCGGGCGACCGGCGTGCCGGGCTGGGTCGCGCTCCCCACGGTCCTGACGACGCTGTCCCTGCTGGTCGCGCTGCTCGGGATGCTCTGGGACATCTCGCTGCACATCGGCGTGGGCCGCGACGAGGGGCCGCTGGCCAACCCCGCGCACTACCTGATCCTCTTCGGCCTCTTCGGCGTCTTCGCCAGCGGCGTGCTGGCCTGCGCGATGCCGCTGCACGAGAGGCCCGGCCCGGCCGCCGTGCACTTCATCCGCGGCTGGGACGTGCCGATCGGCGGCATCCTCGTCGCCGCCGCCGGGTTCTACGCCCTCCTCGGCTTCCCCCTCGACGACGTCTGGCACCGGCTCTTCGGCCAGGACGTCACCCTCTGGGGCCCCACCCACCTGATGCTGATCACCGGCGCCGGCCTGTCGATCGTCGGGCTGCTGATCCTGGAGATGGAGGGCCACGGCGGCGCCTCGACCGACGACGGCGAGCGCAAGGTCGGCCGGATCGGCCGCTTCCTCCGGCAGGGGTCGGCGATGGGCGGCCTGCTGCTGGGGCTGTCGGTGTTCCAGGGCGAGTACGACTTCGACGTCCCGCAGTTCCGCCTGGTGCTCGAGCCGTTCATGATCGCCGGCGCCGCGGGGCTGGCGCTCGTGGCCGCCCGCCTCTGGATGGGCCGGGGCGGCGCGCTCATGGCGGCGGCGTTCTTCCTCGTCGTCCGCGGCCTCATCGCGCTCGTCGTCGGGCCCGGCTTCGGCGAGATCACCCCGACCTTCCCCCTCTACCTGGGCTCGGCCGTCGTCGTCGAACTCCTCGCGCTGGCCTGGCCGCTGGCCCGGCGTCCGCTGCTGTTCGGCGCCGTCGCCGGCGTGCTGGTGGGCACCGTCGGCACCGCCACGGAGTGGGGCTGGACGCACCTGGTGCAGACCCTCTCCTGGAACTCCGACGTCCTCGTCGAGGGCACGCTCATGGCCGTCGTGGCCGGGGTCGCCGGCGGGCTGCTCGGCGCGCTGCTGGCCCTGGGCCTGCGCCGCCGCCTGCCCCGCCCCGCGGTCGCCCGCACCGTGCTGCTGGCCTCGCTCGTCGCGCTGGCGGCCGGCGTCACCAACGGGCTCGTCGCCACCGTCCCGGACGACGTCGAGGCGACGTTCACCATCACCGACGTCACCGCCGACCCCCGCACCGCCGACATCGAGGTGCAGCTGGACCCGTCCGACGCGGTCGACGACCCCGCGTGGGTGCAGATCACCGGCTGGCAGGGCCAGGGCCTGGTCGTCGACGACCTGGAGCGGATCGGCCCCGGCCTCTACCGGACGACGGAGCCGATCCCGCTGCACGACGACTGGAAGACGCTGCTGCGGGTGCACGACGGCCGGGCGCTCTACGCGGTCCCGATCTACCTGCCCGAGGACCCGGCCATCCCCGCCGAGGCCGTCGAGGCCGAGGACGGCGTCACCCGCGCCGCGATCCCCGAGGTCGACGTCCTGCAGCGGGAGCTGAAGGAGTCCGGCGGCGGGCTGTGGACGCTGGCCAACCTCGTGGTGCTGGGGTGCACCCTCGCGCTCATCGCCGGCATCTCCTGGGGCGTGGGCCGCTACTCCCGTCGGGGCAGCGCCGGCGAGCGCCACCCCGACGCGCCGGTCGAGGGCCCGGTGCCCAGCGGAGCGGGCACCCGGTGAGCCGCCGCACGAGGCTCCCGGCCCTCGCCCTCGCCGGGCTGGTCCTCGCCGGCTGCGCCGGCACGAACCCCGGGGACGGCGGCTCGGCAGCCGCCCCGGCCCCCGCCGACAGCTCGGCCGCGGAGGACTCCGCCGCCGGGGAGTCGCCCGCTGCGACCGCCCCGGCCACGGCCGCCGGCCGGCAGCTGGCCGTCGAGGTCGCCGGCGGGGCGGTCAGCGGCGACACCGGCCGGGTGCCCGTCGACCTCGGCGAGCAGGTGACCCTGGCCGTGACCAGCGACGCCGCCGACGAGCTGCACCTGCACGGATACGACCTCACCGCCGAGCTGCAACCGGGCGCGCAGGCGGTGCTGACCTTCACCGCCGACATCTCCGGGGTGTTCGAGGTGGAGCTGCACGAGGCCGGGACGGTGCTGCTGAGCCTCCAGGTCGGCTGACCGGCCCCGTGGACGTCGTCGCCCACGGGGTCGGCTCGCGCACCGACCTGCCGCTTCCCCTCGGTCTGGCGCTCTACGGGGCCGGGGCGGCGATCCTGGTCAGCTTCGTCGTCCTGCTGCTGTTCTGGCGCACCCCGCGGCTGGGCGACGCGCGATCGGGCCGGCCGGCGCCGCGGTGGGTGCAGCGGGCCGCCGACTCCCCCGCCGTCCGGCGCGGCCTGCAGGCCGTCGCGCTGGCCGTCGCCGTGCTGGTGCTCGCCGCCGCGCTCGCCGGACCCGAGGAGACCTCGCGCAACCTCGCCCCGTGGGCCGTCTACGTGAGCTTCTGGGTCGGCCTGGTGCCGGCCAGCCTGCTGCTCGGGCCGGTGTGGCGGGTGCTCAACCCGCTGCGGCTGGTCTGCCGGCTGCTGCGGCCCCTGGTGGGGCCGCCGCGGGGGGCAGGCCGCCTGCCCGCGCTAGGCCTGTGGCCGGCCGCGGCCGCGCTGCTGGCGTTCGTCTGGCTGGAGCTGGTGCCCGCGGGGCGGTCGGACCCGGACGTCGTCGCCGCCTGGATCGTCGGCTACGCGGTCGTCCAGATGGCCGCGGCGCTGTGGTTCGGCGAGGAGTGGTTCGCCGCCGGCGACGGCTTCGAGGTGTACTCCACGCTGCTCGGCCGCCTGTCGGCGGTGGGCCGGCGGGACGACGGCCGGGTGGTGCTGCGGTCGCCGCTGACCAACGCCATGACGACGCCGGCGCTGCCCGGCCTCGCCGCGGTGGTGATGGTGCTGCTCGGCTCGACCGCGTTCGACGGGCTGACCCGGACGGTGTGGTGGCAGAGCGGGCCGGGTGCGGCGGACGACGCCCTCTCCGGGACCCTCGGCCTGGCCGCGATGGTCGCCCTCGTCGCGCTGCTGTACCTGGCCGGCACGCGGCTGTCCGGGCGGCTGAGCCGGCTGCCGCTGCGGCCGCAGCCCCGGCGCTTCGCCGCCACCGTGGTGCCCATCGCCCTCGGCTACACGGTGGCCCACTACTTCAGCCTGTTCGTCCTCGACGGGCAGACCACCTGGATCCTGGCCAGCAACCCGTTCGGGCTGGCCGGCGTCGACCTGTTCGGTACCTACGGCAACGTGGTCGACCTGCGGGCCGTCTCCGCCGACCTGATCGCCTACGTGCAGGTGGGCGCCGTGGTGACCGGCCACGTGCTCGGGGTGACGCTGGCGCACGAGCAGGCGCTGCGGCTCGCGCCGCGGGCGCCGGCGTCGGACCAGCTGCCGCTGGTCGTGGTCATGGTGCTGTTCACCGTCGGCGGGCTGGGCCTGCTGTTCGGGTTCTGAGCCGGCCGGGGCGCGCCCGGCCGGCTCAGGCCCGGCCTACTTGCGGGCGGCCTGCATCGCGGCCTGCTGCATCCGCTTCATCTGCTCCATGATCTCCGGGTGGTCCCCGTGCAGGGCCTTGGGCGTGGTGTCCACGTCGGTCGCCTGGGCGCGGAGCGCGCCGACCGTCGCCTGCTCCCGCGGCACGTGGGCGAAGGGGTCGAACCGGTAGAACGCGCAGGCGTTCTGCCAGGTGATCTTCTCGATCTCGTCGTCCGGCAGCCCGACCTCGTCCAGGGACTTCATCAGGATCTCCGGCGACTGCGGCCAGGTGGCGTCCGAGTGCGGGTAGTCGCACTCCCAGGCGATGTGGTCGATGCCGATGTGGTGGCGCATCTCCAGGCCGACGGTGTCCTCGATGAAGCAGGTGAGGACGCGCTCCCGGAACACCTGGCTGGGCAGCTTGTCGCCGAAGTCCTGGCCGGTCCACAGGTGGTGCTTCTGGTAGGTGACGTCGGCGCGCTCCAGCCAGTAGGGCACCCAGCCGATCCCGGCCTCGGCCAGCGCGAACCGCAGCGTCGGGAACTTGCGCAGGATCGGCGACCACAGCAGCTCGCTGGCGAAGATGCCGGTGGCGAAGGGCATCGTGTGGATCAGCACGTCGAACGGCGCGCGCGGCATGAAGTTCGGCTGGGCGCCGAAGTGGAACACCATTGCGGTGTCGCTGTCCTCGCACGCGCGGTAGGCCTCGTCCCACTCGTCGCCGTGGATGTCGGGCATCCCGCCGAACCGGTGCGGCTCGGGGTGGAACGACACGGCGTGGCAGCCCTTGTCCGCCACCCGGCGGATCTCCTCGGCCATGAACTCCGGCCCGACGGCGAAGCCGGAGAGCGCGAGCGGGATGAACCGGCCGGGGTGCGAGCCGCACCACTCGTCGATGTGCCAGTCGTTGTAGGCGCGCAGGATCGCGGCGGCGAACTCCTTGTCGCTGTTGGTGACGAAGAACTGGCCACCGAGGCCGGGCCAGGAGGAGAAGTTCAGGCTGGCGAGGATCCCGTTGGCGTTCATGTCCCGGACCCGCTCGTGCACGTCGTAGGCGCCGGGCCGGACCTCCTCGAAGGTGTCCGGGTCGCGCCCCCAGTCCTCCTTGGGCCGGCCGGCGACGGCGTTGAGGCCGAAGGTGCGGATCTCCTGCCCCTCGATCAGCCACGCGTCCGTGCCGTCGGGCCGGCGGATGACCCGCGGCGCCCGGTCCTTGAACCTCGCCGGCACGTGGTCGCGGATGTAGTCCGTCATGGACGGCGGCTCGACGATGTGGTCGTCGACGCTCACCAGGGTCAGGTCGTCGAGGCGCACGGCTGCTCTCCTGTTCGCGGACGCGGGGACATTCGCGCGGAGTGTGGCAGCCGTCACACCCGACCGACAACGGCTGCCCTCAGATGCCGGCGCCGAGCTCCCGCTCGAGGGCGCGGCGCCGGGTCAGGTCCGCGGCCCGCGCCCGGGCCAGGTCGAGGAGGTCCGCGGCCAGCCGGGCGGTCTCCTCCTCGGCCTCGGCGCGCAGCGCGGCCAGGTGGGCCTCGACCGCGTCGACCGCCGCCGCGGCCCACGTCCGGACGGTGCCGGCGTCGACGTCGGGGGCGAAGTTCTCCGGCAGCCGGAGCACCGGACCGTCGTCGCCCCAGCGGTCCCAGTCCCCCACCGGCGGATCGGCCCGCGGTGGCCGGGCGGGCCGGCTGGTGAAGAGGCGGCCGTCGCCGTCGAAGGGCACGCGGACGGTGACGGTCAGCCGGGCCGCCGTCCCGGTGGCGAACGTCGCCTCCGCCCGGCGCAGCCGGGGTACGTCCGGCGCGGTGGCGCGCAGCGCCTCGTCCACGCACCGCACCGGGTCGGCCAGCTCCCCGTCGAGGGTCCACTGCAGGACCTGCGCGGTCAGCGCGGTCCGCCGCCGGGAGGTGTCGTCGGCGAACCGCCCGACGGTGAACAGCTGCGGCATGCGGCCCATCCTGCTCCGCGCCGCCCCCGCGGCCGCTCGCGGAGCGCTACTCGCGGACGACCCAGACCTCGGCCGGCCCGTCGGGCGTCGACCGCGTCTGCACCGGCTCGAAGCGCTGGTAGACGCCGTACCACTGCGGCCCGTCGTAGACGAGGACCGACGACCGGAGCTCCTCGGCCGCCACCTCGTCCACCTGACCGTGGCGCGGCCCGCCCCAGTGGAAGACCAACGGCATGGGGACGACGGTAGTCCCCGCGTCCACCGCCTAGAACGAGGCGTCCCGCTCCGGGGCCAGCCGCTCCAGGGGCAGCTCCCGGGCGACGACCCGCCGGGCGATCTCGTCGAGGTCCACCCCCTCGGCGTAGGCGTGGCCGCGCAGGAGGGCCAGGGCGTCCTCGCTCTCGACGCCGAGGCCGGCGTTGACGAAGCCCATCGCCTGCCACACCACCGCGCGCCGGTCGACGGAGGGGGCCTCCACCCACGCCGGCGCGTCGCCGGCCTGCCGGGACAGCTCCGACTGGGCGCGGAGGGTGGCCGCGACCTCGTCGGCGACCACAAGCGCGTCCTGCAGGCCGAGGGTGGCGATGTCGCCGGGCGGGACGACGTACAGGTCCAGCGCGCCGATCCCGCTCAGCCCGTCCGCCAGCGGCAGCGAGATGGTGCCGCGGACCGGCGTGGCGGCGACGAGCAGGTCGTGGAAGGCCGGCCAGCGCGTCCCGATGGTGTCCTCGTCGGCGACGATCGCCCGCCCCTCCGCGTGCGCGGACAGGCACGGACCCTCCCCCGCCGTGAACTGCAGCCGCTCGACCTCGGCCGAGACCGGGTCGCTGGCCCCCAGGGGCAGCCGCCGGTCCTCGGCGAAGAAGAGGCTGATACCCGCGCCGTCGACCGGGAGCACCTTCGCCGCGGCCCGGGCCAGCCGGTCGGGCAGCAGCTCGGGGGCGGGCAGGTCGTCCGCCGAGAGGGCGAGGGCCGTGCGGAACTGCTCGACGAGGGTCACCGTGCTCCAGAGGGGCCGCGCTCTCGCGGGAGTCCACCGGGCTGGTCTCGCCCGCGCGTTCAACGATGCCCCGACGGCCGCGCCCCGGCCACCGGAGGCGACGCGGGGCGCCCTCCCGGCGGAGGACGCCTTGCGTCGATCGGCTGGCGCCGGGGGACCCGAGTGGGTCCGCCGCTCACACCGGCCCGCTCATCCCTGCTGACCCAGGTTGGTCACCAGGTTCACAGCCACGGCGATCACCACGGTGCCGAACAGGTAGGACAGCAGCGCGTGCCCGAGGGCGACCTTGCGGATCGACGTGTCCGTGAGCTGGGTGTCCGGCGCCGCGAAGCTCATCCCGACGGTGAACGCGAGGTAGGCGAAGTCGCTGTAGGCCGGCGGCTCCTGCTGGCCGAAGTCGATGCCGCCGTCGCCCCCCGCGTAGTACCGCCGGCCGTACTTGAGCGCGAAGACCGTGTTGACCAGCGCCCACGACAGGATCACCACGAGGACGCCGAGCACCACGGTGGCGACGCCGACGGCGTCCCCGGAGCTGGACCGGACGAGGGCCTCCGCCACGGCGGCGAGGCTGACCACCGCCGCACACAGCACGGCGGTGTCCGTGACGCGGGTCTGCCCCTCCTCCTCCGCCAGGGTCTTGGTGCCTCGAGCGTCGCGCGGCCAGCTGATCCGCCACACCCACGCCAGCAGGCCGCCGGCGGCGACCACCCAGCCGACCAGTACCGCGAGCTCGGGGACGCCGGCCAGCGTGCTGAGCGCCGCGGCGAGGAGGCCGCCCGCGAAGCAGACGAGCAAGCGGCGCCACGACAGGATCGTCGGGCGCCGGTCCGCCTGCACCGCCGTCCTGCCGGGGGCCACGGTCACCGGAGGCCCCCGCAGTGGACCGGCGGGGGCCCGGCGCCGGGCCACTGTGCGGCCCGGCGCCAGGACCTGGGGCGGTCCGCCCGGTGGCTCCTCAGCCACCCGGACGGAACACCGCACGGACGCACCCGTCCTCCTTCTCCTTGAACATCCGGTAGCCCTTCGGCCCGTCGTCGAGCGACATCACGTGCGTGGCGAGGTGCTCGGTCCGCACCTCGTCCCGGCTCATCAGGTCGAGGATCTCCGGGACGTAGCGGTGCCCGTGCTGCTGGGCGCCGCGCAGGGTCAGCGCCTTGTTCATCACCGCACCCATCGGGAACTTGTCCACCAGGCCGGCGAAGACGCCGAGCGCGAACACCGTCCCGCCCTTGCGGCAGGCGTAGATGGCCTCACGGAGGGCGGTCGGCCGGTCGGTCTGCAGCCGCATCTGCTGCTTGACCTGGTCGTAGAGGTACTGGGGGCCCGGGCTGTGGGCCTCCATGCCGACCGCCTCGATGCAGACGTCCGGCCCCCGGCCGCCGGTCATCTCCCGCAGTTCCGCGGGGACGTCGGCCTGCTCGTAGTCGAGGGTCTCCGCCCCGATGTGCGTGCGGACCTGCGCCAGCCGGTTGTCGAACCGGTCGATGACGACGACCCGCTCGGCGCCCATGAGCATCGCCTTGCGCGCGGCCATCTGCCCGACGCCGCCGGCACCCCACACCGCGACGACGTCACCGGCTCTCACCTCGGCCTGGTCCGCCCCGGTCCAGCCGGTGGGTGCGGCGTCGGAGGCGAACAGCGCCCGCTCGTCGGAGACGCCGTCGGGGATGGTGAACGCCCCGTTGTCGGCGTACGGCACCCGGATGTAGGGCGCGTGGCTGCCCGCCCAGCCGCCCATCGCGTGCGAGTACCCGAAACAGCCGCCGATGGACTGGCCCCACAGCGCCTCGGTGATCCCCGGGTTGGGGTTGCCGTTGTCGCACAGCGACCACAGCCCCTGCTCGCAGTACCAGCACTGCCCGCAGCCGATGAACGAGACCACCACCACGCGGTCACCCACCCGGTGCTTGGTCACCGCCGGACCCACCTCGGCGACCGTGCCCATGAACTCGTGCCCGAGCACGTCACCGGCGCGCATGGCCGGGATGTAGCCGCCGACCAGGTGCAGGTCCGAGCCGCAGGTCACCGACAGACCGACCTCGAGGATGATGTCGTGGTCGTTGAGGATCTTCGGCTCCGGGACGTCCTCCACCCCGATCTCGTTGACGCCCCGCCACGTGACCGCCTTCATCGCACACCGGCCTTGGGCGCCACCTTGGTCCACGCCTCCAGGAGCACACCGCCGGGGGTCGCCGTCCGCTTGCCGTGCGGCGCCGGGTCCACCGCCAGCACCTCGCCCACCTCGATGAGCTGCTTGGCGCGGCGCAGCGCCGACCGCAGGTCGGCCTGCGGGTCACTGCCCCCGAGCCGGCTCAGGACGCCCGACGAGGGTCGGTCGGGCAGCCGGGCCGCCAGCTCGGTCCCCTTGCCGCCGGCCGCCGGGCGGACCCGGACCTCGATCCGGTCGCCGTACTCGGCCAGCGGTGCGGGCAGCCGCGCGGGATCGATCTCGGTCGGCTCGCGGAACACCGTCACCGCGAGCCAGCCGGACACCGGCCCGCCGGCGCCGGCCGGCCGGGCGGCGGACGGGTCGATGGCCGACCGCACCTGGCGGACGACGGTCCCGCCGGCGCGGGCGGCGAAGGACGCCACGTTCCCCAGGGAGGAGGTCATGCCCGACCTCCCGCGGCGGCGGGCTGCGGTGCGCGGGCGAACTCCTGCACGATCCGCTCGCAGAAGGCCGGCAGGTCGTCGGGCGACCGGCTGGTGGTGATGTTGCCGTCGGTGACGACCTCCTCGTCGACCACCTCCGCGCCGGCGTTGCGCAGGTCCGTGCGGATGCTCGGGAACGACGTCAGCCGCCGTCCTCGCGCGACGCCGGCCTCGACGAAGTTCCACGGCCCGTGGCAGATGCTGGCGACCGGCTTGCCGGACTCGACGAAGTCCCGCACGAACTCGACCGCCGCGAGCTGCATGCGCAGCTGGTCAGGGTTCACCGTGCCGCCCGGCAACAGCAGCGCGTCGTACTCGTCCACCGACGCTGCGCCGACCAGCCGGTCGACTCCGAAGGTGCCGGCGTCCTCCAGGTCGTTGTTCCGTGCCTGGATCTCGCCGTCGTGGATCGACAGCACGTCGGTCCGCGCACCCGCGTCGTCCAGGGCCCGGCGGGGCTGCTCGAGCTCCACGCGCTCCACCCCGTCGGCCGCCAGGATGGCGACCCGCCGTCCGTTCAGCTCTCCGGCCACGTCAGCTCCCCGCCATCGCCGGGTGGAGCACGACCTTCGTCCAGCCGTCGTCCCGGTTGTCGAAGTGCTCGTAGGCCTCCGGCGCGCGGTCGAGGGGCAGCTCGTGGCTCACGATGAACGACGGCTCGGCCTTGCCCGCCGCGATGAGGTCGCGCAGCTGCCGGTTGTACTTCTTGACCGGCGCCTGGCCGCTGCCGATGTGCTGACCCTTGAACCAGAACATGCCGAAGTCGAAGGCGAGCTTGCCCTGCTTCGCCAGCTCGTCGCTGGCGCCGGGGTCCTGCGGCACGTAGACGCCGACGGTGCCGATCGTCCCGGTGAAGCGGACGGAGGCGACCAGCCGGTTCATCGTCAGGTTGGCCTGCTCCTGGCCGTCCGGCTCGTGCGCCTGGTAGCCGACGCACTCGCAGCCGTTGTCCGCGCCCAGCCCCATCGTCTCGTCGAGGACGGCCTGCACCGGGTCGACCTTCGAGTCGTCGATGGCGATCGCGCCGATCGACTCGGCCAGCTTGAGCCGGTCGGGGTGCCGGTCGACGACCATCACCTTGCCGGCCCCCCGGATGGTGGCCGAGAGGGCGGCCATCAGCCCGACCGGGCCGGCGCCGTAGATGACCGTCTGGTCGCCGGGCTTCACGCCGGCCATCTCGGTGGCGTGGTAGCCGGTCGGGAAGATGTCGGCGAGCATCACGTAGTCGGTCTGGCGCTGCTCAGCGTCCTCACCCAGCCGCAGGCAGTTGAAGTCACCCCAGGGAACGCGCAGCAGCTCCGCCTGGCCACCGGCCCAGGGGCCCATGTCGGCGAAGCCGTAGGCGGCGCCGGCCATCTTCGGCTCCGGCTGCGCGGTCAGGCAGTAGTTCGTGAGCTGCCGCTCGCAGTTCTTGCAGTGCCCGCAGGCGATGTTGAACGGCAGGACGACCCAGTCGCCGACCCGGACCTTGTCGACCCCGTCGCCGACCTCGACCACCTGGCCCAGGTTCTCGTGCCCGAACCAGCGGCCGGTCTCGAAGTCGGTCCGCCCCTCGTACATGTGCAGGTCCGAGCCGCAGATGTTCGCCGAGGTGATCCGCACCAGGACGTCGGTCGGCCGCTCGATCCGCGCGTCCGGTACGTCCTTGACACTGACCTGGCGGGGTCCGTCGTACACGACTGCCTTCACGCTGCCTCCTCGTTCCGGTGGTCCCCGCCCCGGCTGGAGTCGGGACCTCGATTGCACTCGGGGCAGGGCCGCGCCCGGTATCGGCAGACATGCCGATACGGCGGCTCGGCGTCCACCTGCGGGAACTCGGCCGCCGCGAGGAGGGCACGCCGGCACCGCCCGTCTCGTCGAGGGCGGACGGGGTCGGGCGTGCGCAGGGCCCAGACGCGCGGGGGTCAGGTGCGCGGGGGTCAGGTGCGCGGGGGTCAGGTGCGCGGCGCCAGCTCGTACACCGGTCCCAGATCGGTGCGGCTGGTGTCGGGGACCTCGTGCAGGATCTTCGGCTCGCTGTGCAGCAGGCGGTGGACGGCGGCCCGCGCCCGCTCGAGGTCCAGACCGGCGCCACGGGCGACGTCCTGCAGGTGCGGAGCGCCGGTGGGGTCCTCCGCCTCGGCCACGGCCCGGTACACCGCGGCGTCGTCGCCCGACAGGTCCTCGACTCGCATGGTGGTCCTCCCCGGGACGGCAGCTCGGCACCGCGGTCGGCGTCGTGGGAGGCCTACCCGGCTCGCGCACCGGTACCCGGACGGCGCGCGCACATCGGCAGGTCTGCCGATGTGTTCCCGCGGCGGCGTCCTCCAGGTGGGGAGCAGCGCCCGGCGCCCGACGCGTCCGGTCTCCGGCGAGGAGGAGGACCAGTGCAGTACGACGAGGTCGTCTCGTCCGTGCAGACCCGCAGCGGGCGCTCCCGCGACGAGACGGAGACGCTCGTCCACGCCACGTTGCGCGTGCTGGCCCAGCGGCTCACCGCCGGCGCCCGGCGGACCCAGCCCGTGCCTCCGGCTGGGTCCCGGGCAGAGCCGGTTGCGGGGGCCGTCGCCGCGCGCGGGCCGAGCGCCTGGTAGCGGTCGCGCACCCGGCGCGAGGCCCAGGGCGCCACGGCCGGTGGGATGCCTTCCGCGCACGAGGAGCCCTGGTGATCCCCCACGCTCCCCCGACGGGAGCTCCTACCGCCTGTCGACCCGACGACGGGGAGGATCGACCACGCGTTCCCGATGGGCTCCATCGGCGGAGGCGATGGACCGGGTCACCGGTCCGCTCCGCGGCCCCGGCCGCATCGCGCCCGTCGCGGCGCCCGACACCGCGTCGGACCGGTCGCCGCCGGCGACGTCGTCGTCGCCGTCACCACCTCCCCACCGCCGGTCCGGCGTTGCCCTCGAGGGCTGGGAGGACGGGCCCGCCGAGGTCACCGGATCGGTCGCTCTGCCGATGCCGGACGCCCGGACGGGGCCGCACCCTGGACCCACGACGCGGGTGGGTGCACGGCGCAGAGGCGACGGCGCACCGCCCCTCCCACACCGGTCGCACGAGCAGGAGGACCAGGTTCCGATGACCGTCGACCCGTCCGTGGAGGCGCCGGCCACCCCGGCGCATCGCTGCGCCGTCCTCGCCGAACTCGACCAGCTGCACGCGCGGGTCCGATCCGCGGAGGACAGGGCGGCCAACCTGGAGCCGGCGCTGACCACCAACCGGCGGATCGGCATCGCGATCGGCATCCTGATGTGCCAGCGCCAGCTCACGGCCGACCAGGCCTTCGCGTTGCTCGCGACGCACAGCCAGAAGAGCAACGTCAAGGTGCGGGAGTTGGCCGAGACGGTGATCTACACGGGGAGCCTGTGAGACGCGCACAGGGAGGTACGCCGTGATGACCAGGGGGGAACCGCAGCTCGAGGCGGTGTGGTCGGAGGTCGCGGGGGTCGCCGCGTCGTCCGCCACCGTGCAGGAACGGGCTGCCGAGCACCTGCAGCAGCTCGGGCGGATCCTGGCCTTCGACGCCGGTTGGCTCGCCGCCCGCGACCCCGAGCGGCAGACCCACGTACCGCTGGCCACCACCGGTCCGGCCGAGGCACTCGTCGACTACTTCTGCCGTCCGGAGGCCGACGAGGAGGTGGAGCTGCTCGGCCTGAACCGGCACCGTCCGCCGATGCTGGCCAGCGACATCCCGAGCCCGCTGTCCGAGGTCCGCGCATGGTCGGACCACCTGCTCCCGGCCGGCTTCCGCCAGGGTCTGGCCGCCGGGCTGTTCACGACGGACGGGCGGCACGTCGGCTTCCTCAGCCTGCTCTCCGCCGATCCGTCCCGGCCGCGCGAGGCCGACCGCCGGGTCGTCGCGGCCGTCACCACGGTGATCGCCGACGACCTGGACCGCACCCGGGACATCGCGGCGACCGCCCGGATCGTCGCGAAGGCCGGCGCCGGCGTCGTGCTCACCCGCGCAGGCGACGTCCTGCCGCTGCCGGGTCTGCCGGACGACCGCCTGCTGGCGCCGGGCTCACCGATCCTCGGGGTCGTCGCAGAGGAGTTGGCCGACAGCGGCGCGTACGTCTCGTTCCTCGCTCCCACGCCCGGTACCGGCGGAGACCAGCTGATCCGGGTGACCGCGCTCGACTTCGCCCAGCCGGACCTCGACCACCTCGCCGCCGCGGTGCTCCTCTGCCCACCGGGCGACCTGCGCGGCCTCACCCTCCTCGACCTCAGGGTCCTGGGCCTGCTGGTCGAGGGCGTCACCGACGTCCCCGCCCTGGCGCGGTCGCTCCACGTGGCCGCCGAGGCGGTGGCCGACTCCCTGGGACGCAGCCTGGTCGCCCTGCGGACCGGGGACCTCACGGCCGCCGCGGTGCGCGCCCTGCGCAACGGCCTGCGCCTCCCCCCGGGGGCGACGGGACCGGTCTGAGCCGATCCGGCGTGCAGCCGGGCTATCGGTCGTTCTGCCGATGGCGCTGCTCGGGTGCCCCGCGGTGTCATGCCTCGAGGACCTCCTCCCCCCGGGCGCGCCGCCTGATCCCCCAGTTCGTCGGCGTCCGGGAACCGGTCGCCGACGAGGGCCTGCCCAGCCGCCCGCACCCCGTGCAGCCGTCATCAGGACCAGACGAAGGGACAGCCGGACCGCCATGGAACTGACCTCGACCACGACCGTGACCAGGCCACCGGACGAGGTGTACGCCTTCTGGCGGCAGCTCGATCGGCTCCCGACCTTCATGGCCCACCTCGACGAGGTGCGCGCCACGGACGGCGGCCGCAGCCACTGGAGGGCCAGCGCGCCGTTCGGCCGGTCGGTCGAGTGGGACGCCGAGACGACCGAGGACGTCCCCGGGCAGCGCATCGCCTGGCGCTCCCTCGACGGCGCCGACGTCCCCAACTCCGGCCAGGTCCGCTTCGTGCCCGCACCCGGCGGGCGGGGCACCGAGGTGCACGTGGCCCTGAGCTACGAGCTGCCCGGTGGGGCGCTGGGCAAGGCGGCGGCGAAGTACTTCGGCGAGGAGCCCTCCCAGCAGCTCGACGACGACCTGCGGCGCTTCAAGCAGGTCATGGAGACCGGCGAGGTGATCCGCAGCGACGGCGCACCCCGGGGCAAGCAGGCCCGGGAGGAGTTCCCCCAGCACCCCGCCCGCCCGCTGACCGACGAGGAGCGCAAGGAGGCCCTGGCGTGAAGGCCAACTGCTGGATCAGCCCGAACACGGTCGAGGTCACCGACGTCCCGGACCCGTCCATCCTCAACAGCCGGGACGCGATCGTGAAGATCACCGCGACGGCGATCTGCGGCTCCGACCTGCACCTGCTCGACGGCTACGTGCCGACGATGCAGAAGGGCGACGTCATGGGCCACGAGTTCATGGGCGAGGTCGTCGAGGTCGGCCCCGGCGTCGACCGCGACAGGCTCCGCGTCGGCGACCGCGTCGTCGTCCCCTTCCCCATCGGCTGCGGCGCCTGCTCCGCCTGCCGGAACCAGCTGTGGTCCTGCTGCGAGAACACCAACCCCAACGCCGGCGTGGCCGAGAAGATGTTCGGCCACCCGGTCGCCGGCATCTACGGCTACTCCCACCTCACCGGCGGCTTCGCCGGCGGCCAGGCCGAGTACGCCCGCGTCGTGCTCGCCGACGTCAACCCGCTGAAGATCGAGTCCGACCTCACCGACGAGCAGGTGCTCTTCCTCTCCGACATCCTGCCCACCGGCTACATGGGCGCCGAGATGTGCGACATCTCCGACGGGGACGTCGTCGCCGTGTGGGGCGCCGGACCGGTCGGGCAGTTCGCCATGGACAGCGCGCGGGTGCTGGGCGCGGCGAAGGTGATCGCCATCGACGACGTCCCCTACCGGCTGGAGATGGCCGCCGCACAGGGCTACGAGACGATCGACTTCTCCGACACCGACGTCCGGTCGGCCCTGCTCGAGCTCACCGGCGGCCGCGGCCCGGACAAGTGCATCGACGCCGTCGGCATGGAGGCCACCCACGGCGCCGCCCACGTGGGCCTCTACGACCGGGCCAAGCAGGCCCTCCGGTCCGAGACCGACCGGCCGCACGCCCTGCGCCAGGCGATCACCTCCTGCCGCAGCGGGGGCATCGTCTCGGTCATCGGCGTCTACGGCGGGTTCGTCGACAAGTTCCCGGCCGGCTCCTGGATGAACCGCTCCCTGACCTTGAAGACCGGGCAGTGCCACGTCCAGCGGTACATGCGCCCCCTGCTCGAGCGCATCGAGCGCGGCGAGATCGACCCCACCCGGGTGATCACCCACCGCCTGCCGCTGGCCGAGGCGCCGCACGGCTACGACATCTTCAAGAACAAGCAGGACGGTTGCGAGAAGGTGGTCCTCAGGCCCTGACCGTGACCTGCCGCCCGCCGTCACCGGGCTCGGGGACCGGCTCGATGAGCGTCTGCGGGTCCCGGGAGGACTCGACCAGGAAGTCGACGAGCCTGCGGACGGCGGGGGTCGCCGGGGCCCGCCAGACCGCCTCCAGGTCCCACCGCAACACCGGATCGAGGGACCGGACCGTGACTCCGTCGCTCCCCAGGTGATCGACGAGCCCCAGGATGGTCAGCGCGATGCCGGTGCCGGCCCTGACCGCGCGCAGCACCGCCTCGGGCGCGTTCAGCAGGTCGGGTTCGACGACGACCTGGTCGTGCGCGGCGCCGGCGGGGAACACGTGGTCCACGGCGCGGTCCCAGGTCCCGGCGAACGGTTCCCGCGGGAACATGACCAGCACCTCGCCGGCCAGGGGGGGCCCCCGCCCGGGGGGCGCGCCCCCCCAACCCGGGCCCCCGGGGGGGGCCCCCCCCCGGCCCACCCCCCCCCCCCCCCCAACCCGCCGGGGTCGGTGGGGGTTGT
>NZ_JBJGZO010000035.1:0-50299 GCF_054050575.1 Blastococcus sp. SYSU D00868
GGCGGGCAGGGGCGGGGGGGGCGGCGGGGGTGGGGGGGGGGGGGGGCGCCGCCGGGGCCCCCCCCCCCCCGCCGGGGTCGGGGATCAGTCGACGATGCCGCCGCAGACCGCCTCGCCGTCGTTCAGCGGCACGAAGCCGTCGCCCTCCAGCGTGACGAAGAACTGGCACTGCTCGTCGTACTCGATCGTCGACTGCGGCACCGGCTGGGGGTACAGGCCGCCGGCGTCCCAGTCGTCGGTCTGCTGCAGGGTGGAGATCAGGTCCGACTGGCCGGCGTCGCAGCCGGCCTTCTCGAGGCCGTGGAGCAGCAGGTCGGCGCCGAACCAGCCCTGGCTCTCGTAGAAGCCGGGGATGCCGGACTCGTTGCCGGCCGCCTGGAGCGCGGCCTGCAGCTGCTGGGTCGCCTCGCTGCCCGTCTCCACCGGGGTGAACTGGTTGGAGAAGATGACGCCCTGGCCGGCCTGGACGGCGGGCTCGGACTGCAGCAGGTCGGCGCCGTAGCCGGTCGGGGAGATGAACGTCCCGTCCCAGCCGGCCTGCTTGAGGCCGCCGACCAGGGCCAGCGAGGTGTCGAAGTTGATCGTCGTGTAGACGGCGTCGGCGCCGGACTCGAGGATGCCCAGGACCAGCGGGCCGACGTCGGTGCTGCCGAACTGGACGCTGTTGTTGATGTAGCCGCGCTCCAGCCCGGCCGCGTCGATCGACGCCATGCCCGACTCGAGACCGGCCTGCGAGCTCGGGCTCACGTAGCCGATGCCGGCCACCGTGGTCGCGCCCTGGTCCTTGAGGAACTCACCGGCGGTGCTGTAGGTGACGTCGTAGTTGGGCACGAAGCTCGAGTTGAACAGGTTGTTGTCGGGGGCCGACCACTCCTGGGCGCCGTCCCAGGCCCCACCGATGACCGGCGTGTCACTGGCCTGGGTGGTGAGGAACGGCGAGGCGCCGTAGAAGAACGCGCTCACGTTGATGAGGGCGTAGACGCCGTCCTGCTGGACCAGCTTCTGCGCGCCGGCGAGCGCGCCCTGGGCCGAGGAGGTGTCGTCGGCCTCGACGATGGTGAAGTCCAGGTCGGCGGCGCAGCCCTCGCCGGCCTCCTCGTAGGCGGCGAAGCGGGCCTCGGCCCCGCGGATGGAGCCCTGGGCGGCCGCCGCGCCCGGGCCGCTCAGCGCGGTGAGGATGCCGACGTCGATGGTGCCGCCACCGCCGCCGCCCCCACCGCCGGCGCTGCCGCCCGACTCCTCGTCGTCGCTGCCGCACGCCGACAGCACCAGCGCGGCCGCACAGACCACACCCATCGCTGCCATGCCTCTTCTGCGCATACCCCAGTGCCTCCGTCGATACGAGAGTTGTCGAACGATCGCAGGATCGCCCCCGGCACCTTGCACCACGCTGTGGTGGGTGTCACCGCCGGGAGGGGGTCCCAAGCGGCAGTTCGTGCCAGATCGTTATCGCGTCGTGATCTGACCGGCTCGCGGTCCCCGACCGTGCCGCCCCGGTCCGGGAGACCCCCGCCGGAGGTGGATCCCCGCCCCGACCAGCGCTGCAGCCGGGACGCACCGGCAACGGGAAGTCTCGGATTGTGACCCAGGGCACCCGACACGCGTAGAGGTGTTGACGTGTCTCGAAGTGTCGACCACGCTCCTCGGCATCCTGTGTGATGTCGGCGGGGCGCAGGTCGTGCCGGCACACCGTTGCTCCCGGTTCTATGGAGTCGATGTGCTCTCGTACGTCCTCGCCGGCTTGGGCCTCGGGTCCATCTACGCGATAGCGGCCGGCTCCCTGGTCATCACCTACGTCGCCTCCGGCATCTTCAACCTCGCGTTCGCGGCGATGGCGTACTCGGTCGCGCGCTTCTACTACTTCCTCCACGTGGAGGAGGACTGGGCGATCGTCCCGGCGGCGGCGGTGTCGCTGTTCGTCTTCGCCCCGGCGCTCGGGATGTTCCTGTACGCGGTGCTCTTCCGGCACCTGCGGCTGCGCTCGACGCTGATCAAGCTGATGGCCACGGTCGGCCTCTCGGTGGCGCTCCCGCCGCTGATCCAGCTGTGGCTCGAGCAGCCCACGGACCCGACCGCGCCGGGCCTGGCCCCGCGGCCGCTGGCCACCTACGACGTCTTCGGGTCGACGATCAACGCCGACCAGCTGACCACCTACATCGGCCTCGTCGTCGTCCTCGTCATCGGCGTGGGCCTGCTGCGGTTCACCAACGTCGGGCTCAAGGTCCGGGCGCTGGTCGACTCCGAGGCGCTGACCAGCCTGAGCGGCACCAGCCCCGGCAAGGTCTCCCTCGGCGTCTGGGCTGCGAGCGCCATGCTCGCCGGACTCGCCGGCATCCTCATCGCGCCGACCGCGGGCCTCAGCGTCGCCTCGATGACCTTCCTCATGTCCGCGGCCTTCGCCGCCGTCATCGCCGCCAAGCTGCGCAGCCTGCCGCTGGCGGTGATCGTCGCGCTGATCATGGGCGTGGCCACCAACGTGGTGCAGAAGTACATCGACCCCTCGAGCGACTTCGGCGCCGCGGTGGTGCCCAGCATCCCGTTCATCTTCATGCTGGTCTTCCTGCTCTTCTACGCACTGCGCGGCCAGGCCGGGGACATGGTCGCCGGCGGCGCGCTCGACCGGGCGATCGCCACCCAGGGCGGCGACCCCATGGTCATCAACGCGGTGAGCGGCGGGTCGAACCGGCGGATCCTCAACCCGGGCGTCCTCGCCGGGGTGATCTTCATCGGGATCGCCGCGATCCTGCCCGGCTACCTCGACCGGTTCTGGTCCGGGCTGCTCGCCACCGGCATCGCGATCGCCATCGCCCTGCTGTCCTACACGCTGGTCACCGGCGAGGGCGGCATGGTGTGGCTGAGCCAGATCACCTTCGCCGGCGGCGGCGCGGTCCTCGCGGCCGAGCTCGTCCGCAACTGGGACTGGAACCCGCTGGTCGCCGTCCTCGTCGGCGCGGCGTTCATCGTCCCGGTCGGCGTCATCCTGGGCCTGCTGACCATCCGGCTGGGCAACCTGTACGTCGCCCTGGTGACGCTGACCTTCGGGTCGCTGATCCAGACGCTCGTGTTCGGCCGCGACCCCTTCTACAACTTCGGGTCCGGCCAGCCGATGCCGCGTCCGGAGTTCGCCCAGACCAACGACGACTTCACCTACCTGGTGCTGGCCGTCTTCGTCGTCCTGGCGATCCTCATCGTCAACGTGCGGCGGTCGACCGCCGGCCTGGCGATGAGCGCGGTCCGGTTCAGCGAGACCGGCTCGAAGACCCTGGGCATCAGCGTCGTGCAGACCAAGGTGCTCATCTCGGGCCTGGCGACCTACGCCGCCGCGGTCGGCGGTGGGTTCATCGCCATGGCCAACGGCTCCACGCTGCCGGACTCGTTCAACCCCACCGGCGGCCTGGTCTGGCTCGCCGTCCTGGTGACGATGGGCGCCCGGTCCAACATCGCGGCCCTGATCGCCGGCGTCAGCTTCGTGATCATGCCGCAGGTCTTCCAGATCTACGTCTCCACGGACCTGGGCGACATCCCGGTCATCCTGTTCGGCCTCGGTGCCCTCGGCCTGGCGCTGCACCCGGAGGGCGTGGTCGCGCAGACCGGGAACAACATCATGAAGCTGTTCGGCCGGCGCAGGCCGGACACGGCCACGTCCATCCCGCCGGGCACACCCGGCGCGTCCGGGCCGGAGTCGGCCGACGACCTGGTCACCTCCGCCCCGCGCGGTGAGGCCGCCCCCATCACCGCTGGAGGACAGGCATGAGCACCGCACTGCACGCGCCGGAGACGGTGTCGCCCGACACCGCACCGCCCCGGCTGGAGGCCCGCGGTGTGACCGTCCGCTTCGGCGGTCTGGTGGCGAACAAGGACGTCGACCTGGCGGTCGGCAGCCAGCAGATCGTCGGGCTGGTCGGCCCGAACGGCGCCGGCAAGAGCACCCTGTTCGCGGTGCTGTCCGGGCTGCTGCGCCCGACTGCCGGCCGGGTCTTCATGGACGGCGAGGACGTCACCGGCACCTCGCCGCAGAAGCGCGCGGCCCGCGGGCTGTCCCGCACCTTCCAGCACCCGGAGCTGTTCTCCTCGCTGACGGTCCGCGAGCACCTCGTGCTGGCCTACCGGATGAAGAACGCCAAGAGCCGGATCTGGACCGATCTCGTCAACTTCGGCGGCTTCTTCAACGCGCCCAAGGCCGAGGAGGCCCGGGTCGACGAGCTCGTCGAGTCCCTGCAGCTGGGCGGGATCCAGCACCTGCCGGCGGCGGGTCTCCCGCTGGGGTCGGCGCGGCTGCTGGAGATCGCCCGGGCGCTGGCCCGGGAGCCGCGGGTGCTGCTGCTCGACGAGCCCTCGTCGGGGCTGGACGTGCGGGAGACCGAGGAGGTGGCCGAGGTGCTCAAGTCGGTCGTCCGCGACCACGGGGTCTCGCTGCTGATGGTCGAGCACGACGTGGAGCTGGTGCTGGGCATGTCCGACGCCGTCCACGTGTTGGACTTCGGCGTCAAGATCGCCGGCGGCACGCCGGCGGAGGTCCGCCGGGACCCGGCGGTGCGCGCCGCGTACCTGGGCGAGGAGATCGAGAAGCCCGCCGTGCAGCGGGCCGAGGCCGAGATCGAGCAGGGGGAGCTGGCGTGACCACGAGCGAGTCGAACCCGCTGCTGCGGGTCGAGCACCTGTCCGTCCGCTACGGCGCGGCGCAGTCGCTGTTCGACGTCTCCATCGAGATCCCCGCGAACGGCTCGCTGGCCGTGCTGGGATCCAACGGGGCGGGGAAGAGCACGCTGGCCCGGGCCGTGTCGGGGCTGGTGCCGCCCAGCGGCGGCAGGATGTGGTTCGACGGCAAGGACATCACCAAGTGGTCGCCCACGAAGATCCGGCGGGCCGGGCTCATCCACATGCCCGAGGGTCGTGGCGTGTTCCCCGGCCTCACCGTCCTGGAGAACCTGCGGATGGCGCTGAACACCCAGCGCACCGGCAAGGACGAGTGCATGGACCACGCCTTCGAGCTGTTCCCGGTGCTCGGCCAGCGGCGCAAGCAGCTGGCGGGCACGCTGTCCGGCGGTGAGCAGCAGATGCTGTCGCTGGCCCGCGCGCTGATGGTGATGCCCAAGCTCGTGATCGCCGACGAGATGTCGCTGGGCCTGGCGCCCAAGCTCGTCGACCTGGTGTTCGAGAGCCTGGACAAGATGCGCCAGGCCGGCGTGGCCGTGCTGATGATCGAGCAGTTCGCCAGCCGGGCGCTCGACTTCGCCGACCAGGCGATCATCCTCCAGCGCGGCGCCGTGACGTGGTCCGGCCGCGCCGACGAGGCCGGGGAGGAGCTGCTGCACGCCTACCTGGGCGGGGCCACCGCGGCCTGATCCGCAGCGCACGACGACGGCCCGCCGGGGGACTCCCGGCGGGCCGTCGTCGTTCCCGCCCGGGGGGCGGCCCGGGCGACCCGTCCCCGCCCTCTGGTAGGCCTTACCGGACACCACGCCGGAGGAGGACCCGACCGGCGCCGCCACCTGCGAGGAGGGGCACGTGACCTCGACCGAGACGCCCGGCACCGGGCGGACGCCCCCGTTCGACGCCGCCCGCGCCGAGGCGGCCGTGCGGGAGCTGCTGCTCGCGGTGGGGGAGGACCCGGACCGGCCGGGCCTGCGCGACACCCCCGGCCGCGTCGCCCGCGCGTACGCCGAGACGTTCGGCGGCCTCGGCCAGGACCCGGCCGAGGTCCTGGCGACCACCTTCGCCGAGGACCACGACGAGCTCGTGCTGGTCAAGGACATCCCGATGTACTCGACCTGCGAGCACCACCTGGTCCCCTTCCACGGCGTGGCGCACATCGCGTACATCCCCTCCGAGGACGGCCGGGTCACCGGCCTGTCCAAGCTCGCCCGGCTGGTCGACGTGTACGCCCGCCGGCCCCAGGTGCAGGAGCGGATGACCCGGCAGATCGCCGACGCCCTGCACGACGTGCTCAAGCCGCGGGGCGCCCTGGTGGTCATCCAGGCCGAGCACCTGTGCATGGGCATGCGCGGCATCCGCAAGCCGGGGGCGGTGACGACGACGTCCGCGGTGCGCGGCAGCTTCCGGGACAGCGCCGCCACCCGCGCCGAGGCCATGTCCCTGGTGCTGGGCCGGTGACCGCCGCCCGGCCGCCCGCGAGCGGCCAGCGCCGCGGGCGGGCGATCGCGATGACCGCCGACGAGGTGGCCGCCTTCCTGGCCGGCGAGCGCACCTGCCGGGTGGCGACCGTCGGCGCCGACGGCCGGCCGCACGTCGCCCCACTGTGGTTCGTCTGGGACGGCGCCGCCCTCTGGCTGAACTCGATCGTGCGCAGCCAGCGCTGGACCGACCTGGCCCGCGACCCGCGGGTGGCCGTCGTCGTCGACGCCGGCGAGGAGTTCTCCGAACTGCGGGGCGTGGAGATCACCGGCCGCGCCGAGGCGGTCGGCGGCGTCCCGCGCGGTGACGAGGAGCAGCCCGAGCTCCCCCCGGTGGAGCGGGAGTTCGCGCGCAAGTACACCGGCAGCGACACGTTCGCGCCGGACGGGCGGCACGCCTGGCTGCGGATCACCCCGGAGAAGCTGGTCAGCTGGGACCACCGCAAGATCGTGGGGCTGCCGCCCCGCGGCTCCGGCGCCGCCCCCGGCGCGCGCTAGGGCGCGAAGACCGACGTCAGCGCGCCCGCCACCTCGCGGTGCCCGGCGACCAGCCGGCAGCGGCCCCGGCCGGCGCGGGCGAGGTCCCGGCCGAGCTCGACGTCGTCCTCGCCGGTCGTGTCGAGCAGGACGTCCAGCCGCGGCAGGCGGGCGGCCACCAGCCGCGGGTCGGGCCCGGCGTTGTGCACGCAGTCCGACAGCAGCAGCACCCGGCCGTCGCGCGGGGGCACCCCGGCGAGCTGGGCCGCCGCCGTCTGCAGCGCGAAGGACACGTTGGTCAGCCCCTGCGCCGGCATCCGGACCAGCAGGTCGAGCACCGCGGCGGGGTCGGCCGGCTCGCCCATCCGCACCAGCACGGCCGCGTCGGACCAGAACGCGACCACCGACAAGCGGTCGCGGGCCAGCTCGCCCGCCAGCGCGCCGACGGTCGCCGCGGCGGTCCGGATCCGCTCCCCGCGCATCGAGCCGGAGACGTCCACCACGAGGACGACGGCCCGCCGCCGCCGCACGCGCTCGCGCACGATGACGTCGTCGTCGTCCGGCAGGGGCTTGCCGACCAGGGCGTCCATCGTCCGCTCGAGGTCGAGCTCGTCGGAGCCGCCGCTCCACGGGAGGCTGGTCAGCTCGCCGACGCCGCGGCGGGGGCGGCGCTCGCGCGGCGGCCGCGCCACCGCGAGGCGCCGGGCGATCTCCCGCGCCCGCTGCCGCACCCGGGCTTCGCCGGCGTCGACGGCGGCCAGGTCGGCCAGCGCGATGACGGTGCCCTCCTCCTCGGTGGCGCCGCGCGCCGTCCCGCCCGGGGGAGCGGACCCCGGGCGCAGCCGCCGCCGGTCACCGCCGGTGAGCGTCAGCCCGCCGCCGCCGGGGCTCGGCGTGAACAGCGACGGCTCCTCCGTCAGCTGCTTGGGCCGCCGCTTGAGCGGCCGGGTGCCGCGTGGGCCCTCCCGCCGGCTCCCGCTGCGCCGCTCGATCGGGGAGTCGGCGGCGATCGTCCTTCAACCAGGGTCGGCCACCGACGGCTGCAGCAGGAAGTGGTCCTCCCAGATCTCCCGCAGCACGGACTCCGGCGTGGACTCCAGCGCCTCGTCCAGGAAGATCCGCCCGGACAGCGCCAGCAGCAGCGCGTCGAGGACGACGGCGGTGTACTCCTCGGGCAGGCCGCGCGGCGGCGCCACGGAGGGCTCGTCGGGCAGCGGCACCGCCCGCATGGTGGCCAGCTGCGCGGCGACGAGCGCGAGGTCGATCGCGCCGCGCACGCTGCTGCCCTGCCGGACGTCGTCGCGCTCGCGGGTGGCGCGGGTCAGGGCCACCGCGTCGGCGATCAGCCGGGGCGACTCGACGCCGGTCCGCCGCCCCACGATGCCGCGCTCGGCCTCGGCGTCCTGGTAGTCGACGGCCAGCCGGCACAGCCGGTCGTACACCGAGGTCGACAGGCGGGTCGTGCCGATGTTGTCGTAGGGGTTCATCGAGGCCACGACGCGGAACGAGGGCAGCGCCTCCACCGTGCCGACCCGCGGGACGGCGATCCGCCGCTCGGCCATCGCGGTCAGCAGCGTGTTGAGCGTGTCCTCCGGCGCGCGGTTGAACTCCTCGACGTAGAGGAAGCCGCCGGCCTGCATGGCCTCCACCAGCGGACCGGGGACGAAGTTGTCCGCGGTGTAGTCCTCGCGCAGCACCCGGGCGGGGCTGTGGTGCCCCACCAGCCGGGTCGGGGTGAGGTCGGCGTTGCCCTCGACGAAGAGCAGCGGGATGCCCCACTCGGTGGTGATCGAGCGCAGCAGGGTGGACTTCGACGTGCCGGGCGGGCCCTCGAGGAGCACGTCGCGGCCCGCCGACACGGCGGCGAGCAACAGATCGACCTCGCGGTCGCGGCCGACGAGGTGCCGGGCCACCCGCCGGCGGATCTCCCGCACCGTGCCGCCGTCGGCCGCGCCCACGCGGGACCCGGTGATCGCGGTGTCCGGGCCGGGCAGGTCGGCCAGGTCGGGGTCCAGCCCGTCGTCGGGTCGCTCGGCGGCTGTTCCCACGGGTCCTCCTCGCTCCGGCGCGCCCGGAGCCCGGCCGCCGTCCTTCGACCATGTTATGACTGCTGTATCGAGCGTCTGCGGCGGAGGTGGCCGTCGCGGGCCGGCCGTCGACCACCGGCCTGCGAGGGACCATGACCGGCGAGACCAGCAGGGCGGGGGTCGCCGCGGAGGCGCCCCCGGAGCCGCTGCGGCCCGCGGCGCTGCTGGGGATCCGTCCCTTCGCGGTCCTCTACCTCAACGCCACCGTCGTCTTCCTCGGCGTGATGGCCCAGACGATCGCCCGCGGCTGGCTGGCGTTCGAGCTCACCGGCTCCAACGCCGCGCTCGGCGGCGTCCTGCTGGCCTTCGGCGTGGCGATGCTGGTGGCCACCCCGTGGGGCGGCGTCGCGGCCGACCGGCTGCCCAAGCGGCTGGTGCTGCAGGTCTCCACCGCGATGCTCGCCGCCTCGAGCGCCTGGATCGGGCTGGCGGTGGCCTTCGACGTCATCGCCTACTGGATGCTGCTGGTCTCCTCGATGATCCAGGCCGCCGCGTTCGCGCTGTTCGGTCCCGCGCGGATGGCCTACCTCGCCGAGGTGCTGCCGGGCGGCTCGCTGTCCACGGCCGTGTCGATGCTGCTGGTCAACGCGGAGGTGAGCCGGGTCGTCGGCCCGGCGGTGGCCGGGGTGCTGGTCGGCTCGGTGAGCTTCGGCATCGAGGCGGTGTTCCTGGCCAGCGCCGGGCTGGCGGCGGTGGGGCTGGTGCTCACCGCCGGGATGCCCCGGGCGTCGGCCGACCGGGAGGTGCCGGTGCTCTCGCCGCTGGCCGAGCTGGCCGACGGCGTCCGGTACGTGGCCGGCCGGCCGGAGCTGAGCGCGCTGCTGTGGTGCGGCTTCGGCGTGACGATGGCGGGGCTGCCGTACCTGGCCTTCCTGCCGACCGTCGCCAGCGACCTGTTCGGCTTCGGATCCGCCGGCTACGGCATCCTCTCCGCCACCTCCGCGGTGGGAGCGGTCCTGACCGGTCTGCTGCTCGGCCGGCGGTCCCACCGGCGGTCGCAGACGCGGGCGTTCCTGCTGGCCGGGATCGTCTTCGGCGCGGGGGTCGGGGCGCTGGCCCTCGCGCCGACGTTCTGGGTGGCCGTCGTCGTCCTGTTCGTCATCGGCGCGGGCAACCTGGCCTTCCAGACGGCGAACCAGTCGCTGCTGCTGGGCCTGTCCGACATGGCCTACCACGGCCGCATCCAGAGCCTGGCGATGCTCAGCTTCGGCGCCTTCGGCATCGCGGCGCTGCCCCTGGGGGCGCTGGCCGACGCGGTGGGGCTGCGCTGGGTGCTGGGCGCGATGGGGCTGCTGACGCTCGCCGTGATGGCGGTGTTCGCGGTGGTCTCGCGCGGCCGGCTGGCGCGCGCGGACCAGCTCCGCGACCTCGGCTAGCGGGGCGGCTGGCGCCAGTCCACGCCGGGCAGCGTCGCCGTCCAGGACTCGACGATCCGCCCGCCCTCGAGGCGGTGGACGGTCAGCCAGGTCAGGACCGACATCTCGCCGGTGTCCAGGTTGACGCCCCGGGTGGTGGCGCGGGTCCACACCCGGTCACCGGCGGCGGCCTGGTCGTCGATGGTGGTCGTGGCGTCGTGCAGCAGCCGCCAGGCGCCGGCGATCTCGCGCTTGAACTCCTGCCGGCTGACCGCCCGGGTGCCGCCGGCCGAGTGCCGGACGTAGGGCTCGCCGACGATCTCGTCGACGATGCCGAGGTCCCGCCGGTGCCACAGCCCGTCCCAGTAGCGGGCGACGACGTCCCGCGGATCCGACTCCACGGCGAGCATGCTAGGTGCGGCGGTCGCCGCCCCCACCTGCGACGAGGGCCCGCCGGCCGCGCGTCGCGGTCGGCGGGCCCTCGGTGGGGTGCTCCTGGTCAGCCGGCGAACGGGTCGCCGTGGATCTCCTCGGTGCTCAGGAAGATCGGCGCGTTGAAGGAGTCCTCGGGGTCGGTCATCAGCAGGGTCTCGCGCACCCGGGTCGAGCGCACGCCCTGCTTGGTCAGCCACGCCTCCGCCGAGTCCAGGTCGGTGACCTTGAACCGGAGGCTGTAGATCATGTTGCCCCACTGCGCCACGTGCCGGCCGAGGTCGGAGTCGGGGCTGTGCGGCTGCGCGATCTGCAGCAGGCAGTCGCCGAGCTGCATGGTGACGTAGGAGGCCTGCAGGTCCGGGTCCTCGCCGCGCTCGATCGGGATCGCCTGGAACTCGTCGACGTAGGTCTCGACCGCCTTGTCCAGGTCCTTCACGCCCAGCGTCACGAACGTGAAGCGCTCGATGGTGAGCGGGTGGGTGAGCCACGTCCGCTGCAGCGACGACCAGGTCTCGAGGTCGCGCGGGTCGTTCGGCATGTCGTGCTCGCACAGCTCGACCATCAGGCCGAACGTGTCGCGCGGGCTCGGGTAGCAGTAGCCGAGGTCCGGCGTCGCCTTCTCGACCTTGCCGCCGCCGGGGCGGCCGATGTAGATGCCCTTGGCGACCAGGCGGTCCACCAGCCCTGCCAGGTCGTCGACCTTGTAGCCCACCGAGTGCAGGTGGGTGCCGAACTTGTCGTAGAACTTGCCGACCGGCAGCGACGTGTCGACCGGCATCGCCGGGGCCATGGTCTCGATGCACAGGTCGGAGACCATCAGCAGGGTGGCGTAGCGGTCCTCGACCGGGAGGTAGTTCGGCTCGTCGACGCCCATGTAGACGAAGCCGCCGAAGACCCGCTCGTAGAACTCGCGCAGCTTCTGCGCGTCGTCGGCCATGTGGACGACGTGCACCATCTGGCCGAGGCCGTGGTCGCCCGTGACCTGCACCTGCTTCTTCACCGGACGTTCTCCCTCTCTGTGGGCGGCTGGGTGGTCATCGCCGCGACGGGGCGGCGGCGGATCGGCTCGGGAGCTCAGGCGCCGAGGTCGCCGGTGGCGCCGGTGGCGACGAACCACTGCACGTCCGGCGGGTTGCCGGTCATGTCGATGGTGTCGGTCATCCGGAGCCGGCCGGAGGCGCCGGCCTCGCCGAGCTGGGTCGCCGCCTTCGCCACGTCGGCGTCCCCGAGCTCGTAGACCGCGACGTACCGGGGGCCGCCCCCGGCGCCGGTCAGGTCGACCTGCCTGTACCGGTGCACCGCCGTGATCGACGGGATCGCGGCGCGGACGTCGGGGACGTGCACCTCCTCGTACCACTTCTCGTACTCGGCGTCCTTGCCGGGCACGGCGCTGCTGTAGGCGATGAACAGTCCCTCGGCCACGCTCGTCTCCTCGCTGCTGGGTCTCGTCGGTCGCAGGTGGTGCCGGTCAGTCGTCGTAGCGGTAGAAGCCCCGGCCGGTCTTGCGGCCGAGCCAGCCCAGGCGCACGTACTGCTTGAGCAGCGTCGGGGGCTGGTAGCGCGGGTCCTTGTACTCCTCGTACATGGACGCGGCCATGTCGTGCACGATGTCCAGCCCGATGAGGTCGCTGGTGCGGAACGGCCCCATCTTGTGGTTGAAGCCGAGCTGGACGACCGCGTCGATGGAGTCCATCGGGGCCACGCCCCGCTCGAAGGCCCGGATGGCGTCGAGCAGGTAGGGGACGATCAGCAGGTTGCCGACGAAGCCGGGGACGTCGTTGACGACGACGGGGTTCTTGCCCCACCCGGACACCAGGGCGACCACCGCGTCGATCGGGCCCTGCTCGGTGATCGGGGTCCGGATGACCTCGACCAGCCGCATGGCCGGCACCGGGTTGAAGAAGTGCAGGCCGATCACCTGCTCCGGGCGCTTGGTGCCCGAGGCGAGCACGACCAGGGGGATGGTCGAGGTGTTGGACGCGATCAGGGTGTCGGGGCCGACCAGCTCGTCGATCCGCCCGAGCAGGTCCAGCTTGAGCGCGACGTCCTCGAACACCGCCTCCACGACCAGGTCGGCCTCGGCGATCTCGGCGAGGTCGGTGGTGAGCCGGTACAGCCCACGGGCCCGCTCGGCCTGCTCCTCGGTGATCTTGCCACGGTCCAGGGTCGCCTGCAGGCCGGCGCGGATGCGCTCGTCGGCCCGGGCCAGCCCCTCCTCCTGCGGCTCGATCCCGACGACCTCGAAGCCGTTCTGGGCGGCGAGCTGGATGATCCCCCCGCCCATGGTCCCGCAGCCGACGACGGCGATCTTCTCGATGGGCATGGGGCGGTGGTCTCCTCGGCTGCGCGGGAGGGCCCGGGTCGCGGGCCGCGGGGCTGGTGGGGAGCGGCGGTCTCAGGTGGCGGCGGGCTCAGGTGGCGTCGGCCGGCGGGCCGGGGCGGGCCGGCTCGCGGGACGGCGGGTGCCGGGGACCGCCCGCGGCCGCGCCGTGGGTGGGGCCGGTACCGCGCGGACGCCTGCTCCCGGCACGGGCCACCTCGCTGTCCCTCGGGCACGGGCCTGCTCCGGAGGCGCGCGCTGCTCCGAAGGTAGACGAGTGGTGAATGGTCGTAAATACTTCGAATCGACGACGTGGGTCACACTGCGTCGCGACGCGGCCGGCCCGTCCGGTGCCGGCCGCCGCCGGGTCGCGCGCCGCGCGGCCCCCGTCTGCCGGGAGTGGTCGTGGGCGTCGAGTCGGAGGGCGTGGCGGTGCTGCCGCCGGAGCCGCGGCGCCCCGGCGCGACCAGCGTGGACGTCGCCCGGCTGGCCGGGGTCTCCCGGTCGACCGTCAGCCACATCCTCAACGGGCAGGTCGCCCGCTTCTCCGAGGAGACCGTGACGCGGGTCCGCGACGCGGCGGAGGCGCTCGGGTACGTCCCGTCGGCGGCCGGCCGGTCGCTGGTCCTGGGGCGCAGCGACCTCGTCGTCCTCGTCGTCCCGCACACCACGCTGACCAACGTCCAGGACATCATCGAGGCGATCGCCGCCGACCTCGACGACTTCGGCTGCAGCACGGTCGTGCACTTCGACCGGGGCGGCGGCGCGGTCGCGGAGCTGGCCCGCCTCCAGCACGTCGTCGAGACGCTCCGCCCGGCCGGCCTGGTCGACCTGGGCAGCCTGACGGCGGAGGGGCACGCCGCGCTGGCGCGCCAGGGGTGCCGGGTGCTCTCCGGGCGGCCCGAGAACGCCGGCGGGGTGGACGACGGCAACATGGCGATCGCCCGGGCGCAGGCCGAGCACCTCATCGAGCGGGGCTACACCGCGCTGGCCTACGCCTTCCTCGTCGACCACCGCGACGACCCGTTCGGCCGCCTGCGGTGCTCCGTCCTCGCCGACGTCTGCGCCGAGGCCGGGCTGGCCCCGCCGACCACCATCTCCGTGCCGCTGCAGTCCGCCGGGGCGCAGACCGCGGTGTGCGAGCTGCTGCGGACCCGGGGGCGGCCGGTCGGCGTCGCCTGCTCCAACGACGAGGTGGCCCTCGCGGTGTCGTTCGCCGCGGTGGCGCTGCGGGCCGCCGTGCCGGGGGACGTCGGCGTGGTGGGCGTGGGCGGGGGCAGCGTGGGGCAGCTCGTGCAGCCGCGGTTGAGCACCGTCGGGTTCGACGTCCGCACCACCGTCAGCGCGATCCGCCAGGCCATCGCGCACGCGTTCGGCCGGGGCAAGGCGCCGACCTCGAGCATGCCGCCGGGCACCTTCTCGATCATCCAGGGCGAGACGACCTGAGGCTCCGCGCGCGGCCTGCCAGGCCGTTCGCGGTACCCCTACCGAGCCCCATCCGGTATCAGTGGCAGAAAGTGCCACCGGAGCGTTGACACGTGTCACCGACCTCCGTACGGTCATCGCGGCCGGGTGATCCGGCCCACATCCCCGGGGCTCCCGGAGGTGTGCGTGCTGGCGAGGAGGCTGGCCGATGGCGGGTGCTGAGGACTACGACGTGGTGGTCGTCGGATTCGGCGTGGCGGGTGCCGCCGCGGCCCTGGAGGCCGCCCGATCCGGGGCCCGCGTCCTCGTGCTGGACCGCCGCGGCGTCGTCGTCCGGCCGTCCGCGCTGACCGCGGGTCCGCGCCGCGCCCGCGCCCGAGCCGGCGCCCCCGTCCGGGTCCGCCGCCGGTTCCGGTCCCGCCCGCGCACCGCCGTCCCGCCGCTGTCCACCCTGCGCGCCGAGGCGCTCGCGGCCGGGGTGGAGGTCCGCCGCCAGGCGGCGGTGCACGAGCTGCTCGTCGAGGGCGGGCGCGTCAGCGGCGTCGGCTTCGCGGCGATGGACCCGCTCACCCCCTCCGGCGCCCGGTACTGGTGGCTGGACCGGCTGAGCGGGTGGACGCCGCGGCTGTCCGGCGGCCTCACCCGCACCCTGCGGCGCGCGGCCGAGGCGCTGTGGCACGACGCGTCGGAGGTCGGCACCGTGTCGGCGTCGTCGGTCGTGCTGGGCACCGACCGGGCGCACTGGGACTTCGTCGGGCCCGCCGTCTGGGCGACCGCCGAGGCCCGCAGGGCGGCGCCACGCCGGCGCCGGCTCGCCCTGGTCGCGGACGAGGCACCGGTCCCGACCCCCGAGCTCGAGGTGCGCGCCTGGTGCGCCCGCGAGGCCGGGGCGTGCGCCGACGCGCTCGCCGAGCTGCGCGTGGACCGGGCGACCGGTCAGATGAGCGCCGGGGACGGCGCGGTGCCGGGCCTGTACGCGGCGGTGCCCGATCAGCAGGCCCTGGGCGACGCCGCCGCCGACGACACCGGCGTCCTGGTCGCGGCCGGCCGCCGGGCCGGGCGGGCGGCCGCGGTCGTGCGCCCGCGGCGCGGGCACCTGCGCTCGGTCGGCTGACCGCCTCCCGATGGGTTCAGCGACCGAGGAAGCGCGGCGCCCGGTTCTGCCGGAACGCCGCGATGCCCTCGTGCAGGTCCTCCGTGGTCATGGTGACCGGCTGCGCCATCGCCTCCCACTGCAGGGAGGCCTCCAGCCCGGCGGCCGACTGCTCGAGCCCGGTCTTGGTCAGCCGCGCGGCGATCGGGGCCGCCTCGGCGAGCCGGCCGGCGACGGCGAGCGTGTGCGCGAGGACGTCGTCGGCGACCTCGGTGACCAGCCCCCACTCGAGGGCCTCCGCGGCCGGGACCTCGCGGCCGGTGAACAGCATCTCGCGGGCCCGGGAGACCCCGATGGCCTCGGGCAGCAGCCAGGTGGCGCCCATGCCGCCGTGCGTGCCGCGGAAGATGAACGGCGTGCTGAACCGGGCGCCGGTCGCGGAGAAGCGGAGGTCGCAGGCCAAGGCCAGGCAGACGCCGGCGCCCACGGTGGCCCCGTTGACGGCGGCCAGCACCGGGAACGGCAGCTGCCGGGGGCGCAGCCAGCTGCGGTAGAACGGCAGCATCCGGTCGCGCAGCCGGTCGATCGTGATGTCCTCCTCGGACCCCTGGTCCAGCCAGGAGAGGTCCGCGCCGGAGCAGAAGGAGCTGCCCGCGCCGGTGACGACGACGACGCGGGTGCCGCGGTCGGCGGCGACCTCGTCGAGGGCGCGGTCCCAGGCCACCGTCATCTCGGCGGTCATGGCGTTGCGCACGCCGGGGCGGTTGAGCGTCAGCAGGCGCACGCCCGTCGCCGGTTCGCTCACCAGCACTGCGTCGCCGGAGTCGGCCGCCATCCGTCGTTCCCCTTCCTCAGCCGGAGCGGGGGAACCCTACGTCAGCCGGTGTGCCGGCTCCCCCGGGCGGCCACCCGTCCGGGGGAGGCGGACTACCAGGTCAGCAGCGCCGCGGAGCGGGGGGTGTCGTCGCCGACCGCGGCCTTGAGCGCCGGGCGCTCGGACCGAGGGGAGGCGGTCTCCTCGCCGGTGCTGCTCACCAGGCGCGGGCTGGGGGCGAGCGTCCACATCTCGTCCATCAGCGCGCGGAGGACCTCGCGCCGCAGCGAGTAGAAGTAGTTGCGACCCCGCTTGCGCACCTCGATCAGACCCGCCTGGGTGAGGATCTTGGTGTGGTAGGAGATGGTCGGCTTGGAGACGGGCAGCGTGTCCTCGAGGACGCTGCAGGCCAGTTCCTCCTGCTGCGCCATCTGCTGCACGATGTTCCACCGGATGGGGTCTCCGAGTGCCTTGAAGACCTCCGTCGCGGCGACGGGCTCACGGGTCATGACGGCGTCCCCTCCGGATTCCGTTCACGTTCAAGCGTTAGACGAACGTCAATCTAACCGTTCCGGGCCCCTCGTGCCCACCTGCGTGCGCGGTGAACCGTCCCACATCTCGCGATCGCCCCGACGGGTGAGGTGTAGCAGGTCCCGCCCCGCCTCGCCGGCCGCGACGTCGGCGCAGGTCGGGCGCCGGACGGCGCGGCCCGGGCCCGGATGGGCGAACCGTGGACGGGCGGGGCCGACCCCCCTGCCGGGCGTCGACGGCGCCGCGCGGTCGGAGGGTGCGGTCCCGACCCGTCGACGGGGCCTCTCCGGCCGGCCGGGGGACCGGTCCGCCGGGGGGCCGGGCGCGGCTCCGCGACGCGGGACCCGGGCCACGGTCCGGGGCGGCGTCCGCGGCGCGGTCTCCCGCCACCCGGGGACCTCCCCCCGTCGGGACCTCCCCCCGTCGCCGGCCGCACCGGGCTCGTGGCCGGGCCGCCCGGGGGCTCGGACGGGCAGCGGGAGCAGCCAAGTTCGATGGATTGACAAGTCTCAGGAACCCGTGGTGTGCTCGCCGGGTCCGCGCCCGGGCGCGCGGCACGGTGCCCCCGCGCCCGTCGCCGCACCGGCCGGCCGGCCCCCCGCGGAAGCGGTTGCGCCCACAAGCCCCACGACGACGTGGAACACGAGGAGACGCGGTGGAGCTCGAGCTCACAGCCGACCAGAAGCTCTTCCAGACCTCGGCCAGGTCGCTGCTCGAGAAGGACCACTCCCTGGACCGGCTGCGCCGGCTGGAGGTCGGCGAGCCGGCCTGGGACCGCGACTCCTGGCAGCGCGGCACGGAGCTGGGCTGGGCGGCGACGATCGTCCCGGAGGAGCTCGGCGGCGGCAGCGTGTCCGGCGAGGGCGTCCGGGACCTGGTGCTGCTGGCCGAGGAGCTGGGCAGCGTGGTCGCGCCCGGCCCGTTCCTCCCGGTGAACGTCGTGCTCGCCGGCCTGGTCGCCGCGCACGGCGCCGGCCCCGACCACGGCGGGACGATCGAGGCCCTGGTGTCCGGCGAGCAGGTCGCGTCGTGGGCGGTCTACGAGCCCGGCGGCCAGTGGGCGCCCGAGTCCGCCCGCGTCGCGGCGACGCCCACGGGCGAGGGCTGGCGCCTCGACGGGACCAAGGACCGGGTCGAGGGGGGCCGGGAGGCCGACCTGCTGCTGGTCACCGCGACCACGCCCGAGGGCCTGGCCCAGTTCCTGGTGCCCACCTCGGCCGAGGGCGTGACCGTGTCGCCGCAGTGGGCGCTGGACCTCTCCCGCCCGCTGGCCGAGGTCCGGCTCGACGGCGTCGTGGTCGGCGCGGACGCCGTGGTCGGCACGCCGGCGACCACCGCCGAGGTGCTCGAGCGCCAGCTGCAGATCGCCCTGCTCATCCAGTGCGCCGAGCTGTGCGGCGGGCTGGACCGGATGTTCGCCGTGACGATGCAGTGGGGCTTCGACCGCTACTCCTTCGGCCGCCCGCTGGCCTCCTACCAGACGCTCAAGCACCGCTACGCCGACATGCGCACGTGGCTGGAGGCCTGCCACGCCACCACCCAGGCCGCGGCGGAGGCGGTGCAGGCGGGGTCGCCGCAGTCGGCGGAGCTGGTGAGCGTCGCCAAGTCCTTCGTCGCCGAGCGGGCCCAGTGGATCCTGCAGGACTGCGTGCAGCTGCACGGCGGGCTGGGCGTCACCTGGGAGCACGACCTGCACCTGTACCTGCGCCGCGCGACCTCGGACCGGGCCCTCTACGGCACCCCCGAGGACCACCGCCGCCGGCTCGCCGACCTCTCCTCCCTCTGACCGCGCGCGAAGGGCTGACCCCGATGACGACCGCCGAGACGGAGAGCGTGGAGTCCTTCCGCGCCCGTGCCCGCGCCTGGCTCGCCGACAGCATGCCGCGGCTGGACCCCGACGCGCCCCTGCCGGCCCTGGGCGACGACGACGAGGAGTGGCTGCGCGCCCGGGAGCTGCAGAAGATGCTCTACGTCGGCGGGTTCGCCGGGATCTGCTTCCCGCGGGAGTACGGCGGCCTGGGCCTGAGCCCGGCCCACCAGAGGGCCTTCACCGAGGAGACCGCCGGCTACGAGATGCCGGTGCAGCTGAACATCCCGACGTTCAGCATCGTCTGCGCCACGCTGCTGGACATGGGCACCGAGGAGCAGAAGACCGAGCGGATCAGCGCGGCCATCCGCGGCGACGAGGTCTTCTGCCAGTTCCTCTCCGAGCCCAGCGGCGGGTCCGACCTCGCGGGCCTGCTCACCCGGGGGGAGCTGGACGGGGACACCTGGATCCTCAACGGCCAGAAGACCTGGAGCACCTCGGCGTACGCGGCCGACTGGGGCCTGGGCCTGGCGCGCACCAACTGGGACGTGCCCAAGCACCGCGGGCTGACCATGTTCCTCATCCCGACCAAGGCGCCGGGCCTGCAGATGAACCGGGTCAAGATGGTCAACGGCTCCCGGGAGTTCTGCGAGGAGTTCCTCACCGACGTCGCGCTGCCGGCGGCCAACGTCGTCGGCGAGGTCAACAACGGCTGGGCCGTCGCCTCCCGCCAGCTGTTCCACGAGCGCAACGCGGTCGGCGGCGGGTCGCCCTATGTCAGCGGCCTGGCCGGCCGGCCGCGGGCGCTCGGCGGGCAGTCGCCCTTCACAGTCGCCCGGGCGACCGGCCGGACGGCGGAACCCGGGGTGCGGGAGAAGGTCGGCGAGTGGCTGGCCAACGAGACGGTGCAGAACCAGATGGTGGGCCGGGTCAGCCGCGCCATCGGCACGGGCGCCCTGCCGGCCCCCGGGGCCGCGCTGCTGCGCCTGTTCCACGCCGAGACCTCCCAGCGCTCCACGGACCTGGCGATGGAGATCGCCGGCGCGCAGATCGCCGCGGGCGTCGGCACCGAGGAGGGCGTCACCGGGCGGGTGGGCGTCGCCTACCTCAGCCGGCAGGGGGCGAGCCTCGGCGGCGGCAGCACCGAGATGGGCCGCAACCAGGTGAGCGAGCGGCTGCTCGGCATGCCCCGCGAGTACGCCGCCGACCGCGACGTCCCGTTCAACCAGGTCAAGCGCGGGCGGTCGTGAGCCGTCCCGCGCCCCGGCCCACCCCGCACACCACGACCAGCACCCGGAGTCCCCGATGAACCTCGCGATGATCCTCGACATGGTCGCCGACGGCATGCCCGACCGTGTGCTGATCGGCAACCGGGAGGACGGCCTGACCGGGACGACGCTGCGCACCAAGGCCGCCGCGGGCGCGGCGCACGTGGCCTCCCTCGGCGCCGACCGGCTGGTCTACCTCGGCCCGAACGGCGCCGGCTTCCCGGTCGCGCTGTTCGCCGCCACCCTCGCGGGGGTGCCGTTCCTGCCGCTGAACTACCGGCTCGGCGAGGAGCAGCTCACCGAGATCATGGGCCGGCAGGAGAACCCGCTCGTCGTGACCGACACCCCCGAGCGGGTGCCGGGCGCGCGGACGATCGGCATCGAGGAGTTCGCCGCGCTGCCGGCCGTCGACGCCACCCCGCTGCAGGCCTACGAGATCGACTCCGAGTCCGTCGCCGTCCTGCTGATGACCAGCGGCACCACCGCGGCCCCCAAGAGCGCGGTGCTGCGGCACAGCAACCTGACCGCCTACCTGTTCGGCTCGGTGGAGTTCGCCTCGGTCGACGAGACCGACGCGACGCTGGTCAGCGTGCCGCCGTACCACATCGCCGCGGTCGCGAACTGCCTGTCGAACCTCTACGCCGGCCGGCGGGTGGTCTACCTCGACGTGTTCACCCCGCGCGACTGGCTCGACGTCGTCGAGCAGCAGGGCATCACCCACGCCATGGTCGTGCCCACCATGCTGGCCCGGATCGTGGCCGAGCTGGAGAGCCGCGGCGAGCAGGGGCCGAAGTCGCTGCGGTCGGTCTCCTACGGCGGGGCCAAGATCGCCGCCGAGGTCATCGAGAAGGCGCTCGGGCTGTTCCCCGAGACCGGCTTCGTCAACGCCTACGGGCTGACCGAGACCGCGTCCTCGATCGCCGTCCTCGGTCCCGACGACCACCGCGAGGCCGTCGCGTCCGACGACCCCGCCGTCCGCGCCCGGCTGGGCTCGGTGGGCCGGGCGCTGCCGTCGGTGGAGATCGAGGTCCACGACGACGAGGGCACCGTGTGCGCGCCCGGCGTGGTCGGCGACATCGTCGTCCGCGGGCCGCAGGTGGCGGGGGAGTACCTCGAGCAGGGCAGCAAGGTCCGGTCCGACGGCTGGTTCCCCACCCGCGACCGCGGCTACGTCGACGACGGCGGCTTCATCTTCGTCCGCGGCCGCTCCGACGACACGATCATCCGCGGCGGGGAGAACGTCGCCCCGGCCGAGATCGAGGACGTGCTGGGCCGGCACCCCGCCGTCCTGGAGGCCATCGTCGCCGGGGTCCCGGACGTCGAGTGGGGCCAGGTCATCGGCGCCTTCGTGCTGCTGCGCCCCGGGGCGGAGGCGACCGAGGACGAGCTGCGCTCGTGGGTACGCGAGCGGCTGCGCGGCTCCAAGACCCCGGACCGGGTGGTGTTCGTCGACGAGTTCCCCACCACGCCCACCGGCAAGGTGGTCCGCCGCGAGCTCGTGGCCCTCGTGACCGAGGCCAGCGCCCAGCCCGCCTGAGCGACCCCGACCCCGCGGCCGGCCCGCCCGGTGCCACCCCGGTGGCCCCGGCGGACCGGCCGCTGCGGTGCGTGGGCCGGTCGCGTCCGCGCAGGTCAGCCGCGTGCCCGGCGGCCGGTCACCGGTCGCGGGCGCGGTGTGAGCCACGACGCATCAGGGCCTTGAGTTCGACACTTCGATGGATATACTCCCTTTCGACTCAGGCGTGAGGGAGGTCTCCATGACCTGCTCGTCCGTCCGCGGGCCCGACGGGCCCGCCCGGGCGCCCGGATCGCCTGACCACCCGGCGGGATCCTGCCGGATGGGTCCCCTGTCGAGAAGCTGAGGTTGCATCGCGTGTTGAGACCCATGGAAGGCGTGCGCGTCCTCGAGGTCGCCCAGTTCACCTTCGTGCCCTCCGCCGGCGCCGTGCTGGCGGACTGGGGCGCCGACGTCATCAAGATCGAGCACGCGGAGAAGGGCGACGCCCAGCGCGGCCTGGTCAAGGCGCTCGGGCACGACGTGACGGGCAAGAACAGCTTCGCCCCGATCATGGACGGCCCCAACCGCGGCAAGCGCAGCCTCGGCCTGTCCCTGGAGAAGCCCGAGGCCCGCGAGGTCCTCGAGCAGCTGATCAGGAGCAGCGACGTCTTCCTGACCAACTTCCTGCCCGAGGCGCGGCGGAAGCTGCGGATCGACGTGGACGACGTCCGCGCGATCAACCCGGACATCGTCTTCGCGGTGGGCTCGGCCTTCGGCTACGCCGGCCCGGAGGCGGAGAGCGGCGGCTACGACGGCACCGCGTTCTGGTGCCGCGCCGGCGGCGCCGACACCGCCACCCCGCTCAACTACGACGGGCTGATCCAGCAGCCCGGTGGCGCCTACGGCGACAACATCGGCGGCATGACGATCGCCGGCGGCATCTCGGCGGCGCTGTTCCACCGCGAGCGCACCGGCGAGACCTCGACCGTCGACATCTCGCTGCTGGGCGTGGGCGCGTGGGCCGGCCAGATGAACATCGGCCTGGCGCTCATGGCCGGCGCTCCGCTGCCCAAGTTCGACCCCAAGGCGGGCAACATCTCCAACCCGCTCACCGGGACCTACGAGACCAAGGACGGCCGCTACTTCTCCCTGGTCATGCTGCAGCCGGGCCGGTACTGGCCGGACTTCGTGGCCAAGGTCGGTCACCCGGAGCTCGCCACCGACGAGCGCTTCGACTCGGCCGAGAAGCTCATGCAGAACTCCAAGGTCGCGGCCGAGATCGTCGCCGAGATCATCAGGTCGAAGACGAAGGACGAGTGGCTGCCCGCCTTCCAGCAGTTGGAGGGGCAGTGGGCGGTCGTCCAGAACACCTACGAGGTCGGCAACGACCCGCAGCTGCTGGCGACCGGCAACATCGCCGACGTCGTCGACGCCGAGGGCAACAAGCGCAAGCTCATCACCAACCCGGTGCACTTCAACCGGCAGGCGCCGACGTTGACCCGCGGCCCGCTGTTCGCCGAGCACACCGACGAGATCCTCGCCGAGCTCGGGCTGTCGGACGAGCAGGCCATCCAGCTCAAGATCGCGGGCGCGGTCACGTGACGGAGGCGACCGAGGCCCCGGCTGCGGCCCCGCCGACGACCGAGCGGGTCGGCTTCATCGGCCTGGGCAGCCAGGGCGGGCCGATGGCCCGGCGGATCGTCGAGGACGGCGTCGCCACCGTCCTGTGGGCCCGCCGCCAGGAGACCCTCGACGCCTACGCCGACACCGCCGCCGAGTACGCCTCGTCGCCGGCGGACCTGGCGTCGCGGGTCGACATCGCCTGCGTCTGCGTGCTGGACGACGAGGGCGTGGACGAGGTCGTCTCCGGGCCCGAGGGCCTGCTCTCGACGATGGCGCCGGGCGGGGTGGTCGTCGTCCACAGCACCGTGCACCCGGAGACCGTCCAGCGGGTCGCCGAGCAGGCCGCGGCCAAGGGGATCGCCGTCCTCGACGCGCCGGTCAGCGGCGGCGGCCCCGGCGCCGAGGCGCGCCGTCTGCTGGTCATGGTCGGCGGCGACGCCGAGACGCTCGAACGGGTGCGGCCGGTCTTCGCGACCTACGCGAGCCCGATCGTCCACCTCGGGCCGGTGGGTGCCGGTCAGCGGGCGAAGCTGATCAACAACCTGATGCTGACCGCCAACCTGGGGGTCCTGGAGAGCGCGTACGCGCTGGCCCGGTCGCTGCGGGTGGACCCCGAGCAGCTCAGCACCGTGCTCAGCCACGGCAGCGGGAACAGCTTCGCGGTCAACGTCCTGCGCGGCCCGGACTTCGTCCTCGGCCCGATGGGGGCGATGGCCGGCCCGCTGCTGCAGAAGGACGCCCGGCTCGTCATCGACCTGGCCCAGGCGGAGGGTGCCGAGCCCGGCACCGTCCTCGTGGCCGCGGACGCCGCCCTGGCCTCCATGGGCTGCCCCCGGTGACCTGCGCTCGCGCACTGGGGACACCGTCCGGGTCCGCCCGGCCGGCGTCCCCGTCCCGCCGGACCGCGGAGGACTGACATGCTCCCCGACGACGTGAGGGTCGTCTCCGTCGACGACCACGTCGTCGAGCACCCGCGGGTGTGGCTGGACCGGCTGCCGCTGCGCTACCGCGAGGCCGCGCCGCAGGTCGAGCGGGACGCCGGCGGCCGGGACACCTGGCTGTTCGAGGGCGAGCCGGTGTCGGACCTCAGCCTGAGCGTGGCGGCGGGCAAGGACCCGCACGACATCGGCATGGACCCGGTCGGCTACGGCGAGATGCGGCCGGGCTGCCACGACGTCGCCGAGCGGATCCGGGACATGGACGCCGACGGGGTGTGGGCGCAGATGTGCTTCCCGACCTTCGCCGGCGCCGCGGGCAGCCGGTTCTCCGGGGCACGCGACCCGGAGCTGGCGATCGCGTGCGTGCGGGCCTACAACGACTTCGTCCTCGACGAGTGGTGCGACTACGCGCCCGACCGGCAGATCCCGCTGGTCGTGGTGCCGTTCTGGGACGTCCCGGCCGCGGTGGCCGAGGTGGAGCGGACCGCCGCCCTCGGGGCCCGGTCGGTCAGCCTGCCCGAGGCGCCGCACCGGCTGGGGCTGCCGTCCTACCACTCCGACCACTGGGACCGGCTGCTGCGCGCCTGCGAGGAGACCGGCCTGCCGGTCTCGATGAACCTGGGCAGCTGCGGCGCCCCGCAGGGGGTGGCCCGCGACGCCGACGCCTTCGTCAGCATCGCCCTGTTCGGGGTCAGCTCGGTCATGGCCTGCGTCGAGCTGCTGATGTCCCCGGTCTTCCACCGGTTTCCCGGCTTGCGGGTGGTGCTGTCGGAGGCCGGGATCGGCTGGATCCCCTACGTCCTCGAGCGCACCGACTACTCGTGGGAGCGGCACCGGTTCTGGTGCGACGTCGACGCCGAGCGCCGGCCGTCGGAGCTGTTCCGGGACCACCTCTACGGCTGCTTCACCTCCGACCGGGCCGGCATCGAGCAGCGGTACGCGATCGGCGTCGAGCAGATCCTCTTCGCCAGCGACTACCCGCACGCGGACTCCACCTGGCCGCACACCCGCAAGGTGCTCGGCGAGCAGCTGGTCGACGTCCCCGACGACGAGGCGCGGCTGATCGCCGAGGGCAACGCCCGCCGCCTCCTGCGCTTCCCCGCATGACCACCCCGAGCACCGACCCCGAGGAGCGACGCGTGACGCTGGGATTCATCGGCGCCGGCCGCATCGGCCGGCCCATGATCGGGCGGCTCGTCGGCGCCGGTCACGACGTGCGCGTGCTGGACCGCTCCGAGGCCGCGCGGGAGGCGGTCGCCGCCCTGGGCGCGACCCCGGTGGACGACGTCGCCGCGGTCGCCCGCGGCGCCCAGGCCGTCCTGCTGTGCCCCTACAGCGACACGCAGGTCCGCGAGATCGCCCTCGACGGCGACCTGCTCGACCACATGGAGCCCGGGACCGTCCTGGTCGTCCACACCACCGGCAGCCCGCTGACCGCCACGGCCGTCGCCGAGCGCGCCCGGGCCCGGGACGTCGAGGTCGTGGACGCGCCGATCAGCGGCGGGCCGCACGACATCGCGGCCGGCGCCGTCACGCTCTACACCGGCGCGACGGAGGCCGGGCTCGAGCGTGCCCGCCCGGTGCTGTCGGCCTACGGCGACCCGATCGTGCACCTGGGCCCTCCCGGCGCCGGTCAGCAGGTGAAGCTGCTCAACAACGCCGTCTTCGCCGCCAACATCGGCATCGTCGCCGAGGCGGTCCGCCTCGCCGGCGAGCTGGGCCTGGACGAGGGCGCCGTGCTGCGCGGCATCACCAACGGCAGCGGCAACAGCAGGGCCCTCGGCGGCGCCGCGCACGCCGGCTCCGTCGCCACCTTCGGCCAGGCGGTCGGCGAGTTCGTCGGCAAGGACGTCGCCGTCGTCAAGCAGGTGGCAGCCCAGCTCGGCGTCGACCTCGGGGTGATGGAGGGGCCGCACCGGGTGCTGGCCGACCTCCTGCTGCCCGAGCACCGCGCGCTGCTGCTCGCCGAGGCGAGCGCCTGACCCGTCCGCCCCACCCGTCGCGGCACCGCCGCCGCGACGCCTCATCGAGGAGGAGACCGACATGCCCTACGCCGTGGACCGCATGCTCATCGACGGCGAGCTCGTGCCCGCCGGCACGGGCCGCACCTTCGACAACGTCAACCCGGCGACCGAGGAGGTCATCGGCGCCGTCCCCGACGCCGACGCCACCGATGTCGAGCGCGCCATCGGCGCCGCCCGCCGGGCGTTCGACACCACCGACTGGTCGACGAACGTCGAGCTGCGCCGCCGCTGCCTGACCCAGCTGCGCGACGCCCTGCGCGCCGAGGTCGAGACGCTGCGGGGGCAGGTCATCGCCGAGACCGGCTCCCCGGTGATGCTGACCGCCGGCATCCAGCTCGAGGCGCCGATCGGGTTCTTCGACCACTACATCGACATGCTCGAGACCTACGAGTTCGAGCGGCCCGTCCCGACCAAGGAGCTCATGGGCTCCCGGGTCGACCGGGTGATCCGGCGCGAGGCCGCCGGCGTGGTCGCGGCCATCACGCCGTGGAACTACCCCTTCTACCTCAACGTCTGCAAGATCGCGGGCGCGCTGGCCGCCGGCTGCACCGTGGTGCTCAAGCCGGCGCCGGACACCCCGTGGAGCGCGCTGGCGATCGGCGCGATCGCCGCCGAGCACACCGACATCCCCGCCGGCGTCCTCAACGTGGTCACCACCAGCGACAACTCGGTCGCCGAGATCCTGGCCACCCACCCGGACGTCGACCAGGTGACGCTCACCGGCTCGACCGCGACCGGCCGCAAGGTCATGGCCGCCGCCGCGGGCACGATCAAGCGGGTCACCCTGGAGCTCGGCGGCAAGTCCGCCGCGATCCTGCTCGAGGACGCCGACTTCCAGGCGATCATCCCGACGATGGCCGGCGGCGTCTGCGCCCACGCCGGCCAGGGCTGCGCGCAGCTCACCCGCCTGCTGGTCCCGCGCTCGCGGTACGAGGAGGCGATCGCCATCGCCGCCGCGGTGATGCCGCACGTGCCGTGGGGCGACCCGACCGACCCCGGCACCGTCATGGGCCCGGTGGTCAACGCCCGCCAGCGGGACAGCATCCTCCGCTACATCCAGTCGGCCCGGGACGAGGGCGGCCGCATCGCCTACGGCGGCGAGCCGCTGGACCGCGACAAGGGCTACTACGTCCCGCCGACCCTGATCGCCGACGTCGACCCCAAGTCGACGGTGGCGCAGGAGGAGATCTTCGGCCCGGTCCTCGTCGTGCTGCCCTACGACGACGAGGAGGACGCGATCCGGATCGCCGACAGCACGATCTTCGGGCTCTCCGGCGCGGTCTACAGCGCCGACCCCGCCCGCGCGCTGGCGGTGGCCCGCCGGCTGCGCACCGGGACCGTGGGCGTCAACGGCGCCCAGTGGTTCGACGTCCAGTCCCCCTTCGGCGGCTACAAGCAGAGCGGCCTCGGCCGCGAGTGGGGGAACGAGGGCCTCGAGGACTTCCTCGAGGTCAAGACCATCGCCTTCCCCGCGGCCGACTGACCGCGGGCTCGAGAAGAACAGGAGAGACACCCAGTGGGACGAGTTGAGGGCAAGGTCGCCTTCGTCACCGGTGCCGCCCGCGGCCAGGGCCGCAGCCACGCGCTGCGCCTGGCGGAGGAGGGCGCGGACATCATCGCGATCGACATCTGCAAGGACATCGCGACCAACGAGTACGCGCTCTCCTCGCCGGACGACCTCAAGGAGACCGTCCGGCTGGTCGAGGCCCAGGACCGGCGGATCGTCGCGATCGAGGCCGACGTGCGCGACCGCGCGCAGGTGACCGCCGCGATGGAGCAGGGCATCGCCGAGCTGGGCAAGCTCGACGTCGTCGTCGCCAACGCCGGCATCATGCCGCTGGGCGGCCAGCCGAAGCTGCAGGCCTGGACCGACGTCGTCGACACCAACTTCCTCGGGGTCGTCAACGCCGTCCACGCCGCGTTGCCGCTGCTGCCCGACGGCGCCTCGATCATCGCCACCGGCTCGGCCGCGGCCTTCATGACCGGCCAGGGCATCGCCCAGCCCGGCGTCGACCCGGGCGGCTCCGGCTACAGCTACGCCAAGCGGATGGTCGCCGAGTTCATCCACGAGATCGCCCGCCAGGTCGCTCCCCGGATGATCCGCGCCAACGCGGTCCACCCGACCAACTGCAACACGAACATGCTCAACAGCGACCCGATGTACCGCGCCTTCCGCCCGGACCTGGAGAAGCCGACCCGCGAGGACGCGGTCATCGCCTTCCCGGCCCAGAACGCGCTGCCCATCCCGTACGTCGAGCCGGTCGACATCAGCAACGCCGTGGTCTACCTGGCCTCGGAGGAGTCCCGGTACGTCACCGGCCTCCAGCTGAAGGTCGACGCCGGCTCGTACCTGAAGTTCCACGACTGGCACGCCTGAGCCCGCCGTGTCCGAGACGTTGAGGAGCACTCGAATGAAGGTCCGTGTCGACGGCGAGATCTGCCAGGGCCACACCCTGTGCGCGATGACCGCCCCCAACCTCTTCGCGCTGAGCGAGGAGGACGGCCACGCCTGGGCGATCGACGAGGACGTCCCCGCCGGCCAGGAGGAGCTCGCCCGCGAGGCGGCCCGCTCCTGCCCCGAGCAGGCCATCGTCATCACCGAGTGACGGCGGCAGCACGAGAGGGACGCAAATGAGCATCGACGAGACGACCGCCCCGCGGGTGGACGACGAGTCGCGCAAGGAGGGTCGGCGCATCCAGCTCGACCGGCACGGCCCGGGCTACCGGACCGAGTTCGTCGACTGGGCCAACCGGCTGCACGCCGGTCCGCGTATCGCGTGGAACGACACCCACGGCGGCTACTGGTTCGTCAACGGCAACCAGGAGCTGTTCGACGTGGCGCGCCGGTCGGACGTGCTGTCCAACGACCACGACATCCACAACCGGCGGCGGGGGTACCAGGGCATCAACGTGCCGCCCCCGCCGCGGGGCACCAGCGTCACCATCGGCGGGTTCCTCGAGATGGACCCGCCGCGGCAGCGGTACTACCGCAACGCGCTGAACCCCTACCTCTCGCCGGCGGCCGTGGCGCGGTGGCAGCCGGTGCTCGACGAGATCACCCGGGCCGCGATCGACGAGAAGATCGAGAGCGGCTCCATCGACTTCGTCGAGGACCTCGCCAACATCGTCCCGGCGGTGCTCACCATGGCCCTGCTGGGGCTGCCGCTGGCGGACTGGGTCGTCTACAACGAGCCGGCCCACGCCAGCGTCTACACGCCGCAGCACTCCCCGGACTACCCGCGGGTGCAGAAGCTGTCGCAGGAGATGGGCATGTCCCTCTTCGGCCGGCTGCAGGAGCTCAAGGCCGACCCCCGGCCCGGCCTGATCGACGCGATCATCAACGCCGACCTCGGTGGCGAGGGCCCCGAGGACGACATGGAGATCGTCGGCGTCGTCATGCTCCTGGTGGGCGGCGGGTTCGACACCACCACGGCGCTCACGGCGCACGCGCTGGAGTGGCTGGGGGAGCACCCCGACCAGCGCGAGCGGCTGCACCGGGAGTGGGAGACCCTCCGCGACAGCGCGACCGAGGAGTTCCTGCGCTTCTACACCCCGGCGCAGGGCGACGGCCGCACGGTCTCCGACGACGTGGAGATCGACGGCGTGCAGTTCCGCGAGGGCGACCGGCTGTGGCTGTCGTGGGCCATGGCCAACCGGGACGAGAAGGTGTTCCCGGACCCGCACGAGATCAAGCTGGACCGCACGGGCAACCGGCACGCCAGCTTCGGGCTCGGGGTCCACCGGTGCATCGGCTCGAACGTCGCCCGCGCGGGCTTCAAGACGATGACCAAGGCGGTCCTGGACCGGATGCCGGACTACGTGTGCGACCCCGCGGGGACCGTGCACTACGAGACCACCCAGGTCATCAACGGCATGCGGCACCTGCCCGCCACCTTCACCCCGGGCAGGCGCCTCGGTGCCGGGCTGGAGGAGACGATCGCGAAGCTGCAGAGGGTGGTCGACGAGCAGCGGCTCGCCGAGCCGATCACCGTCCGCAAGGAGCGCGCGCAGCTGAGCTGAGCGCGTCCCGGCGGCGGACCGGGTCCGGGGCGTCCCCCGGACCCGGCCGCCGCGCGTCGACGAGCAGCGGCTCGCCGAGCCGATCACGGTCCGCCGCGACCGGGCCCGGCTCACCACCTGACCGACCTCTCCGGTGCCGGGTCCGCGGGCGGCGCAGCCCGCGCACCCGGCACCGGCACGAGCACCCCTCCCGCACCCGACCAGCCGTTGGAGCACTCCATGACCTACGTGATCGCCGAGCCCTGCGTCGACGTCCTCGACCGTTCCTGCGTGGACGCCTGCCCGGTCGACTGCATCTACGAGGGAGGCCGGATGGCCTTCATCCAGCCCGAGGAGTGCGTGGACTGCGGCGCCTGCGTGCAGGTGTGCCCGGTCGAGGCCATCTACTACGAGGACGACCTGCCGGAGGAGTGGGCCGGCTACACGGCCGTCAACGCCTCGTTCTTCGCCGGCGTGGGCTCGCCGGGCGGGACGCCGAACCTGCCCAAGGGCACCATCCCCGACCCGCCCGAGGTCACCGCCCTGCCGCCGCGGCCGGCCGAGGACTGAGCTCTCCGCGGTGGGCGGCGGCCCACCGCACCCCGGGGCGCCGCTGCCGCGGCGTCCGACGAGAAGACGTGGACCCGACGTCGCGGACGCGAGGAAGAGAGGTTCCCCATGGCCCTGCTGCCGCTGGTGCTGCCCTGGAACGAGTTCTACTGGAAGTCGGGGGCCGACGGCCGGCTGCGGATCCAGGAGTGCTCCTCCTGCTCCGGGCTGATCCACCCGCCGAAGCCGGTCTGCCCCTCCTGCCGCAGCAGCGAGCCGGCCGTGCGCGAGGTGTCCGGCCGCGGCACCCTCTTCGGGTTCACCGTCAACCACCACTATCCCTACCCGGGCCTCACCGACCCCTACGTCGTCGCGCAGGTGGCGCTCGAGGAGGACCCGCGGGTCAAGCTGACCACGCGGGTCGTCGAGGCCGAGCCCGACTCCCTGCGGCTGGGCATGGCGATGGAGGTCGTGTTCGAGCAGGCCGAGGACGTCTGGCTGCCGCTGTTCCGCCCCGCCGCCGAGCAGCCGGCGCAGCCCGCGCCGCTGCCGGAGGACGAGTTCACCCCCGAGCGGGTCCGCTCGCTGGTGCGCCCGCGGCTGGGCACGCGCAAGTTCGAGGACGACGCCGTCATCTCCGGCATCGGCGCGTCGAGGATCGCCCGCCGGCAGATGGTCGACCCGCTGGCGCTGACCATCGAGGCGGCCCGGCAGGCCGTCGCGGACGCCGGCCTGACGATGGACGACATCGACGGGCTGTCCACCTACCCCGGCGGCGGCGTGGAGAGCGGCTTCAGCGAGGGCGGCGTGACCGCCCTCGAGGCGGCGCTGCGCCTCCGGCCGACCTGGTACAACGGCGGCGGCGAGACCTTCGGCCCCGGCGGCTCGGTCATCGCCGCGATCCAGGCGGTCTCCTCCGGGCTGGTCCGGCACGTGCTGTGCTTCCGGACCCTGTGGCAGTCCAGCCAGGAGACGCTGGTCCGCCAGGGCTACCTGCGTCCCGGCGGCGGCCGGTTCGGCGGCGACATGGGCTGGGGCATGCCGTTCGGCGCGACGTCCGCCGCCCACCAGCTCGCCCAGACCGCCCAGCGCTACATGCACAGGTACGGCGCCACCCGGGAGACGCTCGGCTGGATCGCGCTCAACCAGCGCGCGAACGCCGCGCTCAACCCGGCCGCCGTCTACCGCGACCCGCTGACCATGGACGACTACCTGGGTGCGCGGCTGACCACCACGCCGTTCGGCCTCTACGACAACGACGTGCCGATCGACGGCTCGATCGCCGTCGTCGTGTCGGCGGTCGACGCGGTCGGCGACCTGGCCAAGCCGCCGGTGCGGGTCGAGGCCGTCGGCACGCAGATCATCGAGCGGCTGGAGTGGGACCAGAGCACGTCCACCCACGAGCCGCAGACCTTCGGCCCCGCCGCGCACATGTGGAGCCGGACCGACCTGCGCCCCGACGACGTCGACGTCGCGATGCTCTACGACGGGTTCACCATCAACTGCCTGTCGTGGCTGGAGGCCCTCGGCTTCTGCGGGATCGGCGAGGGCAAGGACTTCCTCGACGGCGGCAAGAACATCGCCCGGGACGGGATCCTCCCGGTGAACACCCACGGCGGCCAGCTCTCGCACGGCCGCACCCACGGCATGGGCCTGGTGCACGAGGCGATCGTGCAGCTGCGCGGGGAGGGCGGCGAGCGCCAGGTGGACGGCGCCCGCGTCGCCGTCGTCACCAGCGGCGGGCTCACCCCGAGCGGCGTGCTGCTCCTGCGCAGCGACTCCTGACGCGGCCCCGGCCGCCGGCCTGCTCCCCGCGGACCGGCGGCCGGAGGGCCCGGCCGGTGCCTGGCAGCCTCTCGACCCGGACCGGGACCGCACGTATGCTCAGCGATGTTGTGATGCCTTTGAAAACATGGATGGGTGGCATGACGAACGACGGGGACACGCTCTTCATCGACGGCAAGTGGCTCCCGGCGGACGACGGCCGCACCTTCGACGTCACCGACCCGAGCGACGGCCGGGTCATCGGCCGCGCCGCCGACGCCGGCGCCGCGGAGACCGACCGCGCCGTCGCGGCCGCCGAGGCCGCCTTCGCCTCCTGGAGCCGGACCACCGCCTACCAGCGCGCCGAGGTCCTCTGGACCGCGCATCGGCTGATGACCGAGCGTGCCGAGGAGCTCGCCCGGCTCATGACCGCCGAGCAGGGCAAGCCGCTCAAGGCCGCGCGCAACGAGGTGCGCTACGCCGCGGACTTCCTCAGCTGGTTCGCCGAGGAGGCCAAGCGGGCCTACGGCAGCACCATCCCCTCGTCCCGGCCGGAGCAGCGGCTGACGGTGCTGCGCCAGCCCGTGGGCGTGGTCGCGGCCATCACGCCGTGGAACTACCCGATCTCGATGATCACCCGCAAGGTCGCCCCGGCCATCGCCGCCGGCTGCACCACGGTGCTCAAGCCCGCGGAGCAGACGCCGCTGTGCGCCGTCGCCGTCTTCGAGCTCCTGGCCGAGGCCGGGGTGCCCGCCGGCGTGGTGAACCTGGTGACCACCAGCCGGCCCGCGGCGGTGGGGGACCGGCTGCTGGACTCCCCGGTGGTGCGCAAGCTGACCTTCACCGGCTCCACCGAGGTCGGCAAGGCGCTCGCCGCCCGCGCCGCGGCCACGATGAAGCGCGTCTCCATGGAGCTCGGCGGGCACGCCCCGATGATCGTGTTCGACGACGCCGACCCGGTGCACGCCGCGAAGGGCGCCGCGCTGGTCAAGTTCCTCAACACCGGCCAGGCCTGCATCAGCCCCAACCGGATCTACGTGCAGCGCGGCATCTTCGACACGTTCGCGCAGGCGCTGGTCGACCGGGTGGCCAAGCTCAAGGTCGGCGCCGGCACGGTCGAGGGCGTCGGCATCGGCCCGCTGGTCGACGAGGCGGCGGTGGACAAGGTCGAGCGGCAGGTCGACGACGCGGTCGCCAAGGGCGCCCGCCTGCTCTCCGGGGGCGGCCGGCTCGCCGAGGGCGACCTCGCCGGCGGCCGGTTCTTCGCCCCCACCGTGGTCGCCGACGTCGACGAGTCGATGGTGATCTACCGCGAGGAGACCTTCGGGCCGGTCGCGGCGCTGATCCCGTTCGACGACGAGGACGAGGCCGTGCAGCGGGCCAACGACACCGAGTACGGGCTGGCCTCGTACGTCTACACGAACGACCTGGGCCGCGCGACGCGGGTGTCGGAGGCGCTGCGGTTCGGCATCGTCGGCGTCAACGACATCAACCCGACGGCCGCCGCCGCCCCCTTCGGCGGGGTCGGGTCCAGCGGCCTGGGCCGGGAGGGCGGGGCCCAGGGCATCGACGAGTACCTCGACGTGAAGCTCGTGGGGCTCGTCGTCCCCTGACGGGCACCCCGGCCACCGGGTCGTGGTGGCGGGGGACACACTGACCGACGTCGCGGACGTCGCCCGGCGGCGCCGACCCGCGTCCGCCGCCGGGGTTGTCGTACACACCGAACGAGGAGTGGGTGGATGAAGCTGAAGGTCGGACAGACGCTGACCAGTGCGGTCGACTCGACGTCGCTGGTCGTCGTCCGGGCGCCCGAGGACGACGTGACGATCACCTGCGGCGGCGTGCCGCTGACCGCGCCGGGCGAGACCCCCGCGGCCGGCGCCACCGCCGAGGGGGAGACCGGCAACGGCGTGCTCATGGGGAAGCGCTACGCGGACGAGGGCCTGGGCCTGGAGCTGCTCTGCGTGAAGCCCGGTGACTACGCCGTCGCCGTGAACGGGACCCCGCTGGCGCAGAAGAGCGCCCAGCCGCTGCCCGCCTCGGACTGACCCCGGTGGGCCGGTCCCGGCGACGGGGCCGGTCCCGCCGGGACCGTGGGGGGGGGGGGGCCCCCCCCCCCCCCCCCCCCCCCCCCCCCCCCCCCCCCCGCCCCCCCCCCCCCCCCCCCCCCCCCCCCCCCCCCCCCCCCCCCCCCCCCCCCCCCCCCCCCCCCCCCCCCCGACGGCGCGCCCGCACGCCGGCCGCGCACGCTCCGACCACACGGTCGCGCCGCCCCCGGGCGGCAGCGGCCCCTCTGAAGGGAGAGTCCGGTGGCCCGTACGGCACGGACAGAGACCCCGGGCACGGGAGTGGCCCGGTTCCTGCTGCGCACCGCGATCGGCGGCACGATGATCGCCCACGGTGTGAAGCACGGCCGCACGCTCAAGGGCACCGCGGGCTGGTTCGGCTCCATCGGCTTCAAGCAGCCGATGCTCCAGGCGCGCACGAGCGCGGTCGTGGAGGTCGGCTCCGGCGCGGCGCTGATCGCCGGGGCGGCGACCCCGCTGGCGGCCTCCGCCGTCGTCGGCACGCTCGCCGTCGCCGCGCGCTCGGTGCACATCCCCAACGGCTTCTTCATCAACGCCGAGGGCTGGGAGTACGTCGCCAACCTCTCGGTCGCCTCCGTCGCGCTGGCCGCACTCGGCCCCGGCGGCTGGAGCGTCGACCGCGCGCTGGGCACCGACCGGTTCTCCGGCCCGCGCGCCGCCCTGTTCGTCGCCGGCCTGGGCCTCGGCGGCGCCGCCGCCCAGCTGGCCACCTTCTGGCGCAAGCCGGCCCCCGCGCCGGTCGCGGCCTGACCCCCGGAGGGACACCGTGTCGCAGATGCCCGAGCACGTGGTCGTCGTCGGTGCGGGCCTGGGCGGTCTGCGCACCGTCGAGCAGCTGCGCTCCCGGGGCTTCGCCGGGCGCGTCACGCTGATCGGCGCGGAGGTGCACCCGCCCTACGACCGGCCGCCGCTGTCCAAGCAGATCCTCAACGGCACGTGGGAGCCGGCCAAGGCCACGTTCCGGGACGTCGACGCCCTCGCCGAGCTCGACGCCACCACCGTGTTCGGCACGCGCGCCGTCGGCCTGAGCGGCACGACCGTCGAGCTCGCGGACGGCACCTCGGTCACCGGTGACGTCGTCGTCCTGGCGACCGGGGTGACCGCGCGGACCCTGCCCGGCCAGCCGGCCGGCGTGGCCACGCTGCGCACCCTGGACGACGCCCTGGCCCTGCGGACGGCGTTCGACTCGCTGTCCTCGCTGCTGGTCGTCGGCGCGGGCTTCATCGGGGCCGAGGTCGCGTGCGCCGCGCACGCCAAGGGCGTGCAGGTCACGGTGCTGGAGGCGCTGCCCGTGCCGGTCGAGCGGGCGCTCGGCCGGCAGGTGGGCGCGCTCGCGGCGCGGCTGTTCACCGAGGCGGGCATCGACCTGCGCTGCGACACCCGGATCACCCGGTTCGTCGACGAGCACACCGTCGAGCTGTCCGACGGCTCGACCGTGACCGCCGATCTCGTCCTCGTCGGCATCGGCTCGCTGCCCGACGTGGCCTGGCTCGACGCCGCCGGGCTCGACACCAGCGACGGCCTGGCCTGCGACGCCCGCGGCCGGGTGCTCGGCACCAGTGGCGTCTGGGCGCTGGGTGACCTGGCTGCCTGGTGGGACGAGTCGCGCGGGCGCTTCCACCGCAACGAGCACTGGACCACCACGGTCGACCAGTCCTCGGTCGTGGCCTGCGACATCCTCGGCGCCGACGCGCCCGCGGCCACCGTGCCCTACGTCTGGTCCGACCAGTTCGGCATGAAGATCCAGACCTTCGGCCGCACCGACCTCGCCGACGAGGTCGCCCAGTTGCACGGCACCGGCATGGACGGCGGCCCGGTGAAGGGCACCGTCGTCGGCTACTTCGCCGGCGGCGTGCTCGTCGGCGTCGTCGGCTTCGGGGCGCCGGCCAAGCTGGTCCGCTACCGGGGCATGATCGCCGAGGGGGCGGCCCGCGACGCGGTGCTCGCCCAGTCCGACGCGGCGGCCGCGGTCGGCGGCTGACGCCGGACCCGCCGTCCCCTCCGACCCCCCACGACAGGAGAACTGCATGACCACGAACAGGCTGGCCGGCAAGGTCGCCCTCATCACCGGTGCCGCCCGCGGCCAGGGCCGCGCCGAGGCGGTGCGGCTGGCGTCCGAGGGCGCCGACATCATCGCCCTGGACAACTGCGTCACCGCCGAGTCGACCGACTACGCCGGGCCGACCGAGGAGGACCTGGCCGAGACCGTCCGGCTGGTCGAGGCCCAGGACCGGCGGATCCTCGCCCGCAAGGTCGACATCCGCGACTTCGAGGGCCTGCAGGCGATCGTCAAGGACGGCGTGGCCGAGTTCGGCCACCTCGACGTCGTCGTCGCCAACGCCGGCATCTGCTCGGGCAACTGGTCGTGGGAGATCCCGCTCGAGCAGTGGCAGGAGACGATCGACGTCAACCTGACCGGCACCTTCTACACGCTGAAGGCCACCGTCCCCACGCTCATCGAGCAGGGCACCGGCGGGTCGATCATCATCACCAGCTCGGTGGCCGGCCTGCGCGGGCACCCGTTCCTGGCCCACTACGCGGCCAGCAAGCACGGCGTCGTCGGCCTGGCCAAGTCGGCGGCCGTCGAGCTGGGGCAGTACGACATCCGGGTCAACACGATCCACCCGCACGGCGTGGCGACCGGCATGCAGCCGGCCCGGATGGGCGAGCTGATCATGGAGAACGCCGCGACCCTGGGGCCGATCTTCATGCAGACGCTGCCGGACCCGATCTCGCAGCCGGAGGACATCGCGGCCGTCGTCGCGTTCCTGGCGTCCGACGACGCGCACCACGTCACCGGCGTCCAGCTGCCGGTGGACCTGGGCACGCTGCTGCGGTAGCCGCGGCGCACGGAACGGCCCCGGCGCACGGTGTGTGCCGGGGCCGTTCCGTGCGCGGGGTCAGACCCCCGGGGCCAGCCGCACCCGGGCGGTGCCCGGCGCGGTCCGCGTGCCGGTCTGGTTCTCGCTCCACAGGTCCAGCTCGAGCACGGTGCCGCCGTCCTCGGCGGGGCTGCGGCCGGTGATCGTGCCGGTGATGGTGATCGTGTCGCCCTTGAGCGCGGGGGACTTGAACCGGCACTCCAGGTGCTCGAGCCGGCCGCGGTCGCCGAGCCACTGCTCGATGGCGCAGTGCATCCACGCCCAGATCAGGTTGCCCATGCCGAAGGCGCCGGGCATGCCGGCCGCGCGGCCGGCCTCGTCGTCCATGTGGATGTCGACGAACTCGTCGTTCACCGCGGCGTAGCGGTTCCACGCGTGCAGCCCGGCGGGCCGGACGAACGGCGGGACGGTCGCGCCCACCTCGAACTCCCCGGCGGGGGCCTGGGTGCTGACGTCGGTCATCGGATCTCCCCGGGGCTCAGTAGCGGATGAGCGACATGGTCGCGGTCTTGACCTTCTCGCCGGCCTGGTTGGTCCAGGTGGTGGCCGAGTCGGTGACCAGCATCGGCCCGAGCCGGCTCTCCTTCTCCTGGTACCGCGCGATCACCGTCTCGGAGCGGATGACGTCGCCGGGCCGGATCCGGACCCCGGTGTAGTCGACGAACAGGCCGCCGTTCAGCGCCCGGAACAGGTCCGGCGGCTGCACGCCGAGGTGGTGCTCCATGGCGCCCACGGCCGTGTACCTGCGGTCGACCTCGATCTCCCGGCCGGTCGGCTCGCGGCGTGCGACGGCCCAGGCGAAGACGCTGATGTCCAGCGGCGCGACCAGCCGGCCCTGCGCCTCGGCGTCCGGGTCCAGGTAGTGCGCGGGCGCGGGCTCGGGGTGGTGGACGGCGATCGCCCAGCGCCGGATGTCCGACGCGGTCACCGGATAGGACTCCATCACGCCGAACGGCTGCCCGACGAGCGCCGCCATGTCCGGCCGGACCAGTCCCAGTTCGCTCACGCGCCACTCCTCCCGCTCGACCCCGGTCCGGGACGACCGGACGCAGCGGAACATACATGTACAAGTCTCGATCGATCGAGCCTCAGGCGTCCGGGGCGACGCGGGTCAGCCGGCCGCCGACCGCCACGGCCCGGACCCGGTCGGCCGACGGGGCGGCGGCCACGTCGGCCGGGCCGCCGTCGAGCAGGACGAGGTCGGCCGCGGCGCCGGCGACGACCCGCCGCGGCGCGCCGCCGGGGTCGGTGGCGGGGCCGAGGTAGGCGGCGAGGGCCGCGGCGGGGGCGAGCCGCTCCGCCGGGCCGACGACGGCGCCCGAGCGGGTGCGCCGGGCGATGGCCGCCGCCATGACCCGCCACGGGTCCAGCGGACCGTGCGGGGCGTCGCTGGACAGCGCGACCGGCACCCCGGCCGCGACCAGGCCGGCGGCGCGGTAGAGGTCGTCGTGCTCGGCGGCCGGCACGTCGCGCAGGTAGTCGTCCCCGCGGTCGGCGAGGAAGCCGGGCTGGGTGACCACCCGCAGCCCCCGGCGGGCGAGGTCGCCGAGCACGCCGGGCGGTACCAGGGCGGCGTGCTCGACCCGGTCGCCGGGCACCGAGCCGGCGACGTCGAGTGCGGCCAGCAGCAGGGCGAGCGCCTCCCGGGTCACGACGTGCACCGCGACGGGGCGGCCGGCCGCGTGCGCGCCGCGGATCCGGTCGGTCAGCGCGTCGAGGTCGGGCAGCCCGGAGTCGGCGAGCACCAGCTTGAGCGGGCCGGCCGTCAGCCCCGCCGGCAGGTCCCCGCCCAGCGGCGCGCCGAGCAGGTGCACGGCCTGGAGGAGCGCCCCGTCCCGCCGGGCGGCGGCGAGTGCACCGACGGCGGCCGCGTCGAGGTCGGGCGTCGCGTCGGTGACGGCGGCGACGCCCAGCCGGGTCAGCCGGCGCCCCACGTCGGTGAGGTCGGGCGGGGCCTCGGCGCCGAGGCGGGCGCGCAGCCAGTCGTCGGCCCGCCACAGCCGCCCGGTCGGCCGGCCGGCGTCGTCCCGCTCCACGCCGGGGTGGTCCGCGCCGGCCAGGCCCAGCGCCGCGGCGCCGGCGGAGTTCACCACCCACAGCGCGCCGCTGCGGTGCTGCAGGCGGACGGGCCGGGCCGCGTGCAGCAGGTCCAGCGCGGCGGCGTCGAGGTCGCCGGCGACGGTCTCGGCGTAGCCCGTGCCGCGGACCCAGCCGTCGGCGCCGGGGCGGGCCGCCGCCAGGGCCGCGGCCAGGCCGCCGGCCGCGGTGACCGCCGGCGGCCCGCAGGGCACCGACCGCGCGGCCGCGGCGAGGGCGTGCAGGTGCAGGTGGTGGTCGGTGAGACCGGGCAGCAGCGTGCCGCCGGCGCAGTCGACGACCTCCTCGGCGTCCCGGCGCAGGCCGGCGCCCACCTCGACGACCCGGTCGCCGCGCACCCGGACGTCGGCCGGCCGCCCGTCCAGCAGCGTGGCGTCGCGGAAGAGCAGGCCGCTCACGGCGCCCCGAACCCGAGCCCGGCGAGGACGGCGTCCGTGTCGGCCCCCGCCCCGGGCGCCGTGCCCGGCACCGTCCGCGGCCGGGGCTCGGCGACCGGCACGGCGCCGTCGGGGGTGTCGACCACCCAGCGACCGCCGTCGCGGCGGGCGGCGGGGGAGGGGACCGGCGGCGCCCCGTCGAGGGTGGCGGCGACGACCGCGGTCATGCTGACGTCCCACAGCACCCCCGACCCGTCCGCGGGCGCGGTCGTGGCCAGCGCGGCCGCGGTGAGGCCGGTCAGCGGGTCGGCGATCGCGTCCCCGGCGAACAGCGGGTGCCCGTCGGCGTCCCACGCCACCAGGCCGGCGGCGGCCGCGACGTCGTCGCCGAAGCCGATCCGGCCGGAGGCGCGCCCGGCGGCGGTCAGCGACAGCCACGTGGTGCCGGCCGCGACGGCGGCCTCGGCGTCGAGGCCGAAGCCGGCCAGCGCCCGCGGCCGCGATGCCTCGATCACGATGTCGGCGGCGTCGACCAGCGCCGCCATCGCCGCGCGCCCGCGCGCCGTGGCCGGGTCCAGCAGCACCGAGCGGTGCCCGGCGTGCAGCAGCCGGTAGAACCGCGGGTCGCCGCGGCGGGCGCCGTCCAGCCGGCCGGGCACCTCCACCTTGACCACCCGGGCGCCGGCCAGGCCGAGCACGGACGCCGCCAGCGGGCCGGCCCACAGCGCGCTGAAGTCGACGACCAGCAGGCCCTCGACGGACCGCGGCGGGTGCTCGGGGAACGGCGGGGACGGGGGACCCGGCGTGCGGACGGGGCCGGCGGCGACGCCGAGCAGCTCGGCGCGGGCGGCCAGCTCCTCGCCGGGGTGGGCGCGCAGCCACGCCGTGACCGCCGGCCAGGGGTCGTCCGGGAGCTCCCGCCCGACCAGCGCCCCGAGCAGCAGCGGGTCGTCGGGGCGGGCGCAGGAGACGGCGGCCCAGCCGTCGAGCGTCGGCAGCAGGCGGCAGCTGCCGCCCGCCGACACCGGCCCCCGGCGCCGGTGCCCGGTGAGCGCCGCCCGCTCGGCCAACAGGGCGGCGCCGTCCAGCCGGACGGGGTGCGCGGTGCCGGCGGTCGCCGCCGCGATCCGGTCGGTGAGCTCGCGGGCCACCGTGGCCGCCCGCCCCGGCGGCACGAGCGGGGGGCCGTCGGGCCGGCCGGTCAGGGCGACCACCCCGCCGGCCGCCCAGTCGCTCGACGCGGGCAACGGCATCCTCGGTGGTGGGGGACGGGGGCGGGCGCGACGCTAGTGGACCGGGGGCGCGGCGACGAGGGCGCCTCCACCGGGGGTCGCGGAGCCCGCTCGCTCTGGACGCGCCGAGCGGGCGTCTCTACCGTGACACTCAGTGCCACCCGGCCGGCGGTGGTCGGGACCGGATCGACGAGGGGTGTGCTGTGGGCAAGTGGTTCGAGACCGTGGCGGAGGCACAGCGGCGGGCCAAGCGCCGCCTGCCCAAGGGTGTCTACGGCGCCCTGGTGGCGGGGTCGGAGAAGGGCCTCACCGCCGCGGACAACCTGGCGGCGTTCGACGAGATCGGCTTCGCGCCGCACACCGCCGGGCTGGCCAACGCCAAGCAGATGGCCACCACGGTCATGGGGCAGGAGATCTCGCTGCCGGTGATGATCAGCCCGACCGGGGTGCAGGCGGTGAACCCCGACGGCGAGGTCGCCGTCGCCCGCGCGGCCGCCGCCCGCGGCACGGCCATGGGCCTGTCCTCGATGGCCAGCAAGCCGATGGAGGAGGTCATCGCGGCGAACCCGAAGACCTTCTTCCAGCTCTACTGGGTCGGCGACCGCGACACGATGGCCGCCAAGGTGGAGCGCGCCAAGCGGGCCGGAGCCGCGGGTCTGATCGCCACCCTCGACTGGTCGTTCTCCTACGGCCGCGACTGGGGCAGCCCCTTCATCCCCGAGAAGATCAACTTCGAGGCGATGCGCCGGTACGCCCCGCAGGTGGCGCTCAAGCCCTCCTGGCTGTGGGACTTCGCCAAGACCGGGCGCATCCCGGACCTCACCGTGCCGAACATGGTGGCCAACCCCGGCGACCCGGCGCCGACGTTCTTCGGCGCGTACGGCCAGTGGATGCAGTCGCCCATGCCGACCTGGGAGGACGTCGCCTGGCTGCGCGGGCTCTGGCCGGAGGCGCCCTTCATGCTCAAGGGCGTCATGCGGGTCGACGACGCCAAGCGGGCCATCGACGCCGGCGCGACCGCGATCTCGGTCTCCAACCACGGCGGCAACAACCTCGACGGGACGCCGGCGTCCATCCGCGCGCTGCCGGCGATCGCCGAGGCGGTCGGCGACCAGGTCGAGGTGCTGCTGGACGGCGGCATCCGGCGCGGCTCCGACGTCGCCAAGGCCCTCGCCCTCGGCGCCCGCGCCGTCATGATCGGCCGCGCCTACCTGTGGGGCCTGGCCGCCAACGGGCAGGCCGGCGTCGAGAACGTGCTCGACCTGCTGCGCGACGGGCTGGGCTCGGCGCTGATCGGCCTCGGCCACCCGTCGATCGCCGAGCTCTCCCGCGACGACCTGGTCGTCCCGGCCGGGTTCGAGCGGCACCTGGGCGGGGAGAGCGCGCTGGCGTCGGTGTCGGAGGCCGCCCCCGGCCGGTCGCCGCGCGCCTCCCGCCGCCCCGCCCAGAAGGAGCAGTCGGCCCCGCGCTGAGCGAGGACCCCGTCGCGGCGGCGGGTCCCCGGGTGTCCCGGGGGCCCGCCGTCGTCGTCAGCGGACCGGCGTGCCCGAGTGCTCCGCCCCGCCGGCGGCCACCGGTGCCGGGTCGAGCACCTCGTCGACCAGCCCCCACGCCAGCGCCGTCGCCGCGTCGACGCGCGTGCCGGTCAGCCCGAGCCACGCCGCCCGCCAGCGGCCGGCCCGGCGCACGATGCTCACGGTGCCGCCGGCGCCGGGGATGAGCCCCATGGCCAGCTCGGGCAGGCCCAGTCGGGTGTCGGGCGCGGCCAGCACGCGACCGGCGAAGCAGGGCAGCTCGAAGCCCGCGCCCAGGCAGGTCCCGTGCACCCGGACCGTCACCCGGTCCCGGATCCGGTGGATCGCCTCGGCCACGCTCGCGCCCAGCCGCACGACGTGCGCGCGGGCGGGGTCCGGGGCCGAGCCGAACTCGTCGAGGTCCCCGCCGGCGGAGAACGACGGCCCGGCGCCGCTGATCTCCACCACCAGGTCGGGGTCCCACTCGGCCGGCGCCAGCGCCGCCACCAGCGCGTCGCGCATCGCGGCGTCCACCGCGTTGCGGCGGGCGGGCCGGTCCAGCCGCAGGTGCAGGACGTCGCCCGCGCGCGTGGCGACCACGCGGGAGCTGCGGTCGTCCGGCTCCCGGGCCGGGCCGCGGCCGGCCAGCCAGCGGGCGAACTCCGGGCCGGCGAGCAGGGTGGAGTAGGCGGCCGACTCCGCGGTGAGGGCGGCCGGCACCGGTAGCCCGGCGCTCTGCCGGAGCAGCCAGACGTAGGTCAGGGCCGCCAGCGGGGTGGCCGCGAACCGCTCGGTGAGGGCCTGCAGCGCCGCGCCGAGGTCCGGGACGGCGACGGTGCGCGCGTCGCCGGATGCCGGGGCCGCGGTGAGCCCGAGGTCGACGGCCGCGGCCAGCTCACCCGGCAGCCGCTCGCCGCCGCCGGTCACCGCGACGGTGCAGCGCCGGCTGCCGCGCAGGGCCGTGGCCGCCCGGCGGCGCAGCGGCGGGGGCAGCTTGGCGAACTCCTGCGCGTCGACGACCAGCAGCGGCTCGAGCGGCCGGCCGGCGCCGTCCAGGGCCAGGGGAGGGGGCGGCACCACGGCGAGGTCGGCAGCCCGCACCGTGGGCAGTCCGGGGGGCAGCCCGGCGGCGCCGGGGTCGCTGACCTGCATCTGGGGCTCCCGTCGGATCGCGCGGCGGTCCCCGGCGGCACCGCGCGCCGACAGGAGCGCGGGCCGTCGGGGGTTGCCTCCTTGTTGCCTACCGTAAGGCGTTCTACATTGCGAGAGGGGCGCCGCCTGACGCGCGCCCGTGCTCTGCATCCTGTCTCTCTGCACCGATCGAGGTCCCCATGCCCGAGGCCGTCATCGTCAGCGCCGCCCGAACCGCGATCGGCACCGCCCGCAAGGGCACGCTCGCCGACACCACCGCCGAGGAGATGACCCAGACGGTCCTCACGGCGAACATCGAGCGCGCCGGGATCGACCCGCAGCTGGTCGACGACGTCGTCTGGGCCGAGTCCCTCTACGGCGGTGCCGCGGTCGGCCGGTGGGCCGCCGTCAACGCGGGGCTGGACCACGTGCCCGGCGTGGCGGTGAACCGGCACTGCGCCGGCAGCCTGACCGCGGTCGGAATCGCGGCCGCGCAGATCCGCTCCGGCATGGACCGCGCCGTCGTCGCCGGCGGCGTCCAGTCCTCCTCGCTGTCGCCGATGTTCTCCCGCCGGGTGCCCGGCACGGCCGACCGGGTCGAGTCGTGGTTCCCGCCGATCCACCCCGACGCCCCCGACGCCCCGAGCCGGGACATGTCGATCACCGTCGGCTGGAACACCGCGCAGGAGGCCGGGCTCAGCCGCCAGGACATGGACGCCTGGGCGCTGCGCTCCCACCAGCGCGCCGTCGAGGCCATCGACGCCGGGCTGCTCGCCGACGAGATCGTCTCCATCAAGGCCCTGCAGAAGGACGGCAGCTACGTCGACTTCGCCGTCGACGAGCACCCGCGCCGCGACACCACCGCCGAGAAGCTGGCCTCGCTGAAGGTCATCCACCCGGAGATCGAGGGCTTCTCGATCACCGCGGGCAACGCCAGCGGGGTCAACGACGCCGCCGCGGCCCTGACGCTGGCCAGCGACGAGCTGGTCGCCGCCGAGGGCCTCACCGCGCTCGGCACCGTCGTGGCCTGGACGCAGACCGCCACCAACCCCAAGCGCACCGGCATGGCGCCGCTGGACGGCATCCCCAAGGTCCTGCAGAAGGCCGGCCTGTCCGTCGGCGACATCGCGCTGTGGGAGATCAACGAGGCCTTCGCCTCCGTCCCGGTCGCGGCGTGCAAGCTGCTCGGCATCGACGAGGAGAAGGTCAACATCCACGGCAGCGGGTGCAGCCTCGGCCACCCGATCTCCGCCTCGGGCGCGCGCATGCTGACCACGCTGGTCAACGACCTGCGCCGGGTGGGCGGCGGCTACGGCATCGCCACCATGTGCGCCGGCGGCGGCATGTCCGGCGCGGTGCTGATCGAGGTCTGAGGGAAGGACCCCCTCGTCCCGGCGCTCGCGAGCGCGCGCCGGGCCCCTGCGAGGGGGCCGTTCCAGCCCCCGCCGGTCTCAGGCCGGCGGGGGCTGCGACGTGCGGGGCCGGCGCATGAGGCCCTCCTGGACGACGGTGGCGACGAGCCGGCCGGCGGCGTCGGTGATCTGCCCGCGGTTGTAGCTGCGCCCGTGCGCCGCCGACGGCGAGATCTGGTCGTAGAGCAGCCACTCGTCGGCGCGGAACGGCCGGTGGAACCACAGCGCGTGGTCCAGCGAGGCGAACTGCAGCGTCGTCTCCCGGCCGTGCAGCCGCATCGACGTCCCCAGCAGGTGCATGTCGCTGAGGTAGGTCAGCGCCCCCACGTGGATCGCCGGGTCGTCGGGCAGCCGGTGCCGGTACCGCACCCACAGCAGCTGCCGGGGGCGGCCCTCGACCGCCTGCCCCGGCGGCTCGGGCACCCAGACGGCGTCCCAGTTCGGCCACTCCGCGGCGAACGAGCCGTCCAGCGGGTCGGTCGCGGGGAGCTCGCCCGGTCCGGGCACGGTCGGCGCGGCCTCCTGGTGCTCCGGTCCGGCGTCGCCGGTGTGGAACGACGCCGACATGGTGAAGATCGTCTCGCCGTCCTGGACGGCGTTGACCTGCCGGGTGCTGAAGCCCCGGCCGGTGCGCAGCCGGTCGACCAGCAGCAGGATCGGCTGCTGCGGCCGCCCCGGCCGCATGAAGTAGCCGTGCAGGGAGTGCACCGGCTGGGCGGGGTCGACGGTGGAGACGGCGGCCATCATCGCCTGCCCGGCCACCTGGCCGCCGAACGTCCGGGCCAGCCGCGTGGGCACCGGGTGCCCCCGGAACACGTCGGCGTCGAGCCGCTCCACGCTGAGCACGTCCAGGATGTCGGTCACCCGGAACACCTACCAGGCGGCGCGGGCCGGGCCGCCCGCGGGGGACGCCGGCGGGGGACGCCGGCGGGCCGGTCAGCGCCCGGCGGCGGCCGCGGCGTCCCGCGCCGGGGCGGCGGCGCCCGCGCGCAGCTCCGCCAGGTGCGCCCGCAGGCCGCGCAGGGTGTTCTCGAGCCCGAACTCGAACGCCTGGTCCCCGGTCATGACCAGCGGCTGCGGCCGGTCCAGCTGGGGGAGCACCCGCAGCCGGGGCGCCTCCTCGAACGGCCCGGCCGTCAGGTCGGCCAGCGCCGCGGCGTCGTCGCCGATGCGGGCGAGCGCGGCCGAGCCGCGGGTGAACACCGACAGCGCGCTGTAGGCGTCCATCGCGGCGTCCGGCGGGAAGCCCGCGCGGACCAGCAGCTGGAGCACCCGGTCGATCCGCTCGGCCGACATGCGCCCGGCCTCGGGCGTGCCCGGGCTGCGCAGCACGATCAGGTCGCAGAGCAGCTCGTGCTCGCGGAACATCCGCCGCTGCGCGCCGAAGTACCGCCGCAGGTACTCGTCCCACGGCAGGTCGTCGGGGATGTCGATGCGCCGGTCGAACTCCGCCATGGCGCGCTCGGCGAGGGCGTCGAGCAGCTCGTCCTTGCTGCGGAAGTACCAGTAGATGCTGGTCACGCCCACGTCGAGGCGCTGGGCCAGGCGCGGCATGCTCAGCGCCTCCAGCGACTCCTCGGAGGCGAGGTCGTAGGCCCCCTGCAGGATCTCCGCAGCGCTGATCGAGCCCCGGGCCCGGCGTTTGCGGGGCGGGGGCTGCGGGGCGGGGGTGGACGACACGCCGGCCCTCCTTCCGAGGATCGCTTCCCAGACTAGTCCGGCACGGATCTCGCCCGGCCCGGCCGCCCGCGCCCGTGACCTGCACCCGCGCGTCGATGCGGCATCCGTCCTTCCCTAACGCACCCGCGATGTGATAGTTGTCGAAACATCTACGGTATGCATCAACGGATGGGTGCCGCCGTTCCGCCCGGGACGCCGTCCCCTCCTCGAGAGCGAGGTCTGCCGTGACCGCCTCCCCCTGGCTGCCACCCGCCGCCGCCGTGCCGGTGCAGGACGCGCCGAGCCTGGCCGCCCACGTCCGCGACTGGCGGGCCGCCCACGGGCTGACGCACGGCGACCTCGCCCGCCGGCTCGGCGTCGCGCGCACGACCGTCCGCAACTGGGAGCTCGGTCGCCGGCCGCAACCGCTGCAGCTGGCCGCCCTGGCGCGGCTGTTCGGCTGGGACGACCTGACCGCCCGCGCCGTCGCCGGCGAGGACCGGGTGCGGACCGAGCGCACCTCCGGCGGCCGGCACGCCTCCCCGCTGTGCCGGGCCCGCCTCGCGGCCGGGCTGACCATGACCCAGGTGGCCAACCGGGTCGGGGTGACGCCCGCCAGCGTCTCCCGATGGGAGAACGGCTGCCGCCGCCCGAGCCCGGGTCACCGCCCGGCGCTGGCCAAGGTGCTGCGCGTCGGCCCCGAGCACCTGGACCGGCTGCTCGAGGACACCCCGGCCGGCCGCTGGGACGGCGCCGCCCTGCCGGGTCTGGGCGCCCTGCGCCGCGCCGCCGGGTGGACGCAGCGGGAGTTCGCCGTCGCCGTGGGCATCGGCTCCACGACCGCCCACCGGTGGGAGAACGGCCGCACCCGCGTGCCCGAGGAGCGGGTGGAGCGGGTCGCCGAGGTGCTCGGCCTGACGACGGCGGAGCTGCTGGAGCGGGGCGCGACGCCGGTCGCCCGCGCCGACGCCATCCCGGCGCTGGCCCGGCTGCGGACCGCGGCCGGGATGAGCCAGCAGGAGGCGGCGCACCACGTCGGCATCAGCGTCCGCACCCTCCGCCGCTACGAGCACGGCCGCCGCCGGCCCGGGCTCGCCGCGGCCCGCGCGCTGGCCCGCTGCTACCGCCGTCCCCTGGCCGAGGTGCTGCGGGCCGGCTCGGTGCCGGTGCCGCCCATCCTGGTCCGGCGGGCCTGGGTACCCGGGGACCTGCCCGCCGTGCTGGAGGCGCTGCGCGCGACGGCCGGCCTGTCGGCCGCGGAGCTCGGCCGCCGCCTCGGCACGACCGGGCGCCGCGTGCGCTCCTGGGAGCGCGGCATCGCCCTGCCCGGGCGGGCGGCCTGCCAGCGGCTGGAGCTGCTGCACCAGCTGCCGCCGGACCGGCTGGCGCGGCTGGCCCGGGCCGCCGTCCCCGCCGGCTGACGGCCGCGCCCGCTCACCCGGGGAGGTCCCCGGCGAGCGCGGCGACGTCCTCGAGGCCGCGCAGCGCGTCGGTGAGGTGGGTGCACGTGCTGGTGCCGCCGAACTCGGCCCGCACCCGCGCCCGCAGGTCGGCGACGGGCGTGCCGGCCAGCCGGCCGGCGCTGGCCGCGGCCGCCGGGCACTCCTGCCAGGGCAGCACCCGGGGCGTCGCCTCGGCGGCGAGCACCGTGCCGCTGGTGCGGTGCACCCGGGCGGTGAGGTCGTACTCGTGCAGCACCGTCTCGGTGCCCGACAGCAGCGTGTAGGAGTCGCGGAACATCGCCCCGACCCGCAGGACGGCCGGGTCGGCGGGGTCCGCGGCGACGTCCAGCCGCCGGTGCCGGCGCATGTGCCCGGGGGCCAGCGGGGCGAGGTCGTGCCAGGCGAGCGGGTCGTCGGTCCGCAGGTCCGGCGCCTGCGGCCCGTGCAGCGCCGGGATCGCCCCCTCGGTGCGGATGTGCACCATCATCGTGCCGTCCTCGCGCCAGCCCGAGCAGATGCCCGCCGAGGAGCCGAGGGCGCTCGCCGCGCGCCGTCCCGCCGGCCCGGCGGGGGAGGTGCCCTCCATCATCAGCGCGTAACCGGAGATCAGCGAGGTCACCGGCACGTCGTCGAGCAGCAGGAACAGCGGGGAGCGGGCGGCGCGCTCGCCGGGCAGGGCGGCGTCCAGCGCGGTGCGGTACCCGGACCCGGCGCGCAGGCCGACCAAGCCGGCGGTGCCCGCGGCCGCCGGGGTGGCGTGCACCTCGGCGACCCGGCCGCCGACCACGACCGTCGTCGCCGTCGCCCCGCGCAGCACCCGCGCCGTCCCGTCCGAACCGGTGGCGAGGTCGCGGGCGGCCCCGCGCAGGTGCAGCGGGCCGGCCGGGCCCTCGGGGCGGACGATCTCGGTCGTCGCCGTCCGCCGCACCGACCCCGGCGCCCGCGGCGGCGTGCCGCGCGCCGGATCGGAGACGCCGTGGCGCGGGTCGAGGGCCGTGCTCATCGGCCACCTCCGCGGCCCGCCGGGCAGGGTCGGCGCCGACCGTACAGTGAGCCGCACGACATCTCGAAGAGGAGAGAACAGCATGCGTGACGCGGTGATCGTCGAGGCCGTCCGGACCCCGGTCGGCAGGCGCAAGGGTGGGCTGTCGGGCGTGCACCCGGCCGATCTGTCGGCGCACGTGCTGCGGTCGCTGGTCGAGCGCGCCGGCGTCGACCCGGCCGAGGTCGAGGACGTCATCTGGGGCTGCGTGGGCCAGGTCGGCGAGCAGACCTTCGACATCGGCCGGACCGCGGCGCTGGCCGCCGGCTGGCCGGAGACGGTCACCGGCGTGACCGTCGACCGCCAGTGCGGCTCCTCGCAGCAGTCGATCCACTTCGCCGCCGCCGGCCTGGTCGCCGGCCAGTACGACGTGGTCGTCGCCGGCGGCGTGGAGTCGATGAGCCGGGTGCCCATGGGCGCCTCGCTGATCGACCAGGACCCGTTCGGCGAGGCGTTCATGGCCCGCTACGGCACCTTCCCCAACCAGGGCGTGGGTGCCGAGATGATCGCGGAGAAGTGGGGCTTCACCCGCGAGCAGTGCGACGAGTTCTCCGTCGGCTCGCACGAGAAGGCCGCCGCCGCCCGCGCCGACGGCCGGTTCGCCGGCCAGATCGCGCCGGTGACCCTGCCCGACGGCACGGTGGTCAGCGAGGACGAGGGTATCCGCCCGGGGACGACGACCGAGGTGCTCGCCGGCCTGAAGACGGTGTTCAAGCCCGAGGGCGGCGTGATCACCGCCGGCAACTCCTCGCAGATCTCCGACGGGTCCGCGGCGCTGCTGATGACCACGTCGGACAAGGCGCGCGAGCTCGGGCTGACCCCGATCGCCCGGGTGCACACCGCGGTGCTGGCCGGTGCCGACCCGGTGATCATGCTGACCGCGCCGATCCCGGCGACGGAGAAGGCGCTGCAGAGGTCCGGCCTGTCGCTGGACGAGATCGGCGCGTTCGAGGTCAACGAGGCCTTCGCGCCGGTGCCGCTGGCCTGGCTGGCCGACATCGGCGCCGACGCCAAGGCGCTCAACCCCAACGGCGGCGCGATCGCGCTCGGTCACCCGCTCGGCGGCTCCGGTGCCCGGATCGCCACCACCCTGCTGCACCACATGCGGGACAACGGCATCCGCTACGGCCTGCAGACGATGTGCGAGGGCGGCGGCCAGGCCAACGCCACCGTCTTCGAGCTGCTGTAGCCGCGCCCTCCCTCACCGCCGCGGGGGGGGGGGGGGGGGGGGGGGGGGGGGGGGGGGGGGGGGGGGGGGGGGGGGGGGGGGGGGGGGGGGGGGG
>NZ_JBJGZO010000036.1:0-47192 GCF_054050575.1 Blastococcus sp. SYSU D00868
CCGGCCCCGCCCCGCCCCCGCCCCCCCCCCCGCCCCCCCGCCCCGCCCCCCCCCCCCCCCCCCCCCCCCCGCCCCCCCCCCCCCCCCCCCCCCCCCCCGCCGAGGCGCTCCCGCTGACCAGGAGCACCGGCCACCCCGGGATGACCGCCCTGCCGACCGCCGAGCTGGCCCTGGTCGCCGCGCTGCGCGGCGACGCCGACACCGCGGAACGGCACGCGGGCGAGGCGACGGCGATCCGGCAGGCGCATCCCGTCGGGCTCGTCGACGCGATGGTGTCCGACCTCGTCCACTGGACGCGCGGCCTGCGCGCCGGCGGCCCCCCGGCGACGGCGCTGCACCACCTCGAGCAGATCTCGCTGCCGGGGCTGCGCCGGATGGCCGCCGTCGACCGTGTCGAGGCGGCCGTCCGGGCCGGCCGGGACGACCTGGCCCGCGCCTGGCTGGCCGAGCTGGAGGCGTTCGCGGCGGGCACCGGCGCCCCGGCCGCGGTCGCCGTCCTCGAGCACGGCCGCGCCCTGCTGGCCGAGGGGCCCGCGGTGGAGGAGCACTTCCGGCTCGCCCTCGCGGCGCACGAGCGTTCGCTGCGCCGGCCCGACCGGGCCCGCACGCACCTGGCACTCGGTGAGCACCTGCGCCGGGCGCGGCGCCGGGTCGACGCCCGCGAGCACCTGCGCGCCGCCCTGGCGCTGTTCGAGGACCTCGGTGCCGCTCCCTGGGCCGAGCGGGCCGCGACCGAGCTGCGCGCCTCCGGGGAGACCGCCCGCCGCCGCGACGTCTCCACCGCCACCGAGCTGACGGCGCAGGAGCGCCAGGTCGCCGCCCTGGTCCGGCAGGGCCTGTCGAACCGGGACGCCGCCGCCCAGCTGTTCGTCAGCCCCCGCACCATCGACTTCCACCTGCGCAACGTCTTCGCCAAGCTCGGCGTAGCCTCCCGCGCTGCGCTCACCGCCCTCCCGCTCGACCTCTGAGCCGGCCGGCCACGGGTGGGCCCGGCGACGAACCCGGCGATTTCCCCGGCGTGACGCCCCCGGCCCCGCTCCTAGCGTCCTGGCGCAGACACCGCACCGACGAAGGAGCTCCCGTGTCCCACGCCCCCCGCACCCCCGACCACCACGACGTCCTCGTCGTCGGCGCCGGCCAGGCCGGCCTCGCGCTCGGCCACTTCCTCGCGCAGCGCGGCACCGACTTCGTGCTCCTGGACGCCGGCCCCGAGATCGGCCACAGCTGGCGCTCGCGCTGGGACTCGCTGCGGCTGTTCAGCCCCGCCCAGTACGACTCGCTGCCGGGCATGCCGTTCCCCGCGCCCGCCGACACCCATCCGGGCAAGGACGACGTCGCCGACTACCTCGCCGCCTACGCCGCCCGCTTCGACCTCCCGGTCCGGACCGACTCGCCGGTGCTGGAGCTGTACCGGGAGGCCGACGGGTCCTTCGCGGCGATGACCCCCACCGGCACCGTGCGCGCCGGCCAGGTCGTCGTCGCCACCGGACCGTTCCAGACCCCGCACGTCCCCGCCGTCGCCGCGCAGCTGGACGCCGACGTGCCCCAGCTGCACAGCGCCGCCTACCGCAACCCGGCCCAGGTCCCCGGCGGCGGGCGCGTCCTCGTCGTCGGCGCCGCGAACTCCGGCATGCAGATCGCCGCCGAGCTGGCCACCACCCAGGCGGTCACGGTCGCCGTGGGATCCGCACCGCTGCAGCTGCCCCAGCGCGTCGCCGGCCGGGACCTGTTCACGTGGCTCACCCGGTCCGGGTTCTTCACCGTGCCCGCGGACTCGCGCATCGCCCGCCGGCTGCGTGCCCGGGGCGACCTGGTGATCGGCAGCCGGCGCAGCGACCTCCGCCGCCGCGGGATCGACCTGCGGCCGCGGCTGACCGGGTTCACCGGCCGCACCGCGACGTTCGCCGACGGCGGCACCACCGAGGTGGACGCGGTCGTGTGGGCCACGGGGTACCGCAGCGACCACTCCTGGCTGGACGTCCCGGGCGTGGTGGTCGACGGGCAGGTCCGGCACGACGCCGGGGTCACCGACGTGCCGGGCCTGTACTTCCTGGGCCTGCCCTGGCAGACCTGCCGGGGCTCGGCGCTGCTGGGGTTCGTGGGCGCCGACGCGGCGCTGCTGTCCGACCGCATCGCCGCCGACCGGGCGCGGTCCGCCGAGGGCACCCCCCGGGTCGTCCCGGCGGCCGGGGCGCCGGCATGACCCCCGGCAGCGCCCTCGCCCTGGCCCGGGAGGGGAGGGACGCCTCGGCCGGCACCGACCCCGAGACGCCTCCCGGCGCGGCGGTCCGGGCGTTCCTGACCGGCTACGCCGTCACCGTTCTCCCGCTGGTGGCCGGGCTGCTCGCGCTCCAGGGAGGGTGGATCCGGTCCGGTGCCGGCTCCTGGCCGGCCGCCGCCGCGGTCCTCGCCGGCTGGTCCCTCGCGGTCGCCGCCTGGCTGCGCTCCCGCCGCTGGCCGGCCGGCACCGTCGACCTCGTCGTGCTGGCCCCGGTCCTCGTGCTCGCCGGGCCGTTGTCGCTCGGCTGGCTCTCCCCCGGCGGGCTCGTCGTGTGGGGGCCGGTGAGCACCCTGCTCACCGTGGCACTGGCGTCGTCCGCGGGTCCGCCGACCCTCGACAGCTAGGACGGGAACCCGAGATCGGTCCGCCACCGGACGACGTCGGCGGGGCGCAGCCCGCAGTCGCCGGGGCAGTCGGCCGCGACGGCGTGACCGTGACGCCAGGCGACGGCCGCGCACCGTCCGCAGCGGGGGCAGATCTCCCAGGTGACGCGCTCACCGGCGCTCATGTCGTGGACCTCGAGGTCGCGGACGATGCCCGGCGACCGGGACGGAGGGCTGGGAGGCCGCTGTTTCGACTCCTCGGGCCCTCGGTTCGGGAGGTGCGCTACCCCGTCCGCGGCGGCGGAAACCGCGCCGGCGTCCCCCGGGGTGCGCCCGCCGGAACGGTGACGAGGGGCCCTGCCGTCCGGTCGGCGGCGGGTCTACGGTCCGCGCCGTCAGCACGGGGAACGCACCAGGACCGACCGGAGCCGGCCATGCTGAACGACAGCCGCATCGAAGCCAACATCCCCGCCAGCGACCTCTCCCGGGCGCGCGACTTCTACGCCGACAAGCTGGGCCTGACACCCGTCGCCGAGATCGAGGGCGTCCAGCTCGCCTATCGGACCGACGGCGGGACGGCGTTCTCCGTCTACCGGACCGAGTTCGCCGGGCAGGCGGGGCACACGCTCGCCCAGGTGCACGTCGACGACATCGAGACCCAGGTCCGCGACCTCGAGGCGAAGGGCGTCACGTTCGAGAGGTACGACATGCCCGGGGTCGAGTGGAGCGGTGCGATCGCCGCCATCCCCGGCATGGGACGCGCCGCCTGGTTCAAGGACAGCGAGGGGAACATCCTCTGCGTCGACCAGGCCGACTGACCGGATCGCCCGGGACGCGGCGGACCGCGTAACGCCCGGGACGGACGGCAGACCACGGGTGCATGACCGTCACCGCACCGCCCGCGCTCGTCGCCACCCGGGACAGCTGGCACCACCTCGGTGAGCACGTCCTGGCCGCCGGCCAGTTCGCCGCGGCCGGGACGATCCGCCTGCGCCCCCACCCCGGCGGGTTCAGCACCACCGTCGGGGTGGACGGGCGGCAGCTGGCGGTGGTGGGCAACCAGCTGGTGGTCCTGCGCGGCGACGTCGTCCGCTCCCGCACGGTCACGACGCTGGGTGCCGCCGCGGCGTTCGCCGGCGTCGCCCTGGGGCTGCGCGGCAGCTACCCGCCGGCGACGGACCCGGATCCGGCGGCACCGCTGCCGATCGACGTCACGGCCGCCCGGCAGCTCGCCGGCTGGTACGCCCTCGGCGAGGCGGCGCTGCGCCGCTTCGCCGCCGAGCTCGGTGCGCCGGCCGAGCCGGTGCTGTGGCCGGAGCACCTGGACCTGGCCATCTCGCTCGACGCCGTCGACTACGGCGTCTCCCCGGGCGACGAGGCGGTGCCCCGCCCCTACCTGTACGTCGCCCCGCACGACGGGTTCCCGGCCGGGGAGCCCTTCTGGAACGCACCGTTCGGGGCCGCACGCGCGGCCGACCGGGTCGGCGCGCCCGGCGAGGCCGTCGACTTCTTCCACCACGGTCGGGAACTCACCGGGAGGAGCAGGACGTGAAGGGACTGCAGGGCAAGAAGGCGCTGGTCACCGGGGGCAGCTCCGGGATCGGGCAGGCGATCGCCATCCGGCTCGGCGAGGAGGGCGTGGACGTCGCCATCAACTACGTCGGCCCGCACGAGGGCGCGGAGGAGACGAAGGAGACGATCGAGCACGGCGTCGAGATCTGCATGAAGGAGATGTCCGCCGCCGGCACCCGCCCGATCCTCGTCGCGGCCGACGTCTCCGCCGAGGACCAGGTCGGCGCGATGTACGAGCAGGTCCTCGCCGAGTACGGCCGCATCGACCTGCTGGTCAACAACGCCGGCATCCAGATCGCCGCCGACACCGACGAGTTGCCCGTCGCGGCCTTCGACAAGGTGCTCGCCGTCAACCTGCGGGGCGCGTTCCTGTGCAGCCAGCAGGCGATCCGCGGGTGGGTCGGCGCCGGCGCCCCCGGCTGCATCGTGAACGTCTCCAGCGTCCACCAGGTCATCCCGAAGCCGCGGTTCGTCGGCTACTCGGTGTCCAAGGGCGGCATGCAGAACCTCACGCGCACCCTCGCCCTCGAGTACGCCGCGCGCGGCATCCGCGTGAACGGCATCGGACCCGGCGCCACGGTCACGCCCATCAACCGGTCGTGGATCGACGACCCGGTCAAGCGGCAGATGGTGGAGAGCCACATCCCGATGCGGCGGGCCGGCGGGGCCGAGGAGATGGCGGCCGTGACCGCCTTCCTCTGCTCCGAGGAGGCCGCCTACATCACCGGCCAGACCCTGTTCGTCGACGGCGGGCTGACGCTCTACCCGTCGTTCGAGACCACCTGGTCCTCGGAGTGACCGCGACCGTCACCCCGCCGTCCGTCGAGGACCGGACGGCGGGGTGGTTCCCCTCCCGCTGGGGGCCGGACGACGCGGCCGGCGCGCTCAACGAGGTCACCGCCGACGTCGTGCGCGCGGCGGTCTCCCTGGTCCGCACCGGCCGCGTGTACGACCTCGCGCACGTGCTGCACGCCGACGTCCCGGCCTTCGAGGGACGCACCTTCCGGTCGTACCTGACCACCAACTACCACTACGTGAACCGGCGGCGGCCGGACGGCGGACCCGAGGGGTGGGGCCGCAACGCGGTGAACTGGGTGGTCGAGCAGATCACCGCCACCCAGCAGATGGGCACCCACCTGGACGCCCTCAACCACCTGCAGGTCGGCGACCGCACCTACAACGGGCACCGGCTGGCCGACATCGCCGAGGACTGGGGCACCGCCCGGCTCGGCGTCGACACCCTGCCGCAGGTCGTCACCCGCGGCCTGCTGCTCGACGTCGCCGCGGTCCGGGGACCGCTCGGCCCCGGGGACGTCGTCACCGTCGAGGACGCCGTCGCGGCGCTGCAGGGGCGCGAGATCCGCCGCGGGGACGCCGTCCTGGTGCACACCGGCTGGGGCGCGCTCTGGGACGACGACGCGGACCGGTACTCCGCCGGCGAGCCCGGCCCGGGGATGCGGCTGGCCGAGTGGCTCGCCGGGCACGGGGTGGCGCTGACCGGCTGCGACACCTGGAGCTACGGCCCGGTGCCGCCGGAGGACGCGCGCGAGCCGTTCGTCGTCCCCCAGACGCTGAACGTCCGGCACGGCGTGGTCGTGCTGGAGAACCTGCGGCTGGCCGAGGCCGCCGCGGCCGGGCTGCGCGAGTTCCTGCTCGTCGTCAGCCACGCCAAGCTGCGCGGCGCCACGGGGTCGTGGGTGACGCCGCTCGCGATCACCTGACCGGGAGGGGCCATGAGCGAGCACGCCGACGTCGTCGTCATCGGATCGGGAGCCGGCGGGGGCGCCGTCGCCTGGGCGCTGGCCCCCACGGGGAAGCGGGTCGTCGTCCTGGAGCGCGGCGACTGGCTGCCCCGGGAGCCGCAGAACTGGGACCCGCAGGCGCTGTGGGCGCAGAAGCGGTACGCCAACAGCGGCCAGTGGACCGACGGCGCCGACGGACGGCGGTTCACGCCCAAGCAGCACTACTACGTGGGTGGCAACACCAAGTTCTACGGGGCGATCCTCTACCGGTTCCGCGAGCGCGACTTCGGTCCCGTCCGGCACGTCGACGGGATCTCACCCGCGTGGCCGATCGACTACGCCGACCTCGCGCCGTACTACGACCGGGCCGAGCGGCTGTACCAGGTGCACGGCACGCGGGGCGAGGACCCGGACGACCCACCGGCGTCCGGCCCCTACCCGTGGCCGGCCATCAGCGACGAGCCCCGGATCGCCCAGCTGCGCGAGGACCTGACCGCGGCCGGACTGCACCCGTTCTCCCTGCCCAACGGCGTCCTCCTCGACGAGGCCCGGCCGCACTCGTCCGCCTGCATCCGCTGCGCGACCTGCGACGGCTTCCCCTGCCTGGTCAACGGCAAGGCGGACGCGCAGGTCATGACGGTGGAGCCGGCGCTGCGGCACCCGAACGTGACCCTCCGGACCCGGGCGCGCGTGGTGCGACTGGAGACCGACCGCACCGGCCACCGGGTCTCGCGGGTGGTGGTCGACCGGGACGGCGAACGGGAGGAGTACACCGCCGACGTCGTCGTCCTCGCCGCCGGGGCGATCAACTCCGCCGCCCTGCTGCTCGCCTCGGCGTCCGACCGGCACCCCGCGGGGCTGGGCAACGGCTCGGGCCACGTGGGCCGGCACCTGATGCTGCACAACAACTCCGGCCTGGTGGCGTTCTCGAAGACGCCGAACCCGACCCGGTTCCAGAAGACGCTCGGGGTGAACGACTTCTACTGGTCCGACCCGTTCGACCCGGACTGGGAGTACCCCGTCGGCTCCATCCAGATGAACGGCAAGAGCGACGCCGTGCTCATCGGCTTCGACGTCCCCGACGCACGGGACCCGGCCGACCTCGCCCGGCACTCGATCGACTTCTGGCTCACCACCGAGGACCTGCCGCTGGACGAGAACCGGGTGACCGTCGACCGCGACGGCGGGATCTCCCTGCGCTACCGGCGCACCAACGGCGCCGAGGTCGCCCGGCTGCGGATGCGGCTGCAGGGCCTGCTCGACTCGATCCGCTGCGAGCAGGACGTGTACGAGAACCGGCAGTACGCCGGGGGCCAGCTGGGCATCGGCGGGGTGGCGCACCAGAACGGCACCATCCGGTTCGGTCCGGACCCGACGACGGCGCCGCTGGACCTGGACTGCCGCATGCACGAGGTCGAGGACCTGTACGTGGCGGACTCGAGCTTCTTCGTCTCCAGCACGGCGGTGAACCCGACGCTGACGATCATCGCCAACGCGCTGCGGGTCGCCGACCGGATGGCCGAGCGGCTCGGCGTCCGGGCGGCCACCCCGGTGACGGCATCCGTCCCGACGCCGCGGCAGCCGGACGTCACGGGTGTCCCCGTGCGCTGACGGCTGACACTCTCTTCCGTGCCGACGTCAAGCGACCGCCGACATCTGTGGACCGGCGTCTGACCTGGGGATTCATCTCGTCGGGCTCCCCCGGGACCGCTAGAATCGAACACACATTCGAAGCGGTCGGGAGGCGGGATGGGCGAGCTGCAGTCGGTGCTCGACGAGCTCGCCGGGCTGGACCTGGACGAGCTGCCGGACGGGCCGCTGCTGGACCACGTCCGCGGGCTGGTGGCCGCCGGGCACCGGATCACCGCCGAGCTGACCCGGGCGGTGCGCCGGGTCGACGCCCGCGGCGCCGCCGAGCACGACGGGATCCCGACCACCCAAGCGTGGCTGCGCGGACACCTGGGCCTGTCGGGCGCGTTGGCCGGGCGGCTGGTCGGCCACGGCCGGGTGCTGGAGCACCTGCCGCGGACCGCCGGCGCCTTCACCGACGGCGAGCTGGGCGCCGACCACGTCGCGGTGATCGCCCCGATCGCCACCCCGGCCCACCAGGCCCGGGCCGCCGCGCAGGGCATCGACCTGGCGCAGGTGGAGGCGGCACTGGTCACCGTCGCCGTGCACGGCACCCACCGGGATCTGCGGCTGGCCGTGGCCGACTACCTGGCCCGGCTCGACCCCGACGGGCCCGAGCCCGATCCCACCGAGGAGCGGGCGGTCACGCTCGTGCAGCATCCCGACGGCGGCTGGACCCTGCGCGGCACCCTGGACGCGGTCGGCGGGCAGAAGGTGGCCACCGCGCTGGAGTCCATCTCCGCGGCCTCCCGCTGCGCCGGCGACATCCGCAGCCGCGCCCAGCGCGGCGGGGACGCACTGGTGCAGCTGGCCGACCTCGCCCTGGCCTCGGGCCGGCTGCCGGTGCTGCGCACGGTGAAGCCACACGTGATCGCGACCATCGGCGTCCAGGACCTGATGGATGCCTCGACCATCCCCGGTGCGGCCATGACCGGCATGGGCGGGACGTTGTCTGCGGCCCGGGCGCGGTGGCTGGCCTGCGACGCCACCATCACCCGCCTCGTCCTCGACCCCGACGGGCTGCCCCTGGACGTGGGCCGGGAGCAGCGGGTGGTGCCGGCGCACATCCGCAAGGCCGTGGAGTTCCGCGACCAGCACTGCGTGTTCGCCGGCTGCGAGGCCCCCCGCTGGTTCTGCGAGGTCCACCACATCATCGAGTGGGCCCTCGGCGGCGACACCTCGGTGGCCAACTCCGGGCTGCTCTGCGAACGCCACCACACCCAGTGCCACCACGGCTTCCGCGTCGAACGCGACGACACCGCCCCACCCGGACAACGCTGGCGCACCTACCGCCCCGACGGCACCCAGATCGTCCCCCACCCACCCCTGCACACCTGACCACCCGCACGCCTCGCACCCCGCGACCGCCCCGGCCGCGGGGCGCCGGCGCGCGCCCGAGCCGAGGCCCTCCGCCGCCACCCGCTGACAGTGGCCCTCAGGGAGGCCGGTGGGACACCTGCCAGTCGTACGGCGCTGGACCCGCTCAGCCTGGCGAGGAGCGACCTGCCAGCAGTCCTGTGGCCCCCATTGCCTCCTGCGAATACGACTGGCCGTGGCAGACCGGCTGGGAACCGCGCGGGCGCCCACCACGTCGTGGAAGTGTGCGCTGGCTCGTGCTCCTGGGTGTCGGGGTCCTGGCGGCCTGCGGTGGCACCGACGAGTCGGACATGGTGGAGGTTTCCCTGTGGCACTGCGGCGTTGAGCCCGTGACCGTCGACGGGCGCCTCTGGGAAGCGGTTCCGGAGATGGTCGATGGCATGGGAGTCGACGCGACCAACCCGCCTGAGGATTGGGTCGGGCGCGGAACCGTTGTCATCACTGACGACCAGATGACCTACACCGACCAGGGCGGAAAGGTCATCGACTTCGTCCCGGACGACGGCATAACCGTGCCGGCAGTTTGCGCCTGAGCAGCCGCCTCCGGCTCGGCTGGCGCGCCGAGTTGCAAGCGAAGGTCCCGGTGTGGACCCGCGAAGGTGTCCGGCGCCATGGCCTCGAGCCCAAGGGCGAGGACATCCTCTACTCGCTCGACGCAGACGAGTTCTCGACGTTCATCGTGTCCGGCTCGGCGGTCGTCCGCAGGCTCCCGTGACGTCCAGCGTGCGCTGTCTCTCCGTGGGCCGTTCAGGGACACCGTGATGCCCGGAGCCGCAGCGCCCCGCCGACCACGGGTTCGGGCCATGCGGTCAGGCTGCTGAGGCTCACCGCCTCGACGTCGGCCGTCCGGTCGAGGTGAGCGGTCGGCTGCCGGCCAGATCGCGACCGGGCTCCTCCGTGGTCACCCGCGGCCGGGGAGCCGCGGCGGCGGCCTCGGGAGGAGTCGCACCGCGATCCAGCAGGCCGAGGGCCAGCGCCGGGTACACGAGCACCGACAGCAGGCCGGCGCAGACCAGCGCCGCCCCGGTCACCGGGTCGAGCCGGCCGGTGGCCTCCCCGATCTGCACCGCCGTCACCAGGAACGGCAGCGACGTGGCCTGCAACAGGCCGACCGCGGCCGCACCCCGCCGTCCCAGGGTCCGCACCTGGAGCAGCGCCGGCAGCCCCCGCACGACGAGGAGGACGGCGAGGAACACCGGGACCCTCAGCAGCGCCGAGGGCTCCTCGACCAGCCCGCGCAGGTCCAGCCGCACCCCGCTGGCGACGAAGAACACCGGGATCAGGAACCCGAAGCCGATCGCCTCCAGCTTGACCCGGAGGTACGGGTGCGTGGCCGAGTCGCGGTCGAGCAGCCCCACCAGGGCGCCGGCCAGGAACGCGCCGAGCAGCAGCTCCAGGCCGAACCGCTCCGCGAGCACCACGAACCCGAACAGCAGCACGACCACCAGCCGGACCCGGATCTCGGCCGTGGTGTCCTGCAGCCGCACGAGCACCTCCCCCAGGCGCATCGACATGCCCACCCGGCCCAGGACGACCGCGAGGACGGCGACCAGTACCCCGAAGCCGGCGAGCACGGCCGCCGTCGCCCCGGCCCCTCCACCGGAGGTCGAGAACAACAGGGTCAGCAGGACGATGGCCGAGAAGTCGGCCACCGACGCCCCCGCGATCGCGGTCTGCCCCACCGGGGAGGCCACCTGGCCGGCGTCCTTGAGGACCGGGATGACCAGCCCCAGCGCGGTGGCGGTCAGCGCGACGGCGAGGAACAGCGGGCTCGGCGTCCAGTCCAGCGCCCCGGCGCCGAGCCCGACGGCGACGGCCAGGCCGAGGCTGAGCACGTACCCGGCCCCGGCCCCGGCCAGGGCCAGCGACCGCCCGCGCAGCGCCCGCAGATCGATCTCCAGACCGGCCAGCAGCAGCAGGAAGGCGAGCCCGACCAGCGCCAGCACCTGCACCGGCAGGTCGACCTCGACCCAGCCGAGCACCGACGGGCCGAGGACGACGCCGGCCACGATCTCCAGCACCACCGACGGCACGCGCAGCCGCGGCGCCCAGCCGAGCGCGAGGGGCACCGCCGCGGCGACCACGGCGATCACCAGCAGGTTCGTGAACGAGACGTCCGGCATGACGCACCCCCTCAGATCCCCGCCGCCTCGAGGGCGTGCAGCCACACCTCGGCGACGGTCGGGAAGGCGGGGACGGCGTGCCGCAGGTCGGTCAGCGGGACCCGGGCGGCGACCGCGATCGCGGCCGACTGCAGCAGCTCCTGCACGCCGTTCCCGGTGATCGTCACACCGACCAGGACGCCGGCGGTCGCGTCGACGACCAGCCGCGTGCTGCCCGCCAGCCCCTCGCCGAGGACGTAGGAGCCCGGCACCTCGCCCGTGGCGACGTCCACCACGCGGACGGACAGGCCGCGGTCGCGTGCCTGCTCGGCCGTGAGCCCGACCGCGCACACCTGCGGATCGGTGAACACGACCCGGGTGACGGCGTCCCGGCTGGCCCGGTCCCGGACGTCCCGCCCGGTGAGGACGTCGGCGGCGATGCGCGCCTGGTACTTGCCCATGTGCGTGAACGGGGCCACCCCGGTGCAGTCCCCGACCGCGTACAGCCACTCCCCCGACACGCCGACGGCGCGCAGCCGGTCGTCGACCGGCACCGCGGCGCCGGGCGTCAGCCCCACGGTGTCCAGGCCGAGGTCCCCCGTGCGCGGCCGGCGACCGACGGCGACGAGCACCTCGTCGGCGGTCACCTGCTCGCCGGTGCTCAGCGTGCCCCGCACCGGGCCGTCGGTGCCCTCCCGGCGGATGGCGGTCAGCAGCGTGCCCAGCCGGACGGCGATCCCCTCCCGCTCGAGGGCGGCGTGCACCTCCTCGCCCGCGAAGGGCTCCTCCCGGGGCAGCAGCCGGTCCGAGCCCTCCACCACGGTCACCTCCGCCGAGCCCAGGCGGCGGAAGGCCTGGGCGAGCTCCAGCCCCACGGCACCCCCGCCCAGCACGAGCAGCCGCGCCGGCACCTCCTTGACCGAGGTCGCCGCACGGTTGTCCCACGGCCGCACCTCGGCCAGACCCGGCACCGGCGGGAGGACCCCGACCGAACCGGTGGCCAGCACGACCGCCCGCCGGGCGCTGAGGACCGGCCCGCCGTCGACCTCCACCCGGCGCGCCCCGGCCAGGCGCCCGCGCCCGCGCACCAGCCGGACGGCGTGCTCGGCCAGCCAGGCCTCGTCCCCGCGGTCGTCCCACGAGGAGGTCATGTAGTCGCGGCGGGCGAACACCGCCGCGAGGTCGACCGGGGCGTCGTCGGGTCCGGTGGCCCCCGGCACCCGCCCGGCGGCCGCGCGCACGTCACCCGGCCGGATCAGCGTCTTGCTGGGGATGCAGCCCCAGTAGGAGCACTCGCCGCCGACCAGTTCCGCCTCCACCAGCGCCACCGCCAGGCCGCGATCGGCGCAGCGGCCGGCGGCCACCTCACCCGCCGGACCACCGCCGACCACGACCACGTCGACCTCGACGACGTCGGCTGCGGGCACGTCGGGCTCGGACCCGTCGACCTCGGGCACACCGCGCACGGACTCGGACATGGGGGCCTCCTCGCTCTCGACGCCGTCGTCCCCGCGTCCCCGCCCGGCGTTACGCGTAACGGCAGCCCGCCCCCGCGCGACTGCGGAGCAACGACCGCCGACCCCGGGAGACCGCCATGAGCTCCACCCCGATCGCCGACCACGCGTTCCTCTCCGACCGGCACTCGTGCGCGCTCGTCGACCGCGCCGGGACCGTCGTATGGCTCTGCTTCCCCCGCTTCGACGGCCCGTCGGTCTTCGCGGCGTTGCTCGACGACGACGCCGGGCACTGGTCGGTCCGGCCCACCGCGGAGTGGACCGCCACCCGCCGGTACGCCGACCGCTCGCTCGCGCTGGAGACCACGTTCCGGACCGCGGAGGGCGAGCTGCAGCTCACCGACGCCCTGGCGCTGGGCCCCGACAACGGCGGCCACCGGCTGGGGACCGACGTGCCGCACGTGCTCATCCGCCGGCTGGCCTGCACCGCCGGCGAGGTGGAGGTCCTGGTCGACTACCGGCCGCGGCCCGAGTACGGGCTGATCGTGCCGCTGCTGTCCCGCGTCGAGGGGGGCGTCGCGGCCCGCGGCGGCGCCGACTGGCTGGTGCTCACCCTGCCGGGCGAACCGTCGCTGCACGACGGCCGGGCCGAGACCCGGCTGCGGCTGCGGGCCGGGGACGTCGTCCACCTCGCCCTGCACCGCAGCACCCTCGGGGACGCCGTGTCCGCGCACGTGTGGCCCCAGCGCGAGCTCGCCGGCCTGCTCGAGCGCACGCTCGAGAGCTGGGAGTCCTGGTGCGAGCTGCACCAGACCTACGACGGGCCGTGGGCCGACCTCGTGCACCTGAGCGGCCGGGTGCTGCAGGGGCTGTCGTACCAGCCCAGTGGCGCGGTCGTCGCCGCGGGCACGACGTCGCTGCCGGAGGGGGTCGGCGGCGAGCGGAACTGGGACTACCGCTTCGCCTGGGTCCGGGACGCCAGCTTCACCATGGAGGCCCTGTGGGTGGCCGCCTGCCCCGACGAGGCCCAGGACTTCTTCGCCTTCATGACCACCGCGGGCGCGGCCGGCATCGGCCCGGAGTCCTCGCTGCAGATCATGTTCGGCGTGGGCGGCGAGCACGACCTCAGCGAGCGGACCCTGCCGCATCTGCGCGGCTGGCGGGACAGCCGCCCGGTGCGGGTCGGCAACGGCGCGTGGGACCAGCGCCAGGTCGACGTCTACGGCGAGCTGCTCGGCGCCGCCGCCCGGTTGTCCGACCAGCTGCCGGCGCTCGACGAGGAGACGCGGTGGTTCCTGGCCGCCTGCGCCGACACCGCCGCGGTCCGGTGGCAGGACAGGGACCAGGGCATCTGGGAGGTGCGCGGGGAGCCGCAGCACTTCCTCTACTCGAAGGTCATGTGCTGGGTGGCCCTCGACCGGGCCATCGCGCTGGCGCCGCAGCTGCGCTGCGAGCACCGCGTCGACGAGTGGCAGAAGGTCCGCGAGGAGATCGCCGACGCCGTGCTGCAGCAGGGCTGGAGCGAGGAGGCCGGCGCCTTCACGCAGTACTTCGGGTCCACGGCGCTCGACGCGTCGAACCTGATGCTGCCGATCGTCGGGTTCCTGCCCGCCGACGACCCCCGGATGCTCGCCACCATCGAGGCGATCGCCGACCGGCTGACCGACGACCGCGGGCTGGTCTACCGCTACCGGACCGAGGGCGGTGTCGACGGCCTGGCCGGCGAGGAGGGCACCTTCCTGCTGTGCACCTTCTGGCTCGCCCAGGCACTGGCCCTCGCGGGACGGGTGGACCGCGCCCGCGAGGTGTTCGAGCACGCCGCCGCGTTCGCCAACGACCTCGGGCTCCTCTCGGAGGAGGTCGACCCGGCCACCGGTGAGCAGCTCGGCAACGTGCCGCAGGCCTTCAGCCACATCGGCCTGGTCAACGCCGCCTGGGCGATCGACCAGGCGGAACGGGCCCGGCCGTGACGGTGCCCCGGGGAGCCGTCCGGCGCCCGTCCGCGGGACCTCCGTCCCTGACGGCGGCCACCACCGCTCCCGATGATGGCCGCAGCGTTCCGCCGTCCCCGGACCTCCCCCGGCGAGGAGCTCGCCCATGCCGCAGCACGGTCCCGGCACCTCCGCGGTCGGCGCGGCGGTCCTCGAGGGCGGCAGCGCGGCGCAGGCCGAGCTGCTCGAGCGGCTGCGCGCCGGCGACCGGGCGGCGTTCACCGAGCTGGTCGAGGCCTGGTCCCCGGTGCTCCTGGGCATCGCGCGCCACCACGTGTCGACGCGGGCTTCCGCCGAGGAGGTCGTGCAGGAGACGTGGTTGGCCGTGATCACCCAGCTGGACCGCTTCGAGGGCCGCTCGTCCCTGCGGACCTGGGTCTTCCGGATCCTGGAGAACCAGGCCCGGACGCGAGGCGTGCGCGAGGCACGCTCCGTGCCCTGGTCGTCGGCGTTCGCCGACGACGGCGCCGACGGCGACGCGGGCCCGACGGTCGACCCCGGCCGGTTCCGCGGTCCGGACGACCGGTGGCCGCGGCACTGGACCGACGCCGGCCTGCCGGTGCGCTGGGAACCGCCCCCGGAGGACGCGGCGGTCGCCGCCGAGATCCGCCGCGAGCTGCGGACGGCGCTGGACGAGCTCCCGGAGCGCCAGCGGACCGTCGTGACCCTCCGGGACGTGCACGGGCTCACGTCGGACGAGGTCTGCACCGCGCTCGGCATCAGCGCCGGCAACCAGCGGCTCCTGCTGCACCGCGGCCGGGCACGGATCCGTGCCCGCCTCGAGGACGTGTACCGGGACGGGAGAGTGGGGACGTGAGCGCCGTGACCGGCCCGCCGCACCCGCGGACCCCGGACGACGACCGGGTCCTCGAGATCGCCTGCCAGGAGTTCGTCGAGCTCGTCACCGAGCACCTCGAGGGCACGCTGCCCGACGCGCTGGAGCGGGCGGTCGCGGCGCACCTCGACCTCTGCGATCCGTGCGTGGTCTACCTCGAGCAGGTGCGCGGCACCACCGCCGCGCTGCGCGGGCTGCCCTCGGCCACGCTCCCGCCGGCGGCCCGCGAGCGCCTCCTGGACGTGTTCGACGCCGTGCACGGCCGGGCGACCGACTGACGGGTCCGGCGCCGGCCGGCCGGTCGACCGTGCTGCGGGACACACGCGCCGTCCGCCGACGCCCGACCCCACCGCCCCGGCCGACCTGGTAGGCCTGCCCCATGCAGCACTACGACGTCTTCGCCTGGGTCTACGAGTCCGGCACCGAGTTCCTGCACGGCGGGCACCGGCGCGAGGCGGTGGAGCTCCTCCGGCTGCAGCGCGGCCAGACCGTCCTGGACGTGCCGACCGGCACCGGCGCCAGCCTCCCGCTGCTGCGGGAGCGGGTCGGGCCCTACGGCCGGGTCGTCGGGGTCGACTACTCCCCCGGCATGCTGTCCCGGGCCCGGGCCAAGGTGAGGGACGCCGGGTGGCGCAACGTCTCCCTCGTCCAGGCCGACGCCCGCCAGCTCGACGCCGACCTCATCGGGGCGGGACAGGTGGACGCGGCGATCTGCGTGCTCGGCCTGAGCGTCGTGCCCGACTGGCAGGACGTCTTCCAGCGCATGTTCGACCTGGTCCGCCCCGGCGGCCGGATCGCCGTCATGGACCTGTACCTCGACGGCCGGCGGGAGAGCGGCGTCGCGAACACCTACTACCGGCTGCTGGCCCAGGCCGACCAGCGCCGGCGCTTCTGGGAGCCGCTGGAGCGGCAGGTGACCGACCCGGAGACCATCGACCACCGGTGGTTCGGCGGTGTCGCACGGATCGTCGGCGGCACCAAGCCGAGCTGACCGGCGGCCTCCCCGCCGGAGGGTGAGGAGGAGGCCGTCTCACCCCATCAGGTGACCCCTGGAGTCACTCCACTGTGCCCCGGGCCGCCGACGGCCGATCCCCTGACCATGAAGACGCACGGACCGTCGACGACCGCCCAGCGGCGTCCCGTCCTCGCGCTGTACCTGACCGTGGGCCTGGCCCTGGTGTTCGCCACCGGGGTCTGGTTCCGCCCCGCGGGCGACGCGTGGGACCGGCTCTACGACGTGGTGCTGTTCAACCTGCCGTACCTGGCCGCGGCCTGGGCGCTGTTCTCGGCCGGTCGGCGCATCCGGATCGACCGGCTCGCGTGGTGGGGCCTGGGCATCGCGCTCACCCTCAGCGCGGTGGGCAACGCCCTGCGCGTGCTCGCCGCCGGGGTCGACGGCAACGGACCCTCGTCGCCCCTCGCGGACCTCATCTCCCTCTGCGGGTACCTCACGCTCTACGTCTTCGTGGTCGGCGTCATCAAGGCCCGGGTGCCCCGCTTCCACCCCAGCATGTGGCTGGACGGCCTCATCACCGCGCTGGGCAGCCTCTCCATCGGCATCGCGCTGCTGCTCGGGCCCTACCTGATCCCCGAGGCGGGGCAGGAGGCCGTGCCGGCGATCGAGCTGACCAGCCCGACGATCACCGTGGTGCTGCTGGCCATGCTGGCCGCCGTCGGCTCGATCCTCGGCATGCGGATGGACCGCACCCTCGTCCTGGTGATCACGGGCCTGACCTTCGTCGCGGCGTCGGACCTCGTGTACTTCACCCTGTCGGTCCGCGGCGACTACGTCGACGGCGGCCCGCTCGAGCTGGGCTGGCTCACCGGTGTCGTCTTCGCCGCGCTGTCGGCCGCGACCGCCGTGGACCGCCCCGCCCCGGTCGACCGCGGCGCCTCGCGCATCGGCTGGCGCCTGCTGGCCGTGCCGCTGGCCTGCATCGCGGCCAGCCTCTTCGTCCTCGGCTCCGGCTGGACGCACCCGATCCCGCCGGTCTGCGCGTGGCTCGCGATCGCCTGCGTGGTCGCCGGCATCGCCCGCATCGCCGTGACCTTCCACGAGGTCCGCGGCTTCCACCAGGTCAAGCGGGAGTCGCGCACCGACGAGCTGACCGGCCTGCCCAACCGCCGCGCGCTGCTCGAGGCCGCCCAGGACGCCGTCGTGACGGCGACGGCCGCCCGCCCCGCGGCCCTGCTGCTCCTGGACCTCGACGGGTTCAAGGAGGTCAACGACAGCCTCGGGCACTCCGCCGGCGACGAGCTGCTGCGCCAGATCGGGCCGCGGCTGCGGCGCGCCCTGCGCGCCGACGACCTCCTCGCCCGGCTCGGCGGCGACGAGTTCGCCGTCCTGCTGCCCGCCGCCGACACGCAGCGGGCCCAGGCCCTCGCCGAGCGGCTCCGGGCGCTGCTGCTCGAGCCGTTCATGGTGACCGGGATCCGGCTGCACGTCGGCGTCAGCGTCGGCGTGGCCACGACGCCGGCCCCCGCCACGACCGTGCAGGAGCTGCTGCACTGCGCCGACGTCGCCATGTACTCGGCCAAGGCCGCACGGGAGGGCGTGCACGTGTACGTCCCCGACCCGATCACCGGCACCTCCGGCAGCGACCGGCTGCGCACCATGGAGGAGCTGCGCGTGGCGCTCCAGGGCGACGAGCTCGTCGTCTTCCTGCAGCCGCAGATGGACCTGCGCGACGGGTCGATCGTCGGCGCCGAGGCCCTGGTGCGGTGGAACCACCCGACCCGCGGCCTGCTCTCCCCCGCGCACCTGCTGCCCGCCGCCGAGCAGGCCGGGCTGCTGCGCCCGCTGACCGACCGCGTCCTCGAGCTGGCGCTCGCGGCCACCACCCGCTGGTGGAACGACCGCCACGTGCCGGTCTCGGTCAACCTCTCGGCCGCGAACGTGACCGACCTCGACCTGCCCGAGAAGGTCGCCGCCGCGCTGCACCGGCACGGCCTGCCCACCGAGGCGCTGACCCTCGAGCTGGTCGAGGACACCCTCATGGCCGACCCCGAGCGGGGCCGCGCCGTGCTGGCCGACCTGCGCGAGCTCGGCGTCCGGACGTCGATCGACGACTACGGGACCGGCTACAGCTCGCTGGCCTACCTGCGGCACCTGCCGGCCGACGAGCTGAAGATCGACCGCAGCCTGACCGCGGACGTCGACCGCGACCCGCGGGCCGCGGCCATCGTCCGGCACACCGTGGCGCTCGCCCACGACCTCGGGCTGCACCTGGTCGCCGAGGGCGTGGAGACGGCGTCCACCAGCGCCGCGCTCGCGCGGCTGGGCTGCGACGTCGCCCAGGGCTACGGCATCGCCCGGCCCATGCCGGTCGAGGACTTCCTCGGCTGGCTGGCCGCCGCGGACGCCGGGGTCCTGGACGCCGCGCTGCTGCCGGAGCTCAGCGCCTGACCAGGCGGATCGGGTGTGCGGAGGCGCACGTTCACGTTCCGTTGTGACGACACGCCGTCAGGGGTCGGACGCTGTACGTAGTCGGCGGGCCACCATGATCACGTGACGCCGTCCTCCCCCGCCAGTGAGCTGCTCCGTCCCCGCCTGGTGCGTGGCGCCGACCGGGCCGTCGCGCCGGCCCCCGCCGCCGAGTGGCGGGACCTGGCGCCGGACATCCTGCGGCAGCGGCTGGTGATCGAGGGCGTGCCCGCCCGGCCCGTCGACGACGAGCAGATCCGCCGCTACCTGTCCGACCTGTCCCGCGCGGTCGACATGGTGCAGCTGCTCGAGCCGGTGACCCACCGCTCCGACCTGTACGGCTGGGCCGGCTGGATCCACTGGGAGACCTCGGGCGCGCACTTCTACGCCTGGGAGCAGCCGCGGCTGTTCTTCTCCGTGGACATCTACACCTGCAAGGCGTTCGACGTGGACGACGCCGTCGCGTTCACCCGCGACTGGTTCGCCGCCGAGCCCGTCGTCGCGAAGTCCTTCTGACGTGGCGCTGCGCCTCCTCGTCGCCCACACCCCGGCCGAGCGGGACGCCGCCCGCCGGATCGAGGCCGCGGTGTTCCTGCAGGCCTTCGGCAACACGCCGGAGGTGATGGAGGAGGAGTACGGCCCGTACGAGGACCGCTCCCGGTTCGTCGTCGTCCTCGACGAGGAGTCCGGCTCGGCCGTCGGGGCCGCCCGGTTCATCGTCGACGACCCGGCGTCCGCGCCGGTGAAGACCCTGGTCGACGTCGCCGGCGACCCCTGGCACGTCGACCCGGCCGCCGCCCTCGCCGCGGCGGCACCGGCCGGTGGACCGGTGTGGGACGTCGCCAGCCTGGCGGTCGACCGGCGCTTCCGCAGCGGCGCGTCCGGCGCCGAGGTCACGCTCGCGTTGTGCCACGGCATCCACGAGTACTCCCGGCGGTCCGGGGTCGAGGGCTGGGTGACCGTGCTGGACGACCGGGTCCTGCGGCTCCAGCACATGATGGGGATCCCGTGGCTGACGATGCCCGGAGCGGCGTCCCAGCCCTACCTCGGGTCCGGCGCCAGCACCCCCTGCACCCTGCTCATCGCGACGATCGAGCCGCACATGCGGTCGACCCGGCCGGACGTCGCCCCGGCGATCATGGACGGCGTCCTCCGCTCGATCGCTCTCGACCCGGAGGACCTCTCCGCCGACCGCGGCGCCCCCCTCCCCGAGCCCGACCCGATGCCGGTGCGGCCGGCGGCCCGCCGGGACACCACCGGCTGGCGCCCGCCGACCGCGCGCCGGGCGGCCGACCCGGTCGCCTGACGCCGCCGCCCGACCCCGCCGCCTGAGCTCGCGGCCCGGCCCTCAGCCGGCGACGTCGTAGGTCAGGTGCACCGCGGTCGAGGAGACCCGCACCTCCCGCTGCACCAGGCGGCGAGAGGAGCCCGCGGCGAACAGCGGGGTGCCGGCGCCGAGCACCTCCGGCGCGAGGTGCAGCCGCAGCCGGTCGAGCAGCCCCGCCGCCAGGCAGCTGCCGACCAGCGCCCCGCCGCCCATCACGTACACGTCCCGCTCGCCGGCGGCCGCCCGGGCGGCGGTGACCGCGGCGGCGGGCCCGTCGAGCACGAAGGTGAAGTCGTGCGTGCCGGCGAGCCGGACCGTCCGCGGCCGGGACGACGTCACGACGAAGAACGGCGGCCGGCCGTCGTGCCGCGCGCCGTACCCCATGCCCTCCTGCCAGCCGTCCGGCCCGTCGACCGCGTCGAAGGTGCGCCGCCCCATGACGACGGCGCCGGCGTCGGCCGCCACGCTCTCCAGCTCCGCGGCGTCGACCGGGTCGCGGCTCTCCAGCGCCCAGCGGTGCAGCGCCTCGACGCCGTCCCCCGCCCCGGAGACGAACCCGTCGACCGACACCGTCATGTCCCCGACGACCCTGCCCATGTGGGGTAGGACCGGCCGGCGCCGGCGGACTGAGCGCTCAGACGTCGCGGCGGCGCAGCACCAGCGCGGTCAGCCCCCACACCATGGCGATCCAGAACGCCGCCCACAGCAGGTAGACCGCGGTGAGCGGGGCCTCGCTGAGGAAGGGGAAACCGGCGCCCTCGGGGCCGAGCGTCAGCAGCGCGGACGGGTCCTGGAACGCGTGCATGGCCCCGCGCCACAGCCCGTCGGTGGGCAGCAGCACCCGCGAGACGGTGCCGACCCGCTCCACCCCCTCGTTGCCGAGGACCTGGCCGACGTTGCCGACGATGCCCGCGACCCAGGTGGCGCCGAACAGCCCGACGGCGACCACCCCCGAGGCCATCGGCGAGATGACGCTGGACAGCAGCAGCCCGAGGGTCAGCAGCGCGACGGTCTGCGCGGCGAGCAGGGCCAGCCCCTCGGCCGGATCGGGCGGCCAGTAGCCCACGGTCCACCGGACGACGAGGAACTGCGCGAGCCCCGCGACCACCACGTAGCCGCAGCCGACGGCGACCAGCCCCAGCCACTTGCCCAGCAGCACCGCCGACCGGCGCACCGGCCGGGCCATCAGCGACAGCGCCATGCCGGACTCGATCTCCCCGGCCACCGTCGGCCCGGCCAGGAACGCGGTGCCCAGCGCGGCGATGAGGCTCAGCCCGAACATGACCAGGTTGAGCAGCTGGGAGGCGATCAGCCGGGCCTGGCCGGAGGTGAGGTCGCCGAACTCGGTGTCCAGCCCGGTCAGCTTGGAGAAGCCCCACCCGCTGAGCACGAGCAGGGCCAGGGTGAGGACGGCGAGCGCCCACAGCACCCGCCGGCGGGCGGCCTCCCGGACGGTCAGCCGGGCGATCGTCAGCACCCCGTTCACCGGCCGCCGTCCCCGTGCCCGGCCCGCAGGATGCCCAGCAGCCGCTCCTCCAGGCTGATCCGCGCCGGCTCGACCGCGTGCACGGCGACCCCGAGCGCCACCAGGTCGGCGACGAGGGCGGGCACGGCGGCGCCGTCGTCGCCGTCCGGGAACACGACGGTGAACCGGTCCCCGGAGGCGGAGACCTCCCCCGCGGCCCGCAGCCGCGCCGAGGCGCGGCCGTCGACCCCGGTCAGGTGCAGCCGGACCTCCCGCCGGCCGAGCAGCTCGGCGAGGGTGCCGGCGGCGGCCACCCGGCCGGAGTCGAGGATGACCACGCGGTCGCAGACCCGCTCGACCTCGCCGATCAGGTGGGAGTTGAGCAGCACCGCCACGCCCTGCGCCTTGAGCGAGAGCACGAGGTCGCGGACGTCGACCCGGCCGATCGGGTCCAGCGCGCTGGTGGGCTCGTCGAGGACCACCAGCTCGGGGCGGCCGACCAGGGCCACCGCGAGCCCGAGGCGCTGCTGCATGCCCTTGGAGAACCCGCCGACCCGGTCCCCGGCCCGCCCGCCGAGCCCGACGGCGGCCAGCCGCTCGCCGCCGTCGGCCTCGGTCATCGGCACCCCCGCGAGGCGGGCGTGCAGCGCCAGCACCTCGCGGGCGGTCAGCCACGGCTGGTAGCGGAACAGCTCGGGCAGGTAGCCGACCCGGGCCCGGGACCGCGGGTCGGAGCCCGGGCGGCCGAGCAGCATCACCTCGCCGGCGTCGGCGTGCACCAGGCCCAGCAGCATCTTGATCACGCTGGTCTTGCCCGCCCCGTTGGGCCCGAGCAGGCCGACCACCTCGCCGCGGCCGACGGTGAACGAGACGCCGTCGACCGCCGTCCGGCGCCGGTACCGCTTGCGCAGGCCCGAGCACCACACGGCCGGGGACTCCGGCAGGTCGGCCACCAGCTCGGCGGCCGTGCGGGTGTCGCCCCAGCTGTCGGGGACCGCCATCAGCGCAGCCCGCGGGCCACGGCGAGGACCTCGTCGGTGCTGACGGCGCCGGCGACGCCGGTCACGACCCCGTCGGCGACCCACACCACGCCCGCCATGGTGCCGTCCCGGGACTCGAGCACGGTCGCCTCCGCCCCGGCCACCTCGGCCGTCGACGTGGTGACCATGTCGGCCGGCACCGGCAGCGGCAGGGTCGCCGCGTCGGCGGAGAAGGTGCGCAGCTGCTCGGCGACGTCCGCGGGCAGCCCCGGCAGCGAGAGCAGGTAGTCGCGCACCGTCCCGAACGGGACGCCGTCGGAGAACGCGGTGGGCGCGACCGCCCGGCCCACGGCCAGGACCGGCAGGCCGGAGCGCTGCGTCCAGACCGCGGCGACCGCGGGACCGGCCTCCAGCCGGACCCGGCTGCCGTCCAGCCCGGGCGGCGGCACGGGCAGCTCCTCCCCCGACGCGGCCGCGGTCTCGGCCGCCTGCTCCGCCGAGAAGGTGAACACCGCGCTCACCGGGTCGACCACCAGGTACGACGGCTCGCCGGTCACGCCGGTGGGCAGGTCGTCGACCGCCGGCACGGCCAGGCCGGTGCGCTCCTCGGCGGCCGCGGCGTCGGGCACCTCCGCGGGCTCGACCTCGCCGGTGACCTCCAGGTCCCCGAACGCGGAGAGGTCGGGCAGCGCGACCAGGTCGCGCTCGTCCAGCGCGATCGGCCGGACCTGCTCGGTGCGGAACATCGGCAGCCAGTCGTTGGCCGCGGCCACCCCGGCGCCGGACAGGACGACGGCGGCCCCGAGGGCGGCGACCGCCGGACGGCGCAGCGCGGGCGCCCACCGCCGGCGGCGGGCCGGCGCGGCGGCCCGGCCGGCCGGGGCGGCGGCGGTCAGCCGGGCCCAGCCGGCGTCGGTGTCGACGTGCGTGGGCACCCCGGCGTCCAGCGCGGCCGCGGCGGTCCGGGCGTCGGCGCGGGCGGCCTCCAGGCCGGCCAGGCAGGACGGGCACGCGGCGACGTGCGCGCGGTCGGCGTCGGCGACGCCCAGGGGCTCGTCGACCAGGCGGCGCAGCACGCCCTCACTCGGATGACGCATCGCGGTCCAGTTCCTCCTTCAGGCGGGACTCGGCGCGCCGCACGGTGGTGCCGACGCTGCCGGGGGACAGATCGAGGGCGGCCGCCACCTCGTCGTAGCTCAGGCCGCTGTGCCGCAGGACCAGGACCAGCGCCTGCCGGCGCGGCAGCCGGGCGAGGGCGGCCCGCACCCGGCCGCGCTCGAACCGGGTGAGCACCGCGTCGGCGACGTCCGGCACCTCGGCCGGCTGCTGCCGGCCGACGACCTCCTCGCGCGCGGCGCGGCGGCGGCCCGAGCGCAGCAGGTTGAGCGCGGTGTGGGCGGCCGCGACGCTCAGCCAGCCGGCGGCCTCCCGGGCGGGCACCGACGAGCGGCCGAAGGCGAGGAACACCTCCTGGGCGACGTCCTCGGCCTGGTCGCGGGACCCGAGCACGCGGGCCGCCACGCCGACCACCCGCGGGTAGTCCGCGCGGAACACCGCCTCGAGGTCCGGCCGGACACCGTCGGCCCTCACCGGCGTCCGCGAGGCGCGGACGGCGGGCGCCGCCCACCGCTCGTGCTGCACCAGGTCCACACCGGGGAAGCACCGCCGGGCCCGCGGATGTGACACCGGGCGCGCGGACGGGACATCGGCCGAGCATGCACCGGTGCTCCCCGGCGGCGGCAGCGGCCGCGCAGGATGTCGCCATGTCCCCGTCGCGACGGCTCACCTGGACGCTGGTGCGCCGCCTCAGCGTGGCCGTCACCGCCGTCACGGCGGTGGTGGTCCTGACCGGCGGGCTGGCGTTGTGGGCGATCGAGGGGAACCGGCCGGGGAGCACCGTGCGCTCGGCGGCCGACGGCGTGTGGTGGGCCATCACGACGCTGACGACGGTCGGCTACGGCGACCACGTCCCGGTCACCGCGGCCGGCCGGGTGGTCGCCGCCGCCGTGATGGTGGCGGGCGTGGCGGTCATCGGCGCCGTCGCCGCGGTCGTCGCCCTCGCCGTGGCCGCGCGCATGGCGGCCGCCGAGGAGCGGGCCCTGGAGGCGGAGGCCGTGACCCTCGAGCAGCGGCTGGAGGAGCGACTCGACCGGCTCGAGGCCAAGCTCGACCGCCTGCTGGCCGAGCGCGCGGCGGACCCGCCGAGGGGCGACTGAGCGCCTCCGCGCCGACGCGCCCGCCGGGCCGGGCGGGGACACAGGCCGTTGCCGAGGCGTTACCGTTCAGGTACGCACAACCAGCCCCGGCAACGGCGCCGGCGGCGAGCGGAAGGTGGGCACAGCGAGATGGAGACGAGCGTGGTCGACGTCCCCGATCGGGGACGGTTCGAGGTCAGGCTGGGCGAGCGGGTCGTCGGACTCGCCAGTTACCACGTCGACAACGGCGTGATGACCCTCCCCCACACCGAGGTCGACCCGAGCGTGGGCGGCCGCGGCATCGGGTCGGTCCTGGTCGCCGGCGTCCTCGACGCCGCGCGGGAGCGCGGCCTGCACGTCCTGCCCTACTGCTCCTTCATCCGCTACTACATCCAGCAGCACCCGGACTACCTCGACCTCGTGCGCGAGGAGGACCGCCCGCACTTCGGGCTGGCCACCGCCGGCGCCTAGGAGCACCGCGACGGCCTCGGTGCAGGAGCCCGCGACGAGCATGCGCGTCATGGGGGGCACCGAGGCCCTTCGTCTAGCGTGGCGGGGGTGCCCGTCAGCGTGCTCTGGTTCCGCCGTGACCTGCGGCTCGGCGACCACCCGGCCCTGCTCGCCGCGTGCTCGGCCGCCGGCCCGGACGGCGGGGTGCTGCCGCTGTTCGTCGTCGACCCGCGGCTGTGGGGGCCGTCGGGGCTGCCGCGGCGCGAGTACCTGCGCCGCTGCCTGGCCGAGCTGCGCGCGGCGACCGGCGGCGCGCTCGTCGTCCGCGAGGGCGACCCGGCCGACGTCGTCCCCGCGGTGGCGCGAGAGGTCGCGGCCGGCGGCGTGCACGTCTCCGCCGACACCGGGCCCTACGGCCGCCGCCGCGACGCGGCGGTCGAGCGGGCCCTCGGCGACGTCCCCCTGGTCCGGACCGGCTCGCCGTACGCCGTCGGGCCGGGGCTGGTGACCAAGCGGGACGGCAGCGCCTTCCAGGTCTTCTCCCCGTTCGCCCGCGCCTGGCGCGAGCACGGGTGGCCCGCGCCCGCGCGGCGGCCCGACCACGTCCGGTGGTGCGACGGCGTGCCCCCCGGGGACCTGCCGCCCGCCCAGGACGTCGGGGACGTGCAGCTGCCGCCGGCCGGTGAGGAGGCCGCGCACACCGCCTGGGAGCGGTTCCGCGAGCAGCGGCTCACCGGCTACGCCGACGGGCGGGACCTGCCCGGCCGCGACGCCACCAGCCGGCTGTCCCCGCACCTGAAGTACGGCACCATCCACCCCCGCACGCTGCTGGCCGACCTCGCCGACCTCGGGCCCGCCGGGGAGCGGACCGAGGCGGTCCGCCGGTTCACCGACGAGCTGGCCTGGCGGGAGTTCTACGCCGACGTCCTCTGGCACCGCCCGGAGACCGCCCGCGAGTACCTGCGCCCGGAGCTGCAGGCCCTCGGCTACGACGCGGGCCCGCACGCCGAGGAGCTGGTGCGGGCCTGGCAGACCGGCCGCACCGGCTTCCCCATCGTCGACGCCGGCATGCGCCAGCTGCTCGGCGAGGCCTGGGTGCACAACCGGGTGCGGATGATCGTCGCCTCCTTCCTGGTCAAGGACCTGCACCAGGAGTGGACGCTGGGCGCCCGGTACTTCATGCAGCACCTGGTCGACGGCGACCTGGCCAGCAACAACCACGGCTGGCAGTGGGTCGCCGGCACCGGCACCGACCCCTCGCCCTACTACCGGGTCTTCAACCCGATCACCCAGGGGAGGAGGTTCGACCCGGACGGCGAGTACGTGAAGCGGTGGGTGCCCGAGCTGCGGGGGCTGGACGCCCGGCACGTGCACGAGCCGTGGACGGCGCCCGGCGGCGTGCCCGCCGGCTACCCGGAGCCGGTCGTCGACCACGCGCACGAGCGACGGGTGGCGCTGGAGCGGTTCGAGCGGGTGCGCCGTGCCTGAGGGCCACACCCTGTTCCGGCTGGCCCGGGAGCAGCAGGAGGCGTTCGCCGGCCGACCGGTGCACGTGACCAGCCCCCAGGGGCGCTTCGCCGCCGGCGCCGAGCTGCTCGACGGCCGCCTGCTCGACGAGGTGACCTCCTACGGCAAGCACCTGTTCGCCTGCTTCGGCGCCGACACCCTGCACGTGCACCTGGGCCTGTACGGCAGCTACACCAGCGGGACGGGCACCCCTCCCCCGCCGCGTGGCGCCCTGCGCATGCGCTGGGAGGGGCCGGGGCCCGACGGGCAGGGCGCGTGGACCGACCTGCGCGGGGCCACCGCGTGCGAGGTGCTCACCGCCCCCGAGGTGGACAAGATCCTCGACCGCCTGGGCCCCGACCCGCTGCGCGCCCGCGGCCGCGACGGCGCGGTCGCCCACCGCCGCATCGCCGGCAGCCGCACCGCGGTGGGCGCGCTGCTGATGGACCAGTCGGTGCTGGCCGGCGTCGGCAACGTCTACCGCGCCGAGATCCTCTTCCGGCACCGCGTCTCGCCGTTCCGCCCCGGCCGCGACGTGGGCGCCGACGAGTGGGCGCGGCTGTGGGCCGACCTCGTCGTCCTCATGCGGGCCGGGGTGCGGATGGGCCGGATCGTCACCACCCGGCCGGAGGACCGCGGCCGCCGGCGCGGCGCGGTGACCCGCGAGGACGCGCACTACGTGTACCGGCGCACCGGCCTGCCCTGCCGGGTCTGCGGCACGGAGGTGGCGACCCGGGAGATGGTGGGCCGCAACCTCTACTGGTGCCCGGTCTGCCAGGCCTCCTGATCCCGCCCGCGCTCGCGTAGGGTTCCCCGATGACCCTGGCCGGGCGCGCCCTCGCGGCGCTGGGGGCGACCGTGCTCCTGGCGCTGCCGGGCACCGCGCTGGCCGCGCCCGACGACGGCCCGCGGGTGGGCTACGACGTCTCCCACCCGCAGTGCGGCGAGCGCCTGCCCGAGCGGGCGGACTTCGCCGTCGTCGGGGTGAACGGCGGGACCGCCGCCCGGGCCAACCCGTGCCTGGCCGAGCAGTTGGCGTGGGCCGCCGAGGCGACCGGCAGCCCGCGGGGTGAGCTGTACGTCAACACGGCCAACCCCGGCGAGCTCATCGAGCGGCTGACCACCTGGCCGGCCACCGGCGCGACCCCGTACGGCGACTGCGACGGCGGCAACTCCGCCGCCTGCTCGTGGCAGTACGGGCGGATCCGCGCCGCCGCCGACGTCCACGTCTTCTTCCTGACCGCCGCGTGGGCGGCCGGCGTCGACCCCGACCCGGCCGCCCACCGGTGGTGGCTGGACGTCGAGACGATGAACACCTGGCAGTACGGCTCGGCCGGGGCGCAGGCCCGCAACCGGGCGGCCCTGGAGGGCATGGCCGGCTACCTGCGGGAGGTCGGCGCGGAGGTCGGGCTGTACTCGACCGGCCGGCAGTGGGCCCGGATCGCCGGCCGGGTCCCGGCCGGCAGCCCGCTGTCCGGCCTCGACAGCTGGCTGGCGGGCGCGGAGTCCGCCGGGGAGGCCGCCGACCTCTGCGCCGAGGACCCGCTCGTGCCCGGCGGCCGGGTGGTGTTCACCCAGTACGTGGCCGACGGGCTCGACCACGACGTCGCCTGCGGCTAGAGCTCGCCCTTGGTGCCGGCGGGCAGCGGGGTGAGCACCTGCACCTCCGGCGCCCCGGACACCTTGCCCGCGAGCTTCGGGCCCAGCCCGGTGAGCGCGGGCGCCGTCATGTGGGTGGTGAGCGCCTCCTGGCTCTCCCACTTCTCCACCATGACCAGGACGCCGTCGGCCTCGTGCAGCGCGTAGAGCTCGCAGCCGGGCTCGGCGTGCACCTCCGGCAGGACCTCCAGGAACGCCGCGCGGACGGCGTCGAGGTGCTCGGGCAGCGGACGGATGTGGGCGACGACGACGACGGACACGGGGCTCCTCCTCGGCAGCGGACGGCTCGCCCGACCGGCCCGGTGGTTGGCGCATCCCGGCCGCTCGGGTCAGGATGCCGATCATGTCGGACGCCGAGGAGACTGCCACCACACCCGCCCCCCGCCGCCTCCGGGTGGCCGTCGTGGGCGCCGGGCCGGCCGGCATCTACGCCGCCGAGGCGCTGACCCGCCAGACCGACGTCCCGGTCGCCGTGGACCTCGTCGACCGGCTGCCCACGCCGTTCGGGCTGGTCCGGCACGGCATCGCCCCGGACCACCTGCGGATGCGGGCGCTGCGGGACACGCTGCACGGCGTGCTGGACCACGAGCACGTGCGGTTCGTCGGCAACGTCGAGATCGGCACCGACCTCTCCCTCGACGAGCTGCGCCGGCACGTCGACGCGGTCATCTACACCTACGGCGCCTCGCGCGACCGGGCGCTGGGGATCGAGGGCGAGGACCTGCCCGGCAGCATCGCCGCCACCGACCTCGTCGCCTGGTACTGCGGCCACCCCGACGCCGACCGGCCGGGCGTCGAGGCCGCGCTGGAGGGGGTGCGGCGGGCCGTGGTCATCGGGGTCGGCAACGTCGCCCTGGACGTGGCCCGCGTGCTGGTGCGCACCGCCGAGGAGCTCGAGCCGACCGACATGCCCCAGCACGTGCTCGACGCGCTGGCCGCCGCCCCGGTGGAGTCGGTGACCGTCCTGGGCCGCCGGGGACCGGCGCAGGCCAGCTTCACCACCAAGGAGCTCGACGAGCTCGGTGAGCTCGCCGGCGCCACCGTGCTCGTCGACCCGGCCGACCTGCCCGGGGAGGACGAGCCGCCGCCGGCCGACCGGCTCAAGGCGCGCAACGTCAAGGTGCTGCGCGGCTACGCGGGCAACGCCGCCGAGCCGGGCCGCGGCACGATCGAGCTGCGGTTCTTCGCCCGCCCGGTCCGGATCCTCGGCCAGGACCGGGTCACCGGCATCGAGGTCGAGCGGACGGCGGTCGACGCCGACGGCCGCGCGGTGGGCACCGGCGAGCTGACGGTGCTCCCCGCCGACCTGGTCGTGCGGTCGGTCGGCTATCGCGGGCTGCCGCTGCCCGGGCTGCCGCTGGACACCGCCACCAACACGGTGCCCAACGAGGCCGGCCGGGTGCTGCGCGACGGCGCGCCGTCCGCCGGGGAGTACGTGGCCGGCTGGATCAAGCGCGGGCCCACCGGCGTCGTCGGCACCAACAAGCACGACGCGCGGGAGACCGTGGCGACGCTGCTGGCCGACGTCGAGGCCGGGGCGATCGCGGCGCACGGCGACCCCGACGACCTGGTGCGGACGCTGCGGGCCCGCGGCGCGGAGCCGGTGCTGCTGCCCAACTGGAAGGCCATCGACGCCGCCGAGATGGCGCTCGGCGCCACCCGCGGGCGGCAGCGGACGACCATGCACGACCGCGAGGACCTGCTGGCGGCCGCGCGGGCCGCGGAGATCGAGGCCGAGACCGCCGACGCCTGAGCGGGCGTCAGCGGCGCGGGGCCGCGGCGATCAGCTCCCGGGCGGCCGCGGCGGTGCCGGCCGCCGCGAAGCGGATCTTCGTCCCGGTGTCGGGGTGCAGCCGCAGCGGCTCGCCGTCGGCGGTGAGGGCCACCCCGCCGGCGGCGGCCAGCACCGCCAGCCCGCCGGCGACGTCGTGCACGTGCGTGCCCGAGCGGTCCAGGTCGTGCCAGCCGGCCGCGGACCCGTCGGCGACCAGGCACACCTCGACCGCGGTGCAGCCGGTCACCCGCACGCGCCGGGCGGTGCGTGGCACGGCGACCGCGCCGCCGCCGGGTGCGCTGGGGACGACGACGGTCGTGCCGGGGCGCGGCGCGACCGGGACGTCGTCGCGGCGGGCCCCGGCCCCCTCCGCCCCGGACCACCGGCGGCCGGAGGAGAGGTCGACCACCACCCCGGCCACGGGCCGCCCGTCCTGCACCAGCGCCGCGGAGAACGCCCACGGCGGCAGGCCGGCGCGGAAGTTGCCGGTGCCGTCCAGCGGGTCCAGGACGATCCACGGCTCGCCGTCGGCGACGGCCACGTCCGCCCGCTCCTCGCTGAGCAGCGGCACCCCGAGCGCGCCGAGGACGCCGGCCGCGGCGGTGTGCGCCGCCTCGTCGGCGGCCAGCGCCGGGCTGCCGTCGGGCTTGACCCGGTCCTCGCCGGTGCCGCGGGCCAGCGCCACCGCCGTCTCCACGCGGGTGGCGGCCAGCGCCGCCGCGGCCAGGAACTGCTCGGCCAGCGGCGCGGTCGCCGGCGGCAGCGCGAGCCGCCGCACGCCGCACCCGCCGGGCCGGTCGCGGACCCGGTCGCAGCCCCAGCCGACCGCCGCCGCCCGCACCGCCGGGTGGTCCGGCCCCATGCCGGCGGCGGCGAGCACCACCGCCTCGGGCGTGCCCTCGACGGTCCACTGGCGGCGCAGCAGCACGGCCTCGCCGGCCGCGCCGGCCAGCACCCGGTACGCCGGGTCGCTGGTGGCCGGCGCCAGCGCCGCCGGGGCCAGGCCCAGGTCGGCGGCCGCGCGCTGCAGGACGTCCCCGCCGGTGGCCGCGACGGCGACGCCCTCGACCGCTCCCCCGTTGCCCACGTCCCCGACCCTGCCCGGTCGGCCGCCGTCGCGCAGCACGTGGCCGGCCGCGGGTAGGAGCCGGCGGTGACCAGCCCCCGCACCGGCCTCGACGACGTCGACGTCGTCTTCCTCGTCCACCGCGAGTCCCCGGAGACGCTCGCCCGCCACCACGCGGCCGTCGCGGCGGCGACCGGGGCGGGCTGGCGCGGCGGGGCGCTGCTGGTGGAGAACGCCGCCGGGCCGGAGACGTCGGCGGCGGCCCGCGCCTGCGTGGCGGAACGGTACCCGGCCGCGCGCCGGCGGGTGCTGCGCGCGCGGCGCAACCTCGGCTTCGCCCGCGCCATGGACCTGGCGGTCGAGGCGTGCGGCGGCCGCTACGTCGCCCTGCTCAACTCCGACGGCGAGCCCGAGCCGGCGATGCTGCGCCGGCTGGCCGAGGCCCTGGACGCCGAGCCGCGGGCCGTGTGGGCGGCGCCGGCGGTGCACGGCCCCGGGGAGGACGACGACCCGCCCGGCCCGCCGCGCGCGGTCCGGGAGCTGGCCGGCACGGCGCTGCTGCTGCGCCGGGCGGAGTTCCTCGCCGCGGGCGGCTTCGACCCCGCCTACTTCTTCTACAACGAGGACCGCGACGCCTCCCGCCGGCTGCGGGCCGCCGGGCACCTGCTGCTGCGCGTGCCCGGCACCCGCTTCCGGCACGGCAAGGGCGGCCGCAGCGCCCGCGGGGTGTTCCTGCGCGAGTGGCACCACGCGCGGACCGTGCAGGTCCTGGTCCCCCAGCACGCGGCGCGGCCGGTCGCCGACACGCTCGCGCTCCTCGCCCGCCGGCCGCGGGCGCTCGCCGCCCACGTGCGCGACCGCGACCTGCCCGGTGCGGCCGGCATCGCGCTGGCGCTGCTCGAGCTGCCGCGGTGCCTGCTGCTGGCCGCCCGGCGCCGCCGCCGGCCGTGGGACGGCGCCCGGCTGGCCCGGTGGCTGGACCGCTCGCGGGTGCCGGTCCCGGAGCTCTGACCGGGGTCGCCGGGCCGGTCCGGGATCAGCCGGAGTTGCGCAGCGCGGTGGCGATGCCGTTGATGGTCAGCTGGATGTTGCGGCGGACCAGCTCGTCGTCGTCCCCCTCCCGCCGGCGGCGCAGCATGTCCACCTGCAGGTGGTGCAGCGGCTCCAGGTAGGGGAACCGGTTGCGGATGGAGCGGGCCAGCGAGGGGTTGTCGGTGAGCAGCTCGTCGTCCCCGGTGACCGCCAGCAGCATCCGGCAGGTGCGCTCGTGCTCGGCGGTGATCTGGTCGAACACCCGCGCGCGCAGCTCCTCGTCGGGCACCAGCTGGGCGTAGCGGGCGGCCAGGCCCAGGTCGGTCTTGGCCAGCACCATGCCCATGTTGGACAGCACCGTGCGGAAGAACGGCCAGCGCCGGTGCAGCTCGCGCAGCCGCTCCAGCCGGGCCTCGTCGCCGCCGACCCAGCCCTCCAGCGCCGAGCCGGTGCCGTACCAGCCGGGCAGCATGATCCGGGCCTGCGACCAGCTGAACACCCACGGGATGGCGCGCAGGTCGGCGATCCGGTCGCCGGCCTTGCGGGACGGCGGGCGGCTGCCGATGTTCAGCTCGGCGAGTTCGCGGATCGGCGTGGCCGCGCGGAACCACTCCACGAAGCCCGGGGTCTCGTGCACCAGCGCCCGGTAGGCCTGCTGCGCGCGGGCGGCCAGGTCGTCGAGCAGCCGGTAGGCGTCGTCGGCGGCGTCCCCCAGCCCCTCGACGTCGAGCAGGCTGGCCTCCAGGGTCGCCGCGACCATCGCCTCCAGGTTGCGCCGGGCCAGGTCGGGGTCGGCGTACTTGGCGGCGATGACCTCGCCCTGCTCGGTGATCCGCAGCGAGCCGGAGACGGCGCCGGGCGGCTGCGCCCGGATCGCCTCGTAGCTGGGGCCGCCGCCGCGGCCGACGGTGCCGCCGCGGCCGTGGAACAGCCGCAGCCGCACGCCCTCGGCGCGGGCGACCTCGACCAGGGCCAGCTCGGCCCGGTAGAGCGCCCAGTTGGCGGCCAGGTAGCCGCCGTCCTTGTTGCTGTCGGAGTAGCCGAGCATGACCTCCTGCAGGTTCCCGCGGCCGGCGACCAGGTCCCGGTACAGCGGCTCGGCGAGGACGGCGGTCATGGTGGCGCCGGCGTTCTGCAGGTCCTCGATCGTCTCGAACAGCGGCGAGATCCCGACCGGGCAGGTGGGCCGGCCGGCGGCGTCGAGCTCGAGCAGGCCCACCTCCTTGAGCAGGACGGCGACCTCGAGGACGTCGCTGACCGACTCGCACATGCTGATCACGTAGTTCGGGATGGTCGCCGGTCCCAGCAGCGCGACCTGCTCGGCGGCGGCCCGGACCAGGTCCAGCTCGCCGCGGGCGAGGTCGGACAGCTCGGCGTCGGGACGCACCAGCGGCCGGCGCAGCCGCAGCTCGCCGGCCAGCAGCTCGACCCGCGACGGCTCGTCGAGCGCGGCGTAGTCGTCGCAGACGCCGGCCCACGCCAGCAGCTCGGCGAGCACCTCCTCGTGCACCGCGGAGTTCTGCCGCATGTCCAGGCCGCACAGGTGGAAGCCGAACACCTCGACGGCCTCGCGCAGCCGGGTCAGCCGGTCGTCGGCCAGCGCGCCGGCGCCGTGGCTGCGCAGCGAGGTGTCGACGACGGCGAGGTCGGCGAGCAGCTCCTCGGGCGCGTCGTAGGGCACGAGGTCGGTGATCGGGGCGGCGCCGGGCACGGTGCCCAGCACCCGGCGGGCGGTCGCGGCCAGCCGCGCGTGCACGCCGATGAGCGCCCGCCGGTAGGGCTCGTCGGCGCGGAACGGCGACTCGTCGCGCGAGGCGTCGGCCAGCGCGTAGAGCTCGTGCGTGGGGGTGACCAGCCGGTCGGACATCGACAGCTCGTCGCGCAGCGCGACCAGCTCGGCCAGGTGGTGGCCCAGCGCCGTCTCCGCCTGGCGGGTGGTGGCGCGGCGGACCGCGTCGGCGGTGACGAAGGGGTTGCCGTCGCGGTCGCCGCCGATCCACGAGCCGGGCTGGAGCATCGGCCGGTCGAGCAGGTCCGCGCCGGGCCAGCGCTGCCGCAGGGCGCGGCGCAGCTCGGTGTTGATGGCGGGGATGACCTCGAACAGCGACAGCTCGTAGTAGCGCAGCGCCTCGTCGATCTCGTCCTGCAGCCGCAGCCGGGACAGCCGCAGCAGCGCCGTCTGCCAGAGGGTGAGCACCGAGCGCCACAGCTTGCCGGCCCACTCCGGGTCCGCGCCCAGGTCCTCGGTGGAGCGGTCGCGCAGGCGGATCAGCTCGGTGACCTGCCGCTGCACCTGGGTGATCGTCTTGCGCCGCACCTCGGTCGGGTGCGCGGTGACCACCGGGACGACCAGCGCGCCGTCCAGCGCGTCGGCGACCGCGTCGGCGTCGAGCGCGGCGTCGTCCAGGATCGCGAAGCTGGCGGCCAGGCTGCCCGGCTGCGGCGGCGAGCCGCTGCGCCGGTGGTAGCGCCGCCGCCGCTCGTGGTGGATGTCCTCGGCGAGGTTGGCCAGCAGCGAGAAGTGGCTGAACGCGCGGATGACGTGGTTGGCCGAGCGGACGTCCAGCTCGCCGAGCCGGGCGGCGAGCTCGGCCCGGTCCACGTCGCTGCGGCGCACCCCGAAGGCGGCCACGCGGGTGCGCTCGACGAGGTCCAGGACCTCGTCGCCGGACTGCTCGGCGATGACCTCGCCGAGCACCCGGCCGAGCAGCCGGATGTCGTCCCGCAGCGGGGCGTCGGTGCCGGCGCCGGCGTCCTCCCCGCGGCCGTGCTGTCGGAGGTCGGCGACGTCCACCGTGGCTTCGGACATGGCCGGAGTATGCCGCCGGGCGTGTGACGGCCGGATGACACGGGGACCATCGACCCCGTGCAGCGCCTGACCGCGACCCCCGCCGAGCCGTCCGTCGCCGAGCACGGGGAGGGGCCGCGCTGGGACGCCGGCCGGTCCGAGCTGCTGTGGGTCGACATCTCCGGTGGCCTGCTGCGCCGGGCGACGGTGGGGCCGGACGGCGCGCTCACCGAGGTGGCCGCGCACCGCGGCGGGGACACGGTGGGCGCCGTCGCCCCGGCCGCCGGCGGCGGGTGGCTGCTGGCCGCCGGCGGCGGCTTCACGCACGTGGCCGGCGACGGCACCGCCCGGGTGCTGCTGGAGCTGGCCGGCGAGGGTGGCACCGCGGAGTCCGGCGGCACGCGGATGAACGACGCCGCATGCGACCCCGCCGGCCGCCTCCTGGCCGGGACCATGGCGTTCGACCAGCGGCCGGGCGCGGGGGCCCTCTACTGCCTGGACCTCGACGGCACGGTGCGCACCCTGCGGGACGGGCTGACCGTCTCCAACGGCCTGGGCTGGTCACCCGACGGCGGCACGCTGTACCTCGCCGACTCCGGCCCGGGCCTGCTGCACGCCGTCGACTACGACGTCGCCTCGGGCACGCTGGGCGCCGGCCGCGTGCTGCTGGAGTTCGGCGGGGAGCCGGGCGTGGCCGACGGGCTCACCGTCGACGACGAGGGCTGCCTCTGGACGGCGCTGTGGGGCGCCGGCCAGGTGCGGCGGTACTCCCCGGACGGCGAGCTGCTCGCCGTCGTCGACGTCCCGGTCGAGCAGACCTCCGCCTGCTGCTTCGCCGGGCCCGGCCGCGACCTGCTGGTGGTGACCACCTCGGCCGAGGGGATGTCCGGCGAGGACCTGGCGGCGCAGCCCGGGGCCGGGCGGCTGTTCACCGCGCGCCCGGGGGTCACCGGCCCGCCGGCGTCGTCCTACCGCGGCCCGCTCGCCGCCCTCCGCCAGCTGCCCTGACGCGACGAGATCTGCACAGTCGTCACCATCAGCCGCTGATGCCGACGAGTGTGCAGATCTCGTCGAGCAGGGGCGGGTCAGTCCTGGAAGTACCGGAGCGCGGCCATCGCCAGCTCGTCTCCGGCCTCGGCGCCCAGGCCGAACTGCTCGGTCGCGCCCTCCCGGTCGCCGCGGCCGACGAGCAGCACGCCCAGGTTGTGGTGGCAGCGGACGTCGCCGGCGGCGATCCCGCTGCGGTAGGCCTCCTCGGCCGCCTCGTCGTCGCCGAGCTCGTCGCAGTAGAGGTTGCCCAGCGGCAGCCAGGCCACGGCCTCGCCGCGCTTGGCCCCGACCTCCAGCACGAAGCGCGCCTCGACGGCCCGGCCGGTCTCCCGCAGCAGGTCGGCCAGGTCGGCCCGGGCGGGCGGGAACAGGTCGGCGCCGGCCCGCAGGGCAGCCTCCAGCCCGACGTCCTGGGTGCGGCACCACTCCCGGCAGGCCAGGACGGCGGCGGCGTGCGGGTCGCCCGCCTCGGCGGCGCCGCGCCACGCGGCCAGCGCCCCCTCCTCGTCGCCCATCTCGTCGAGGACCGTGCCCAGCGTGCGCCAGGCGTGCGCCTCGCCGCCGGCCAGGGCGGCCTCGTAGGCGATGCTCGCCTCGTTCCACCGCTCCTGCGCGGCCAGCGTGTTGCCCAGCGCGAAGGCCGCCACGGCGTCGCCCAGGGCCGCGGCGCGGCGGAAGCACTCCTCGGCGTCGGGCAGGCGGCCCGCGCCGACCAGCTCACGGCCGAGGGCGATGAGCGCGGGCGCGTCGGCGTCCGGCAGTCGCCGGAGGCGCTCGTGGAGGTCCTCGGTCATGCCGCCATCGTGCGGTGCCGCGGCGGCCCGCGGCGTCCTCCGTGGTGGTGACCTGACCCGATCGTGTCTCCCCCGACGGCGGGTGGCCTCCCTGCAGGGGCCCGCCGCGAGCTGGTGAGCGGTGGGGGCAGGGAGGTCCTTCCTCAGGCGCCGAAGGCCTCCTTCCAGGCCGGCATCAGCTCGCGCTGCGCCCACTCGAGGTAGGGCGCCTGGACGTCGCCGCCGATCTGGACCAGCGCCAGGTGCGTGAACCCGGCGTCGGCGTACTCCCGCGCGCCCTCGATGACGGCGTCGACGTCGGCGCCGCACGGGATGCTGCCGGCGACGTCGTCCGGGCGGACGAACTGGCTGGCCGCCTCGAAGGCCGGCGGGCCGGGCAGCTCGGCGTTGACCTTCCAGCCGAGGCCGAACCAGCGGAACAGCCGGTGCGCGCGCTCGACGGCGGCGTCCCGGTCGGTGTCGTAGCTGATCGGCATCTGCGCGATCCGCGGCTTGCCGACCCCGCCGGCGTCGTCGAACCACTCGCCCAGCTCGGTGCGCGGCTCCGTGGCGATCATCGCGTCGCCGAGCTCGCCGGCGATGGCGCAGGACTGCTGGCCGGAGACCGCGATGCCGATCGGCACCCGCTTCTCCGGCAGGTCCCACAGCTTGGCGGACTCGACGTCGAAGTGGTCCCCGCGGAAGTTGACGTGGCCCTCGCCGTCGAACAGCTCGCGGATCACCTGCAGCGCCTCGACGAGCATCTCGTGGCGGACGTCGGCCGGCGGCCAGCCGGCGCCGACGACGTGCTCGTTGAGGTTCTCCCCCGCGCCGACGCCCAGCGTGAACCGGCCGCCGGACAGGATCTGCAGCGTCGCGGCCTGCTGGGCCACGACCACCGGGTGGTAGCGCAGGATCGGGCACGTCACGTAGGTCATCAGCGGGATGCGGCTGGTGGCCTGCGCCGCGGCGCCGAGGGTGACCCAGGCGTTGGGCGAGTGGCCCATCTCCTCCAGCCACGGGAAGAAGTGGTCGCTGCTGACCGCGAAGTCGAAGCCCGCCTCCTCGGCGCCGACCACGTGGCTCACCAGGTCCTTCGGCCCGGCCTGCTCGGTCATCATCGTGTAGCCCAGCTGCATCGCCATGCGCGGGCGGCTACCCCTCCCCATCCGGACGCAACCGGAGGAGGTCACGGGCCCGGCGGGTCGGCCCCCCTGCAGGGGCCCGCCGCGAGCGTGCCAGCGGTGGGGGCAGGGAGGTCCTCCGTCAGGCGCGCTCGGCGCGCAGTGCCTCCCGCAGCTTGGTCTTCCCGCTGGTGCGCAGCAGCGCCCCCGCGTAGACGCGGCCGCCCAGCCGGACCACGAGCGCGATGGCGACGAGCATGAGGGCGACGGCCAGCCCGACCTCCCAGGCCGCGGCCTCCCCCGCCGCCTGCCGCACCGGCATCACCAGCGGCGACAGCCCCGGCACGTAGGAGGTGACGGTGGCCAGCGTGCTCTCCGGGTCCCCGGCGGCCTGCAGCCCGATGAAGAAGCCGGCGACGAGCACCAGGGTGGTCGGGGTGAGCACCGTGCCCAGGTCCTCCTGCCGGCTGACCAGCGAGGCGGCGACGGCGAAGATCGCGGCGTAGAAGGCGTAGCCGAGGACGAACCACAGCACGACGGACACGACCGTGCCGATGAGCTCGCCGGGGACGTCGACGACGTCGAAGGCGAGCGCCCCGGTCACGCCGAGGGCGCCGATGACCACGATCTGCGCCAGGCCCAGCACCCCCAGGCCGAGGATCTTCCCGGCGAGCAGCTGCCAGGGCCGCATCGTGGCCAGCAGCAGCTCGACCACCCGGCTGGACTTCTCCTCGACCACGCCCTGGGCGACGAACTGGCCGAACATGATGAGCAGGCCGTACAGGATGCCGACCCCGATGATCGCGGTGACCACCCGCTCGCCGTCGTCGTCCCCGGCGTCGAGCGCCGTCACCGAGACCTCCGGGACGTCGCCGACGTCCACCCCGGCCTCGGCCAGCCGGGTGGCGATCGCCACGCCGGCGACCGCGCCGTTGACCACCGCCTCCAGCGTCGCGTCGCGGTCCCTCACCAGCAGCTGCGGGTCGTCGGCGCCGCCGACCAGCGCGCCGTCGACGTCCTCGTCGTCGACCGCCTGCCGGGCGGCGGCCTCGTCGGGCAGCGGGACGACGGTGACGTCGACGCCCACCGCCTCGCCCTGCGCCTGGACGGCCGGGCCGAGCTCGCTGCTGTCGCCGACGATGCCGATCCGGCCCTCGTCCTCGCCGGAGCCGACGACGACCTGGAAGGCCATCACGCCGATCAGCACCAGGATGATCACGATCGAGCTGATGATGAAGTTCTTGTCCCGGAGCCGGGTGGAGATCTCCCGGCCGGCGACGAGCCGGACCAGCGCGGCGCTGCCCAGCGGCCTCGGCTCGCTCACGCGGCCACCTCCTCGTCGGCCGCGGCCGGCGCCGGGGCGGGGTCGGCGACCGCCTCGCGGAACAGCTCGACGAGGGTCGGCTCGCGCCAGGCGAAGTGGCTGACCCGGCCGGTGCGCAGCGCGGCGGCGAGGACGGTCTGGTCGTCGCCGCCGGCGGCGAGCTCCAGCAGGGTGTCGCCGCCCTGCTGGGAGACCACCCGCACGCCGGGCAGCCCGTGCGCCCAGCCCGCCGGCGCCTCGGGGACGACGACGCGCAGCAGCCGGCCGGCCTCGCGGCGGCGCAGCTCCTCGACGGTGCCGCTGGCGACCATGCGGCCGCGGGCGAGGATCCCCACCGAGTCGCACAGCCGCTCGACGAGGTCCAGCTGGTGGCTCGAGAAGACGACCGGGACGCCGCCCCGGCACTGCTCCAGCAGCGCCTCGGCCAGCGAGTCGACCCCGACCGGGTCCAGTCCGGAGAACGGCTCGTCGAGGATGAGCACCTCCGGCCGGCTGACCAGGGCGGCGGCCAGCTGCACCCGCTGCTGGTTGCCCAGCGACAGCTTCTCGACGGCGTCCTTGCGCCGGTCGCCGAGGCCCAGCCGCTCGGCCCAGTGGTCGGCGGCGCGCGCGGCCGCGGCGCCGTCCATCCCGTGCAGACGTGCGAAGTAGGCGAGCTGCTCGCCGACGCGCATCTTGGGGTAGAGCCCGCGCTCCTCCGGCATGTAGCCGATCCGCCGGCGGGCGGCGGCGTCGAGCGGGGCGCCCCGCCACCGCACCTCGCCGGCGTCGGCCCGGGCCAGGCCGAGCGCGATGCGCATCGTCGTCGTCTTGCCCGCGCCGTTGGCCCCGCAGAAGCCGAACATCGAGCCGGGCGCGACGGTGAACCCGACACCGTCCAGCACGCGGTGGGCGCCATAGCTCTTGTAGAGCCCGTCGAACTCCAGCACTCGTCCGTCCCCCTCCTCGGCCTGCCCCCGAAGCTATCCCGTGCCCGGCGCGCGCCCGCGCGCCGACTGCGGTGTCATCAGGGCATGAGCCAGGAGAACGTGCCGGCCCAGCCTCCCCGCGGCGTCGGGCTGCCGGGCCTGCGGACGGCGGCCGCCGGGTGCCGGGCCTGCGAGCTCTGGGAGCCGGCCACGCAGACGGTCTTCGGCGAGGGCCCGGAGACGGCGCGGATCGTGTTCGTCGGCGAGCAGCCCGGCGACCAGGAGGACCGCAAGGGCGAGCCGTTCGTCGGCCCGGCCGGGCGGCTGCTCGACCGGGCGCTGGACGAGGCCGGCATCGACCGCGGCGACGCCTACGTCACCAACGCGGTCAAGCACTTCCGGTTCACGCCGACCGGCAAGCGGCGGATCCACCAGTCGCCGGGGCCCGAGCACCTGCGCGCCTGCCGGCCGTGGCTGGAGGCGGAGTTCGAGGTGCTCAAGCCCGAGGTCGTCGTCTGCCTGGGGGCGACCGCCGCCAAGGCGCTCATCTCGCCGTCCTTCCGGATCACCAAGGACCGCGGGCAGCTGCTCCCCTGGACGCCGCCCGGGGTCGCGGCGGTCGACCCGGCCGACGACGACGAGGACGCCCCGCACCAGACGTGGATGCTCGCGACCACGCACCCCTCCGCCGTGCTGCGGACGCCGGACGAGGCCCGCGCGGCCGCGTTCGACGCGCTCGTCGCCGACCTGCGGGTGGTCGCCGGGGCCCTCGCGTAGTCCTTGCGGAACCGGTCAGTACGCTGCCGCCGCCCCGCGCGCGCGTCACGACGGGGCGGAGCCCGGTCGGCCCTCGCCACTCTCGGGGGCGGGCGAGACCGGCCGGGCTCCCCCCGGCGGCGCGGAGGGCTGGGTCGAGCGGGAGGCCCGGAACAGCCAGAACGAGGGCACCGCCAGGGCCACGACCGCCATGGCGACGACGGTCATGACGCCGCCGGACACCATCGCCGTCGTCACCCCCGCGGTGCTGGCCAGCGCGCCGGCGCGCAGGTCGCCCAGCCGCGGGCCGCCGGCCACCACGACGATGAACACGCCCTGCATCCGCCCGCGCATCTCCTCGGGCGCGGCCAGCTGGAGCATCGACGAGCGCAGCACGGCGCTGACCATGTCCCCGGCGCCGGCCACGGCCAGGCACAGCACCGCCAGCCACAGCGACGGCGCGAACCCGAAGCCGACGATCGCCACGCCCCAGACCACGATCGCGGCGATGACCACCGCGCCCTGCCGGTCGACCCGCGACACCCAGCCCGAGGTCAGCCCCATGAGCAGGGCGCCGATGGAGACGCCGGCGAACAGCCAGCCCAGCGCGTTGGGCGAGTCGGCGAACCGCGTCTCGGTGAGCTCCGGGAACACCGCCTGCGGCCAGGCGAAGACCATGGCGATGATGTCGACGACGAACGTCATGAGCAGCACCGGCTGCGTGCGCAGGAAGGTGAAGCCCTCCCCCACCCCGCGCACCGCCGAGGCCAGCCGCAGCGGGCCGGTCGCCGCGGACCCCGGCGGCAGCGGCGGCAGCCCGCGCAGCAGCAGCAGGGCCACGACGAACCCGGCGGCGTCGACGGCGTAGGCCAGGAACAGGTCGCCCAGCCCGATCAGCACCCCGGCCAGCAGCGGCCCGACGATGACGCCGACCTGGCGCACCGTCATCGACAGCGCGTTGGCCGCGGGCACCCCGGCCGGCCCGACGATCGCCGGGATCACCGCGCTGCGGGTCGGCTGGTTGACCGCGCTGAACCCGGAGACCGCCGCCGTCAGCAGCCACAGCAGCCAGATGTTGCCGCCGCCGGGCAGCAGCGCCTGCAGGGCGAGCAGGGTGCTGGTCACCGCCGAGCCGGTGGCGGTGACCAGCATCAGCCGGCGGCGGTCCATCGCGTCGGCGATCGCCCCGCCGAGCAGGCCGAACACGACCAGCGGCACCAGCGCCACGATCGAGGTGACGCCGACCAGCAGCGAGGAGCCGGTCAGGTCGTAGACCTGGAACGGGACGGCGACCAGCGTCATCTGCTGGCCGAGCATCGTCGCGGCGATGCCCCAGAACAGCCGGCGGTAGTGCGGGTTCTGCAGCGGGGTGGTGTCGATGGCCCAGCCCCGCCGGCGCGGCGCCGGTGCCGGCTCCGCCGCCTTCCCGGCACCCTCGACCGGGTCGACCGGGGACGTCATGGCGCGAGGCGCTGCACGATCCAGCCGCCGCCCTCGGCGTCGTCCCGCACGAAGCGCAGCCGGTCGTGCAGCCGCCCGGGCCCGCCCTGCCAGAACTCCACGACCTCGGGCACCACCCGGTAGCCGCCCCAGGTGGGCGGGCGCGGCACCGACCCCTCCGGCGTCTCCTCGTCCAGCAGCCGCACCCGCGCCTCCAGCTCGTCGCGGGAGTCGACGACGGTCGACTGCACCGACGCCACGGCCGCCAGCTGCGCCTCCCGGGGCCGCGGGTCCCACAGCCCGTCGGAGGCGCGGTCGCCGATCCGCTCCACCCGCCCGGTCACCCGCACCTGGCGCTGCAGCGCGTGCCAGGGGAACACCAGCGCCGCCCGCGGGTTGACCGCCAGCTGCGCGCCCTTGGCCGAGGCGTAGCTGGTGCCGAACACGAAGCCGGCCTCGTCGTAGCCCTTCACCAGCACGATGCGGGCGTCCGGCGCCCCGTCGGCGTCCGCCGTGGCGACGACCACCGCGTTGGGGTCGGGCAGCTCCGCGGCCACGACGTCGCCGAACCAGCGGTCGAACTGCTCCAGCCAGGTGGCGGCCAGGTCGTCCTCCCGCAGTACGGGGCGGTCGTAGTCCCTGCGCATGCGGGAGAGGTCGGGCACCCGTCCGATGCTGCCACCGGGCCCGCCCCGGCTGCGCCGCGCCCGGGGGTTGGGCCTACTGTTCCAGCGTTGTCGTGCGCCGCGATCCGACGCACGATCCCGCGCGCGCAGAGGAGCATGCGAGATGGCCGACGACTTCAAGCCGGGTCTCGAGGGTGTCATCGCCTTCGAGACGGAGATCGCGGAACCGGACAAGGACGGCGGCGCCCTGCGCTACCGCGGCGTCGACATCGAGGACCTCGTCGGCAAGGTCACCTTCGGCAACGTCTGGGCCCTGCTGGTCGACGGCAAGTTCGGCCCGGGCCTGCCCCCGGCCGAGCCGTTCCCGATCCCGGTGCACAGCGGCGACGTGCGCGTCGACGTGCAGGCGGCGCTGGCGATGCTCGCCCCGTTCTGGGGCTACCGCCCGCTGCTGGACATCTCCTCCGAGGAGGCCCGCGACCAGCTGGCCCGCGCCGCGGTGATGGCGCTGTCCTACGTCGCGCAGTCCGCCCGCGGCATCGGCGTCCCCGCGGTGCCGCAGAAGCGCATCGACGAGGCCTCGACCATCGTCGAGCGCTTCATGGTCCGCTGGCGCGGCGAGCCCGACCCCCGCCACGTGGCCGCCGTCGACGCGTACTGGACGTCGGCGGCCGAGCACGGCATGAACGCCTCGACGTTCACCGCCCGCGTCATCGCCTCCACCGGCGCCGACGTCGCCGCGGCCATGTCCGGGGCGATCGGCGCGATGTCCGGCCCGCTGCACGGCGGCGCCCCGTCCCGCGTGCTGCACATGCTCGACGAGGTGGAGCGGACCGGCGACGCCGAGAAGTACGTGAAGGACCTGCTCGACCGCAAGGAGCGGTTGATGGGCTTCGGCCACCGGGTCTACCGCGCCGAGGACCCGCGCGCCCGCGTGCTCCGCCGCGCCTCCGAGGAGCTCGGCGCGCCGCGCTTCGAGGCCGCCCGCGCCCTGGAGCAGGCCGCGCTCAAGGAGCTGCGCGAGCGGCGCCCGGACCGGCCGGTCGAGACCAACGTGGAGTTCTGGGCGGCCATCGTCCTCGACTTCGCCGAGGTACCCAGCCACATGTTCACCTCGATGTTCACCTGCGCCCGCACCGCCGGCTGGTGCGCGCACATCCTCGAGCAGAAGAACACCGGCCGCCTCGTGCGCCCGTCGGCCCGCTACATCGGCCCCGACCCGCGCAAGCCCGAGGAGGTCGAGGGCTGGGAGAACGTCCAGACCAAGTCCATCAGCCAGGTGGCCCCCGCCTCCTGAGGCACCGACCACCACCGCAGGGGCCCGTCGCACGCACGTCCGCGGCGGGCCCCTCGTGCTGACGCCGTCGACCCGGGGAGGGACCCCGCATGACCATCCAGATCCCCGCCGACCTGCTGCCCCGTGACGGGCGCTTCGGCTGCGGTCCGTCCAAGGTCCGCCCGGAGGCCCTGCGGGCGCTGGCCACCGACGGCGCGGCGCTCATGGGCACCTCGCACCGGCAGGCGCCAGTGAAGCGGCTGGTCGGCCGGATCCGCGAGGGGCTGGGCCGGCTGTTCGGGCTGCCGGAGGGCTACGAGGTCGTCCTCGGCAACGGGGGGACGACGGCGTTCTGGGACGCCGCCGCCTTCGGGCTCATCCGCGACCGCGCCGCGTTCGGCACCTTCGGCGAGTTCTCGGCCAAGTTCGCCTCCGGCGTCCGGGACGCGCCGTTCCTCGGCGACCCGGTGATCACCTCGGCGGAGCCGGGGACGCTGGCCCTGCCCGCCGGCGCGCCGGGGATCGACGCCTACGGCTGGGCGCACAACGAGACCTCGACCGGGGTCATGGCGCCGGTGGCCCGGCCCGGGGGCGCCGACGACGACGCGCTCGTGCTGATCGACGCGACCAGCGGCGCCGGCGGCCTGCCGGTGGACGTGGCGCAGAGCGACGTCTACTACTTCGCCCCGCAGAAGGCCTTCGCCGCCGACGGCGGGCTGTGGGTGGCCCTCATGTCGCCGCGGGCGCTGGCGCGGGTGGCCGAGATCAGGGCGTCGGGGCGGTGGGTGCCCGGGTTCCTCGACCTGTCGATCGCCGTCGACAACTCCGCCAAGGACCAGACGTACAACACCCCCGCGGTCGCGACGCTGTTCCTGCTGGCCGACCAGGTCGACTGGCTCAACGGGCTGGGCGGCCTGTCCGGCGCGGTCGAGCGCACCCGCGACTCGTCCGGCCGGCTGTACGGCTGGGCGGAGAAGTCGGAGATCGCCACCCCGTTCGTCGCCGACCCGGCGCAGCGGTCGCTGGTCGTCGGCACGGTCGACTTCGCCGAGGGCGTGGACGCCGCGCGCATCGCGCAGGTGCTGCGGGACAACGGCGTCGTCGACGTCGAGCCCTACCGCAAGCTCGGCCGCAACCAGTTGCGGGTGGGCATGTTCCCCGCCGTCGACCCCGACGACGTCAGCGCCCTGACCGCCTGCATCGACTTCGTCGCCGAGCGCCTGTAGCCGACCAGATCTGCACACCCGTCGCCCTCAGCGCCTGATGCCGACGGGTGTGCAGATCTCGCGGGTGCCGATGAGCGCGGGGCCATCGCCCGGTCTCCTCTGGTGAACGTCCGCCGGCCTCCCGGCCGCGGGCAGCCACCGACGAGGAGACCGCCATGGCCGACCGGCCCCCCGCCCTGGACCTGCGCTCGGGTCCCCAGCGGGTCTTCGCGCACCTGCTGGTGGACAACCTGCTGGTGTCGGTCGTGAACTACACCGTCTGGTTCGCGGTCACCTTCTGGGTGTTCCTCGAGACGGGGTCGGTCTTCGCCACCGGCATGATCGCCGGGATCTTCCTGGTCGCGACCGCCGGCACCGGCATCTGGTTCGGCAGCCTGGTCGACCACCACCGCAAGCACGCCGTCCTGCAGGCGTCCGCGGTGGCCTCCATCGCGCTCTACGGCCTGGCGTCCGTCGTCCTGCTGGTCACGCCGGCGGAGTCCTTCCGGACGGCGGGCAGCGTGCCGCTGTGGTGCTTCGTCGTCCTGCTGATGCTGGGCGTGATCGCGGGCAACCCGCGGTCCATCGCGCTGACGACCCTGGTGACGCTGCTCGTGCCCGAGGACCGCCGGGACCGGGCCAACGGCCTGGTCGGGTCGGCCACCGGGCTGTCCATGCTGGTCACCTCGGTGGTCAGCGGGCTGCTGGTCGCCTTCGGCGGCATGACCGCCGTCCTGGTGCTGGCGCTGGCCGTGCTGGTCGCCTCCGTCGTCCACCTCACCCGGGTGCGGGTCCCCGAGGACGGCGCCGCGGCCGCGGCCGGGGACGACGACGCCGCGCCCGCCGCGGCCGGCGTCGACCTGCGCGGGACGCTGCGCCTGGTCCGCGGCGTCCCGGGCCTGCTGCCGCTGATCCTGTTCAGCTGCTTCAACAACTTCCTCGGCGGCGCGTTCATGGCGCTGATGGACCCCTACGGCCTGTCGCTGATGTCGGTGCAGGCGTGGGGGCTGCTGTGGGGCGGGCTGTCCGCGCTGCTGGTCGTGGGCGGGCTGCTGGTCGCCCGGATCGGCCTGGGCAGCCGCCCGATCCGCGTCCTGCTGCTGGTCGACCTGGCCATGTGGGCCGGGACCCTGCTGTTCCCGCTGGTGTCCTCGATCCTCACCCTGACGATCGCGATGGCCGTGTTCATGACGGTCATGCCCTTCGCCGAGGCCGCCGAGCAGACCGTGCTCCAGCGGGTGGTGCCCTACGAGCGGCAGGGCCGGGTGTTCGGCTTCGCGCAGAGCGTCGAGCAGGCCGCCTCGCCGCTGACCGCGTTCCTGATGGCGCCGCTCACCCAGTTCGTCGTCATCCCGTTCATGACCGACGGCGCCGGCGCCCGGGCGATCGGCGACTGGTTCGGGACCGGCCCGACCCGCGGCATCGCCCTGGTCTTCGTGGTCACCGGGCTGATCGGCGTCCTCGCCGTCCTCGCGGCGTTCGCCAGCCCCGCCTACCGGCGGCTGAGCGCGGCCTACGCCGGCACCCGGGGCCCGGCCGCGGTCCCCGCGGCCGGCGAGCCGGCCCGGCCGACGGTTCCCGCCGTCGCCGCCGCGCCCGCGTCGCTGTAGCGGGGGGGGGGGGGGGGGGGGGGGGGGGGGGGGGGGGGGGGGGGGGGGGGGGGGGGGGGGGGGGGGGGGGGGGGGGGGGGGGGGGGGGGGGGGGGGGGGGGGGGGGGCGGGGGGGGGGGGGGGGGGGG